>CAYGLT010000005.1:0-10933 GCA_964350875.1 uncultured Phycisphaeraceae bacterium | reverse complement strand
TCGGCCTCGGCTGGAACAACCAGTTCAACTCGTTCGGTGGCGTCACCCCCTTCGGCACGATCAACCCCTCGTTCGTCGGCGGCTGGAACGGCCTTTCCCCCATCGGCTTCAACGGCCTCAACACCACCTCGCTCTTCAACACCCCGTTCAACACCTGGAACGGCTTCACCGGTCAGTCCCCCGTCGGTCTCGGCTGGAACGGCTCGGTCAACGGCCTCGGCGGTTGGAACACCCCGTTCTCGTCCGTCACTCCCTTCGGCGGCTTCATGCCCTTCGTCTCCCCCATCAACACCTTCCCCGGCTTCAACGGCTACACCACCCCCTCGTTCAACCAGGGTTTCGTGAACACCGTCAACCCCACCTTCAACGGCGGCCCGATCTCCGGCGTCTCCAACGGCCCGATCAACACCGGCAACCTCTACGGCCAGAACACCACCATTCCCTCGAACGGCTACAACACCCCCTACACCAACTCCGTCCCCTACTCCCCCTTCGGCGTCCAGACCTCCGCGACCTGCGCGCACGCCGCCTGATCCATCCAGGATCCTGCACGGTTCACTCGACGCGGCGTCCCCCCACCGGGCGCCGCGTTTGTCATTCCGGCCGAACACCGACCGGCGAAAGCGGCTACCGTCCGGTGTCATGACCGAGCAGCGACCCACACCGCCCGACGATCTCGCGACGCCCGAAGCCGCCGAGGCCGCCATCCGCCGCTTCCGCGACGATTACGCCTCCGTCGAACGGGAAATCCGCAAGGCGATCGTGGGCCACGGCGAGATCGTCTCGGGTGTGCTGACCTGCCTGTTCGCGGGCGGCCACGCGCTGCTCGAGGGCGCCCCGGGACTGGGCAAGACGCTCCTCGTGCGCACGCTGGCCGACGCCTTGCGTCTCACCTTCAGCCGCGTCCAGTTCACCCCGGACCTGATGCCCGCCGATGTCACGGGCACGAGCATCGTCATCGACGACGAGCAAGGCCGGCGCTTCGTCTTCCAGAAGGGCCCGCTTTTCGCGCAGATCATCCTCGCCGACGAGATCAATCGCGCGACGCCCAAAACCCAGTCCGCGCTCCTCGAAGCCATGCAGGAGCGTTCGGTCACGGTCGGCGGCACGACGCACGCGCTCCCCGCGCCGTTCTTCGTGATGGCCACCCAGAACCCCATCGAGCAGGAAGGCACCTACCCCCTGCCCGAAGCCCAACTCGACCGCTTCTTCTTCAAACTCCTCGTGGGCGGATCGTCGCGCGCGGAACTCGGCGAGATCCTCACGCGAACGACCAGCGTGCAGACCGCCGAAGTCGCTCCCGTGCTCGACGCCGACACGCTGCTCGCGCACCAGCGACTCGTCCGCCGCGTGAAGGTCGCGCCGCATGTGCAGGACTACGCCGTCCGCGTTGTGCTCGCGACGCACCCCGGCGCGCAGTCGCGCGAGCCGGGAATCGCGCCGCCCATCGTCGACCGGTTCGTGCGCTACGGCGCCAGCCCCCGCGCCGCGCAGACCATGATCCTCGCCGGGAAGGTCCTCGCGCTGCTCGACAACCGCGCAGCGGTCTCCATCGATGACCTGAAGCGCATCGCCGCGCCGGCCCTGCGCCACCGCATCCTCCTGAATTTCGAGGGCGAGGCCGAGGGCGCCACGACCGACCAGATCGTCGAGACCATCATCGCGACGCTTCCGCTCCAGGCCCCCATGGAGGCGGGCGCCGCCTCGCGCGACGCGTGACCCGCGCGCCTGTCTGGCTCGCCGTCGCTGCGTTGCTGCTCGCAGGCTGCGCGAGCACCCCGTCTGTCGACGCGACAGATCCCGACGGCGCCGAGCATTCCGAAACCACAGACCTGCCGTTCGTTCTCGACGAGACCACCCTCGCCGGTTTCTCACCCGCCAGCAATCGCGCGTTCCTCGGCACGCACTCGCCGGTTCTGCTCGTGCCCATCGCCACGGTCCCGACCGACCTCGATCCGCGCACGCTCGGACCGATCGAGGCCGTAACCATCGGCCGCGAACCGCCAGAGACGCACGACGGATGGGTGAACGCGCGTCGCTGGGTGCGCGTCGATCCGGGCGACGGGCGCGGCGAACTCTCCTTCCTCCTCATCCCACGCGAACTCGTTGAGGAACGCGCCTCGCTCTCGGTCGGCGATCAACTCGTCGAGATCGTCCGCGTGGTTCCCTACGGCACGCCGCGCGACGACGCGCCGGACCTGCCAATCGCCTTCTCGCGCTTTCGCCCCGCGCTCGCCGACGCGTCGCTCCGCTGGCGCGCCCGACTCGCGATACGCTCGTTCGGGTTCGACGCGTCCTCGTTCGGTGTGTTCGACGACGAAGCGATCGAGGCCTTTGCCGAGGCGCTGGAACTCCGCGCCCGCGCGACGGTCATCCAACTCGGCGACACCAGCCGTTCCATCGCCGACCGGGTCGAACGCACCCTCGGCCGGTCGCTCATCTTTCCGGGGGGCGTGATCGCGCCGGCGTGGCCCGAAGCGGATTCGACGCTCGATGATCTGTTCAATGTCGTGCTCGACCCGACCGTGCCGCGCAGCGCCGCAACTGATCGCGCACAGCAGTGGGTGGACGCGCAGCCCCGCGCGCTCGCGTGGATCGATGACGACTACGCCCAACTCGGCACGCGCGTGCTCATCGCCGAATTGTCAGGGGCCGCGGACCTTGTCGCCGCACGCGTCGCGCCATCGGCCTCGTGCGATCCCGCGACTCTGCACCCGTTGCTCGCGCGGTCGGTGACCGACATCGAACTGCGCTGTCGGCAGCGGCCCGCAGACCGCGCGTTCCGGATCGATGTGGGCGACTGGTCCACCTCGCTCGACGCCGTCGCCGCGCCGCGCGAGATCAACCCGCCGGGAGTGCGCATCGGGCCGCTGATGCTCCCCCACACGATGCGCACGCTCCTCACCGGAAAGATCACGCTTCCGGACGCCGCGCACGCGACCGCCGCGCTCATCCAACGCAAACCGAATTCCGAGCAATGGCAGTTGTACGCCGAATGCCTCGACACCCCGGATGACGCGTCTTCCGAGCGAACCGACACGCTGCGCGTCTGCTTCGGGACCCGCGACATGCCGCGCGTGACGCTCGAACTCCGCGCGGGCGAGCCGTCCACGCGCGTCGTGTACGACGCCTGGGGGGAGGAAACACGCGACACCATCGACGCTGTCGTCCGGCGCGAGGCGGACCGCTGGGTTGTGTTCGCGGACATCCCCTCGCAGGCGTTCGAGCCTGACGGGACGCTCATCGTCGGCGTTGAGCGCGTCGACGCGCGCGGCGTGCGCAGCGTCTGGCCAAGGCCCGTGCTTCCGTGGGAGAGTGAGCCCCCGCGCATCGCGGTCGATCCCGCGACCTGGCCGCGCATCACTGACCTGAACTGACCGCTCAGTCGTCTTCTGCGACGGGCGCGGCCTTGCCGTTCAGGTTCGCGCCGGCGATCACGACTTCGCCTTCGCCGTTCTCCACCGCCACGCCAAGTTCACGGAGCGACGCGAGCGCCGCCTGCTGCTCGGCCTGTTTCTTCGAGCGCCCCCAGCACGCGGGGAATACGCGATCGTCGATCTGCACGCCGATGAGGAAGCGCTTGGAGTGGTCCGGGCCCTCTTCCGCGTGCATCAGGTACGCCGGGCTGCACCCGAACACCTGCTGCGCGTGCTGCTGGAGCACCGACTTGAAGTTGTGCTGGTGCCCGCTGTCCGCGGCGCGCTGCACGAGCGGCCCGAGGTGCGGCATGATGAACGCGCGCACCGCGTCGAGGCCCGCTTCGAGATACACCGCGCCGATCACCGACTCGAGCGCGGCCGCCGCGAGCGACGAAGGAAGATCGCCGCGCGTTTGCATCCCCTTCCCGAGTTTCAACAATTCGGGAAGACCGAGGCGGTTTGCGATCGTTGCGCAGGTGCGCCGGGAAACGACCGTGGACTTGATCTTCGTCATGTCCCCTTCGAGCAGGTCGGGGAACTCGAGGAAAATGTGCTCGCACGCAAGCATGCCCAGCACGGCGTCGCCCAGGAATTCGAGCCGCTCGTTCGAGTGCAGCCGCGTGTCGGCGATCGACGCGTGCGTCAGCGCCTCTTCGAGCAGCGCCGCGTTCTGGAAGCGCACGCCGAGCAACCGCTCAGCCGCCTGCAAGGTTTCTTGATTCATCGTGATGCCTGCCAGCCGCGCCCTCCGGCGCGGTTCCCTCGAGAGACCGGCCCCGCGATCCCCGTGATCGCGCGGCCCCGATTCGCTGCAGACGCGAGGGCTGACTGGTCGTCCTGATCCTCGGCTTCGCGGGCGAGGGGGTCGGCCAATGAGCACGCGCGGCTGTCGGGCGGCGAACACCCGCCCGATCCAATGTATCGGCAAATTCCGCTCAGACAAGGATCTTGCGCTGGTTCAGATTGTCGAGATCTCGACCTTGGCGGGCGCCGAATACCGAACAGGACCCCCACCGACCCAACTCCCTCGCGCGGGGGCTTGGCCCGGGCCCGACCACGGGCCTATCCTCTCGGCCCGCCGAGCCACCTTCCGACGGTTCGGCCATGATCCAAGCCCCCTCAGCGACCCGCCGGAGTCGATTCGATGCACTACGAAAGACGTTGCAGCAACATCAAGCGCAAGCGCTCCATCGGCTTCCGCGCCCGCATGAAGACCAAGGGCGGCCGCGCGATCATCAACCGCAAGCGCCGCATGGGCCGGCTTGTGAATGTCGCCGACAAATAAACACTGACCGACACCCGGGCGTCCCGACCGCAACCACGCGAGCGACGCCGCCCGCGACACCGACTCACCCGCGACGCCCGCCCGGCTTTCACCAGCCCGTGCGGGCCGCGTTGTTTCCTGACCACGCACACACACCGCGCCCTTTCCGGCGCGCTCAGCCCCGAAGGACGAACTCCCTTGAAGATCCACGAGCACCAGGCGCGCGATCTCCTCGCTTCCGCAGGTATCCCCGTGCCCCCGGGAGAGGTCCTCACCGACGCGTCCGGCGCCTCCGCCGCGTACGAGCACGCCAGCAAGCAGGCCAACACCGACCTCGTCGTTGTCAAGGCGCAGGTCCACGCGGGCGGCCGCGGCAAGGCCGGCTTCGTCAAACTCGTGCGCTCCGCCAAGGAAGCCAACGACGCCGCGTCGTTCATGCTCTCCAACCGCATGAAGTCGCCCCAGACCCCGCCCGAGGGTCTCGAGGTCAAGAAACTCCTCGTCGCCGCCGGCGTGGACATCGAGAAAGAGTTCTACCTCGCGATCACCACTGACCGCGCGTCGCGCCGCAATGTGCTCATCGCCTCCTCCGAGGGCGGCGTCGAGATCGAGGAAGTCGCGCACAAGAACCCCGACGCGATCAAGAAGGTGCTCATTCACCCGGTCGCGGGCCTCCAGCCCCACCAGGCGCGCACCCTCGCGTTCGACCTCGGCTTCACCGGCAAGCAGGTGAATCAGGCGGCGAGCATCATGCTCAAACTCGCCTCGCTCTACACCCAGAAGGACTGCGCGCTCGCCGAGATCAACCCGCTCGTCGTCACCAAGGACGGGCAGGTCCTCGCGATCGACGCCAAGTTCAACTTCGACGACAACGCGATGTTCCGCCAGAAGGACATCACCGCGCTCGCCGACCCCGCCGAGGAGAACGCGTCCGAACTCAAGGCGCAGGAGTACGGCCTCTCCTACATCGCGCTCGACGGCAACATCGGGTGCCTCGTGAACGGCGCCGGCCTCGCGATGGCCACCATGGACACCGTGAAGCACTTCGGCGGCGAGCCCGCCAACTTCCTCGATGTCGGCGGCGGCGCCACCGAAGAGGCCGTCACCGAGGGCTTCCGCATTATCCTCTCCGACCCCGCCGTGAAGGGCGTGCTCGTCAACATCTTCGGCGGCATCATGCGATGCGATGTCATCGCCCAGGCGATCGTCAACGCCGCCAAGCAGGTCGGCTTCAAGGTCCCTCTCGTGGTCCGCCTTGAGGGCACCAATGTCGAGCAGGGCCGCAAGATCCTCGACGGCGCGAAGAAGGACATCCCGACGATGCAGTCCGCGACGGACCTCGCCGACGCCGCCAAGAAGGTGTGCGCGGCGGTGGGCGTGCTGAACTGACCCCGAACACGCGTTCCGCAACCCCTCCCGGGGTGGCACCTACAGTTCTTTGTCCCAGTCACGACTTCGCCGCCGCGTGTGCGACCGCCGACTTCGTGCCCAATCCGCCCGGAGTTCCTTGATGCGCCGCACTGTCCTGACCATCGCTTCCGCCCTCTTCGTCGCTACGGGCGCGCTCGCCGCCGACGGCGCCAACCTCGGCCCGACCTTCGTCCAGGGCGCCACGGCCAAGTACGAACTCACCAACAAGGCCAAGCAACTCATCCAGTCGCCCCAGGGCGACATGAACATCAATGTCGAGTCGACCCTGACCATCGCGTGCGAGGTCACCGCCGTCACCGACGAGGGCGCGACCGTCCGCGCCACGATCGAGGGCGTGAAGTCCACGCTCGAGTCGCCGATGCTCGCCGACTCGTTCGACAGTTCGAGCCCCGCGGCCAACGACGCGAACAGCCAGATCGCCCAGTTCATCCGGCCCGTCGTCGGCCAGTCGTTCACCATCCAGTTCGACAAGACCGGCGCCAACGCCGATGTGGACGGCATCGACAAACTCGTTCCCCAGGGCCCCCAGGGCCAACTCGTCGCGCAGGCCATCGGCGCGCAGGGCCTGGGCACCGCGGTCGTCGGCTTCTATGTGCTCAAGGACGGCAACGAACTCATCGACGCCGGCACGGAGTGGAGCGACAAGCAGGACGCGCCCGCCCCGCCGCTCGGTGTGATCTCGATCGTCACCAACTCGAAACTCGAGAGCATCAGTTCCGGCATCGCCACGGTTCTCGTGAACGGCAGCGCGTCGTTCGTTCCCGATCCCGCCGCCGCCCAGCAGGGCATGTCGATGTCGATCGACGAGTCGAGCATCGACGGCTCGGTGAAGTGGAGCACCGACACCGACATGCTCCAGCAGTTGAGCAGCAACTCGGTCATCGTGCTCTCGATGACGATGGCCGCCATGCCCGAGGTCAAGCAGACCATGCGGATCGTGAACACCTCGAGCGCCAAGCGCCTCGACTGATCACCCACGAGCAGCCAGCACACGCCGCGGGTCGGACGATTGTCCGGCCCGCGCTTTCGTTTTGGCGGGCCAACTACCATCCAAGCATGAGCGCCACCGATCCCACCTACGGGCCGATCTCCCCCGCACGCCAGTCGTACATCCTGGGCGTGAATCAGGCCGAACTCGACCGGCTCGGCCTCCAGCACCAGTTGTGGGCCTCGCGCACGAGCGCACTCTGGGAGCGGGCCGCGATCCGCTCGGGCGATTCCGTCCTCGACATCGGGTGCGGCCCGGGCTTCGCCACCTTCGACCTTGCGCGGCTCGTGGGTCCGAACGGCTCGGTCGTCGCCATCGACGAAGCGGAGTTGTACATCGAGCACCTCCGCGCGCAGGCCGCGGCGCGGCGGGTCGATCGCATCGAGGCTCATGCCGGCGATGTGCACGACCTCACGGGCGCGCTCGGGAGCGAACCGAGGTTCGACGCCGCCTACGCGCGCTGGGTGCTCTGCTTCGTGAAGGACCCTGAAACGGTCGTCGCACAAGCAGCCGCGCTGCTGAAGCCCGGCGGCCGGCTGATTGTCCAGGACTACTTCAACTACCGGGCGATGCGCCTCGCGCCCCCGAACGACGCCTACGACCGCGTCATCCTTGCGATCGAGAGATCGTGGCGCGATCGCGGCGGCGATCCGAACATCGGCGGGCGTCTGCCCGGGATGATGCGCCGCGCCGGCCTCACCGTGCGCGAGATCACGCCCCAACTGCGCGTCGCGCGACCGACCGACACCCTCTGGGCGTGGCCCGATTCGTTCTACAAGAACTTCATCCCCGAACTCGAGAAGATGGGCGCCATCACCAGCGACGAGCGCATCGCGTTCGAGCGCGAATGGGCCCGCGCGAGCGATGATCCCGACGCGTTCGTCTACACGCCGCCGCTGGTGGAGATCATCGCGGAGAAGGTGTGACGACAAAAAGAAAAACGCGGCCCGTTCGGACCGCGTCGGTGGTTCAGAGAATCGGTCGGCTTACGCCGCGTCCTGCTTCTGCTGACGGGTGTAGCCGTAGCGACGCTTGACGGGCTTGACGACCAGGCCGCCGCGGATGGCTGCGGTGGAGACCTTGATGCGCTTGACGGTCCCGTCAACCTCGGCGACCGCGTTCTGCAGGTTGGGCTTGAAGGTGCGGCGAGTGATGCCGGTGGGCTTCAGACCGAAGCCGCCCTTCACGATCTTCTGACCGCGATAGGTACGGGACTTGCCGAACGAAGTTTTCTTGCCGGTGAAGTGACAAACGCGGGGCATAGCAACGCCTCCTCAGGCGGGACTTCTTGAGTGAGCGGAAGGGTAGGCCCGAACCCCCGGAAAGCAAGCGAACGGCGGTTCGGCGTGGTTCCGGGGACCAAACCGTAGGTCCGGCCGCCCTACCCTTCCGTTTCCCGCCTCAGAATCCCCCTCGGGAGCCGAGAATGGCCCGTTCCGTCGCCGCCGATCGCCCAGAGAACCGTCTGGCCCGCGAATCCTCCCCGTACCTGCTCCAGCACGCCCGCAACCCGGTGGACTGGTTCCCGTGGGGCCCGGAGGCCTTCGAGGAGGCCAGGCGTCGTCAGGTCCCGATCTTCCTCTCCGTGGGCTATAGCACCTGCTACTGGTGCCATGTGATGGAGCGGGAGTCCTTCGAGGACGAGAACACCGCGCGGCTCCTCAACCGCGATTTCGTCTGCGTGAAGGTCGACCGCGAGGAACGCCCGGATGTCGACGACATCGCCATGCACGCCTGCCAAGCCCTCACCGGGCGGGGCGGCTGGCCCACGACGGTCTTCCTCACGCCCCCCACCGACGACCCCTCCACGCCCTCGCTCGCCCCGTTCTGGGCCGGGACCTATTTCCCCCCCGAGCCCCGCCACAACCTGCCCTCGTTCACCCAGATCCTCGGCGGGATCGCCAAGGCCTGGAGCGAGAGCCGCGAGCAGATCAACGCCCAGGCCGCGCGCATCGCCGACATGCTGAGCGACACGCTCGGCCAGCGCACGCTTCCGGTGCGCATCGGCGCTGAGCAGATCGACGCCGCCTCCAACGCGCTGATCCGCATGTACGACCGGACCAACGGCGGCTTCGGCGCCGCGTCGGGCGGCCCCAAGTTCCCCCAGCCCGTCTTCATCGAGTTCCTCCTCGACCGCCTCGACGACCCCATCGACGCGCAGTCGAAGCACGCGCTCACCGCCGCCGTCGCCCACACGCTCGACCGTATGGCCCTCGGCGGGATCAACGACCAGATCGGCGGCGGGTTCCACCGCTACGCCGTCGAGCCCACCTGGACGGTCCCCCACTTCGAGAAGATGCTCTACGACAACGCGCAACTCGCCTCGACCTACGCGCGGGCGAGCAAACGCTTCGAGCAGGACCCGCACGCGCCCGAGTCGCTCTACGCGCGCACCGTGCGCGAGACGCTCGACTACGCGCTTCGCGAAATGCGCGTGAACGAATCCGCGTTCACCTCCGCGCAGGACGCCGAAGTCGACGGCAAGGAAGGCGACAACTACCTCTGGACGCCCGACCAGTTCGCCGCCGTGCTCGACACCAACGACCTCCAGTTCGCGCTCAAGGCGTTCTCGCTCGATCGCGGCCCGAACTTCAAGGACCCCCACCACGAGCAACTCCCGCCGCGCAATGTGCTGGTCCTCGACGAGCGTCCCGAGCGCCTCGCCGAGCGGTTCAACATGTCGCCCGCCGAGTTCCTCTCGCGGCTCGGGCAGATCAAGTGCAAACTCTTCGCGGCCCGCGCGACGCGCAAGCAACCCCACCTCGACGACAAGGTCATCGCGTCGTGGAACGGGCTGATGCTCGCGGCCCTCGCCGACGGCGCTGCGCTGCTCAACAACCCCGAGTACCTCGACGCGGCTCAGTCCGCCGCGCGGTTCGTCCTCGGGAACATGCGCGACGCCGACGGGAACCTTCTGCGCATCTGGCGCAACGGCGCCCAGACCCCCGCGTTCCTCGAGGACTACTCGATGCTCGCGCTCGGGCTGGTGCGCATGGCCCGCGCGAGCGAGGCGATGGGCCGCGCGTCAGCGCCGCACATCGAGGCTGCCGCCGACCTCGTCGATCGCGCGTTCGCCCAGTTCGGCGACGAGACCGGCGCTCTGTACGACACCCGCGCAGATCAGGACGACCTCATCGTCCGCGCCGTCTCGCGCACCGACGGCGCCATGCCCTGCGGCCAGTCGGTCATGCTCCACGCGTTGCTCGACCTCCACGAACTCACGCGCGACACCGCCCACCTCGACCGCGCGGGCCACCTGCTCGCGTCCATGAGCGCGCCCGTCCACGAGACCCCGCTCGGCGCGATCAACTCGACGCGCGCTCTCCGCCGCTTCCTCGCGATCGACCCCGCGCTCATCGCGAAGTACGGGATGGTCGACGAGCGCCCGCGCATCGGGCCCGACAACGACCCGAGCGAACCCGTCGCGCCCCCCGTCGAGGTTTTCGCCGATGTCGACGGCTTCCACCTCGCGCCGGGCGACGCGCAGGAGTTCACCATCGAACTGCGCATCCGCGACGGCTACCACATCACCGCGAACAAGCCCTACGGCGACGATGTCCCCAACGACAAACGCGTCGAGGGGCTCGTCGGTCTGGAGATCGGCGTCGCCAACGGCCGCGGCATCATCCTCGGGTGCGATTACCCCGAGGGCGAGCCCTTCGAGCCCGAGGTCGCCAAGGGACAGATCGCGCCGATCCTCACCCACAAGGGCACGCTCCGGCTCGACATCACCGCGTACCGCTCGACCGAGGACGAATGGCACGGCGAGCCCAAGGTGGCCGTGCGCTTCCAGGCGTGCAACGACCGCGAATGCACGCAGCCGATGACCGC
>CAYGLT010000004.1:9004-61185 GCA_964350875.1 uncultured Phycisphaeraceae bacterium | reverse complement strand
GGCAGATCCACCCTTCCAGCCAGGCCGCCTACCCCGGGCTGGCGCGCCTCGACGACCTGACGCTCCACATTCGCCGGGAGCGCACCTTCGTCATCCTCGCGGGGCTGTTCATCGGGACGCTCGCGATGCTCAACATCCTGGGCATCACGCGATTCCTCGTGCTCGCGTCTGTCGGGGAGACGGACACGGGCTGGGGGTTCGCGTTCGGGAAACTCGTGGGCGACAACCCGATCGTGTTCGCCGTCGCCGTGGGAGTGCTCCCCTACCCGCTGACCTTCCTGTGCACGGACTTCATCTCCGAGTTGTACGGCCGCGCGCGCGCCAACTGGGTGGTCTTCGTCGGGCTGCTCATCAACATGTGGGTGATCTTCATCCTGTGGGTAGGCACGACGCTTCCGGGGTTCGTGCCGCTCGACCCGGCCACGGGCATGCCGCCGCCACCCGCGTTCGACGCCTCCAAGAAGGCGTATGTCGAGACGGGCTGGACGCTCTTCCAGGTGCGCAATCTGGCGATGGGCGCCACGCTGGCGTCGATGGTCGCCTACCTCGCCGCGCAGTTCACCGATGTGTACCTGTTCCACTTCTGGAAGCGGCTCACGAAGGGCCGCGCGCTGTGGTTGCGCAACAACGCGTCAACGCTCCCGAGCCAACTGGTGGACACGACGGCGGTGATCCTCATCACGCACTTCTACGCGCACGCGCTGCCCATCGACGACTCGCGCAGTCTTTGGGTTCAGTTGCTGACCTTCATCGGCGCGGGGTACGCCTTCAAGGCCGTGGCCGCGCTCGTGGACACCGCGCCGTTCTACTTCGGCGTGAAGCACCTGAGCCGGTACCTGCGCATCGACCACCAGGCCGAGCACCGCGAGGGCGACGAAGCGCTCTGACTCGATCAGTTGCCCGCGTCGAAGCCCGCGGCGCGGAGCGCGTCGCGCATCTCGGCGTACATCCGCTCGCGGGTCTGCGTCTCGGCGGCGCCGAAGTCGAGGCCTTCCTCGATCACGACATACCCCGACCCGCCCGTGTACCCGAGCGAACGGAGTTCCGACGCGAGCATCTCGACCGCCTTGTTGAACGAGAAGTTGTCCGCGGCGCCCGCCATGATGCGGATCTTGTCGCGGAAGATCGGGCCGTACTGCTCGCTGCGCGAGCGGACGAGGTCGCCGATGTCGCGCTGGCGCCACGCCTGCGCGACCTGCGGGTCGATGTCGCCCGTCACCGGATCGAACAGCCGCGCGGGGCCGTCGCCCGCGTCGTTGATCGGTCCGAACGCGGCCTGCCAGCCGGCGAGTTGCTTCGCGGAGGTCAGTCCCGGGCCCATGACTTCCTCCATCGCGGCCGCCTCCCGGTTCGCGGTGCGCACGACCCCGCCCGAGCGGTAGAAGGCGCGCGGCTGCCCGTCGGCGTCCGTGAAGAAGTTCCGGTCGGAGTAGATGTCCGTTCCGAAGAACGCGCGGAAGTCCACGGGATCGGGGCTCGACGCCCACGCGCCGCCGAAGACCTCGGGGTAGTTCATCTGGAGCCAGATCGCGGCCCATCCGCCCGCGCCGTGGCCGAGCAGAAGGCGCGACGCCGGATCGGTCGAGAGCGGGAAGCGCTCTTCAAGCCCGGGGATCACATCGTTCACGAGCGCCGTGCCGATCGGCCCGTTCGCGGGCGAGTCGGAGAACAGCGAGTGCCCCCACGCGCCCAGGGGGCTGACGGTGACGAGGAACGCTTCGTCCCAGATCGCGTCGTGCTCGTCGGGCTTGCGCACACGCTCGGCGCCGTAGAGGTACGCCTCGCGCTCGTCGCCGCCGAACTCACGGGTGATCGCGAAGCCGGGCATGACATACACGGTCGCGTATTCGCGGTTCGGGTCGTAGTTGCGCGGGTAGAGCACGCTCACATTGATTGAGGTGTCCTCACCCATGAACGCCGACATCGTCGGGCTCTCGATGCTGAAGGTCTCGACATCGGGAACCGAGGGCAGCGTGTTCAGCGCGTTGTTCATGATGGGGAACTGCAGCACCTGCGGCCGATCGTCGATCTCGAACCAGCGGATCGGCGTGTACAGGTTGCTGTACTCGTTGAGCCACGAGGTGTGCGACTGCTCGCGGTCGAAGACGACCTGCCCGCGGTACTTGCCCGCTTCAATCTCGGAGTACGGCCCGGGGAAACCCATCGTGGGACGGAACTCGATCACATCGCCCGATCGCGCGCCCTCGACATACATGCTGTACATCGGCTGGGGGTCGTCGAGGAACGGGCCGTCCGCGGGGGTGAACACCGCAGGGAGGTTCGCGTCCTGCTTCATGAGGTAGAGCGTCATCCAGCCGGTGAACGGCTCGCCTTCGGTCAGCGGGGGGATCGTCACGCGGACCGAGGGCGCCACGGCCGGGCCCGCGAACGCGGGAGAGACAACTCCGAACGCGGCTCCGGTGAGCACGGCGAGCGACGACAGCACGGTTCGAGCGGTAAGTAGCGCCATGGCGGACTCTGATCTCCTGAAGTTCGGCCTGTGTTGAGAGGGCGCAGATCCGACGCGGCCACCCCCGGGGCGGTTCCGCGACGGGCGCCTCCAACGAGGATTCCATCGGTTCAACCGGCGTGGCCGATGAACCCCGAGACGCCCCCGGGCAGGCCCGGGAGCGGGAAAACCTTGCGTGATCCGATTATCGGGGTAAGTTAGAGAGGCGCACCGGGAGACCCGCCATGACCGCCGTGCCCCATCGCCAACCGACGCCCGCGACCGCCCGACGCCGATCCTGCGCCGTCAGGGTCCAACGCGGCTTCACTCTCATCGAACTGCTCGTGGTGGTGAGCATCATCGCGCTGCTGATCGGGATCCTCATTCCTGTGCTCGGCATCGCGCGCGATCGCGCGCGCGACACCATCTGTCAGGCGAACCAGCGAAACATCATGCCCGCATGGCATTCCTACATCGCCGAGAAGCGGTACTTCCCGAACCACCAGACCGAGCGCCTCCCCCATCGTGATCCCCCGTTCGCGGGCAGATGGGCCGGCCACGATCTGAGAACGCACAATCATTTCGGTCAGCAGACGAACATCCGCACCCACCCGCTCAACCCGTATCTCGGCGTTGACGAGAAATCGCGGTCGAGACTCGATGTGCTCATCTGCCCTCGTGACAACGGCGCGGTCAACGCCGGCAACGGCATGACTCTCCGGCAGCAGGAGGGCTCCAACGGTGTCTATATCAACGACAACGGTTCGGACTCCATGGGGCTCATCTACGGCAACTCCTATTACGCCAACGACTGGATATGGGCGAATGTCGGCGCGATCGACGGCGTGGGAAGGCCGACCAAACGCTGGAACCACTGGAATATTCCTGACCAGGTGCTCATCTACCCCTCGGACACCTTTGCGCTTGTTGACGGCGGCGCGTCGTATCCCCTGTCGATGACGCAGGCGCAACTCAGCGGCATGAGCGCGAATGTGGGCTGGTGGCACGGGGAAGGCGTCGCGAATATCGCCATGTGGGATGGATCCGCGCGGGTCGTCGAATCTCAACTCGGAGGCGCTGGCCCGCAGTTCAACCGCTGGCTCATCCCCGAGCGCCACGATCCCACCGGGACGCCCGTGGCCGCGATCCCCTATATCCGGAACCCCGAACTCGCCCACACCGATACATCCGACTGATTCATCGTCCTCATTCGACATCGGCATCGAAACTGAGCCGCACGAGTTGCTTCTTCGCGTCGGCGCGTCCGGCCTGCGAGAGCGAGACCGCGTGCGCCTCGATGACGCCGCGCACGCGCGGGCCCGCCGGGGTGTCGTCGATCCGCGCCGTGGTCGACACATACTCGATGATGTATTCCTTGCCGCCGATGGTCATCGAGGGGTTCTGGCGCGCGGCGACGCGCGACTCACCCACCTCGAACATCACCGGCTCGGACGCTTCTCCCGCGGGCCATTCGCCCGTGGGCACGAAGACCGTCGCCTCGCCCTCGACGCCCGCGATGGAGACCTTCGTCGACACCGCGACCACCGCGAACCCGTCGTGGTCGGTCGCGAGTTCGGCGGTCATCGCGTCGACCCGCCAGCGGCGACCCGCGACGATCGCCGCGACCCGCTCGCTCCCGGCATTGACCTCGGGCTCTTCGTCGTCGCCCTGATCGCCGGCGCCCTCGGAGGGTTCACCCGGGACGCTGGTCCCCGGAGCGCCCCCGCCGTCGATGTGGGGCTGGCTCGGGCCCTTCGGGCACTCGGGGCAGATCAGGTCCTCGACGATGTCGAGCGACCCCTGGGTGATCGAAAGCCACCATTCGCATCCGGCCGACAGGCCTGCTGTGGTCAGCAACGCCCCGGTCAGCAGGATCCGTCCAACTTTGCGTGTGTGCACTTCTCGCATGGCATCCCCGATGCAGTGGTTCGATAGCCCTTGCCTCGGAACGGTACGCCTCAGGACCGCCCACGGATCCCTGCGACCGATCTTCGCGGCGATGAGGCCGATGACACGATATCTTCTCTCGGACGGCCCCCGGACGCCGCACCGACAGGCGTCATCGACGCCGACGACCACTGACGAGCACTTCGATCCCCGCGCGACGCTATGGAGAGACGACCGTGACCCTTCGACCCGCACGCATCCTCGCGGCCCTTGCGCTGCTCTCGATCCCCGCCGCCGGCCTGCTCGGATGCACGACCAAATCACTTGAGCCGCTGCGCACCGAGGCGCCCGCGCTGGCGGATGTGTCCATCGCCGGGCCCGCCGTCGACATCAGCAACCTGCGCGGCAATGTCACCCTGCGCGTCGACGAGAACGCCAAAGACATCACCGTCAAGCCCACCGTTCGGCTCGACAAGGACGGACCCGCCCACTTCGACCTCGATCTCGTCGTCTCGTCCGTAGATGTCACGGTGAATGTCGAGGACCGGGGCGGGCTGCCCGCGGTCGCCATCACCACGACCTCGACGAGCGACCCGTCCGGCTTCTTCGTCGATCTCGAGATCCGCATGCCCGCCGCCGAGGGCCTGCGCATCCGTTCGGGCGGCGGCCTGATCCGCGCGCTCGGCATCGCGGGCGCCATCGACATCGAGACCCCGAAGGGAACCATCGAGGTCAAGACGCCGGTGAAACTCGATCAGCCGATCTCGCTCGTCACCGGGGACGGCGACATCTACCTCGTGGTCTCGCCCGAGATCAGGGGCGACATCTCGATGAACGCGAACGGCGGCAAGTGCCGGCTCGAGTACAAGAACACCGACGCGCGCATCACCAAAACGATGGATGTGACCACCGATTCGCTCACGACCGCCATCAACGGCGGCACGAACCCGATCACTATGCAGACCATCGAGGGCGAGATCCGCATGTGGGTGCTCGACAAGCCGATGGACCGCGTCGTGATCAGTTCCTACCGCTGGTGAGTCAGGTCCCGGTCGCGACCGACTCGGTCTCGCCGCCGCGCACGCTGTCGCGCTGCACCTGCGCCACATACCGGCACAGTTGATCGATCACGAACCGCTCGTGCGACGGGTTGAAGCGGAAGTCGAACGCGAAGCCGACATAGGTCCGCTGTGAACTGTCGATGTGGGTGTGCACGAGCCGCGCCGTCACCGCGAGGGGCGCGGGGATCTGCGGCGTGAGGTTGAGCCGGAGCCAGAAGAACGGCCCGTTCTCCACCCCGCGGTTCTCGGCCGGGTCGATCATGAGCCCGACGCCGCCGCCGCCGATGTTCACGAGCGTCGTGTAGAACGCCGGCCCCGCCTCGGGCAGGAGGACCTCGTTGGTCTTCGAGCCGATGCGCCCGGCGATCGTGCCGGCGGCGAGGTCGTTGATCTCGGCTTCGTTCGCGGCCTCGGCGGCGACCACGGAACGCGGGTCGAGCAGCGCGCGGGTCTCGACCTTCGGGAGGTGGAGGCCCATCGCCGAAACGCGGTAGAACGCGCGGCGCTGGCAGCGCTCGACATCGACCGGTGCGCTGATGCGGATCGCCGCGACGCCCGAGCCGCGCCGGTCGGTCGCGAGCACGGGGCCGATGTGCTTGGTGCGGAACATCCAGCGGTTCTGACCGATCGCGATGATCGCGACCAGGTCCACGCCCGGGGTAAGTTCGACCGGGCGCCCGAGAACCATCGGGTGTTCGAGCACGATCTCCCGGTCGTCCATCTTGAAGATGCGACAGCGGAAGATCAGGTCGCCGCCCGAAGAGTCGGGGTTGTCGAGCACGCTGGCGGCTTCGCGGCGAGGCACGCTGATTTCCAGGCCGCCCCCGCGCTCCGCGAGTTGCTCAAGACTGCGACGCCACTGCTCGGTGCGTGATCGTGTGGCTGGCACGAAACTCTCCTCGTTCGGCACGGCGGCCCGCTCGGACTCCCGCCCCGCTGTCGGCACGGACAGCGAGAAACCCCGGGGGTCCCGTTACGCGAGTGCATCGGCGTGTTGCGCCTGCGCCTTCACGGCGCCCCGGGGGTCGGTGATCGACCTTTCAGGTTGTTCCGAATACGAGCAGTGCGCCGGATCGGTCCACCTGCGGACCCTCCCAGCCGCTCGCCATCGCCAGCAGGCGGAGCGACCCGGTGGACCATAACCGGAAGCGTCGATCCTGTTCCCGGACCTCCCACGCGTCGGGATCGACCTCGCCGTCCCGGCGCAGCGCGACAACCGCGTCGCCGATCGACCACACCATCTGCCACGCGCCGTCCTCGCTGACGCCTTCCTGCCACGCGCCCTCGGCGACATCGGCCCAGATATCACCCACGAAGTTGTCGATCACCAGCGCTCCGTCCGCGTCGAGCGCGGCGCGAACACGGCGAAAGAAGGCGGCGGCACGCTCGACCTCGTGGATCTCCATGAGCGTGTTGCCAAGGAGCGTCGCCGCCTGTGCCCGGGAGCCATCGGCGAACCGCAACGCCGCGCCGTTGTCGAGGAAGTCCGCGTGCACGCACTCGATGCGGTGGGCGAGCCCCTGCGATTCCGCCGCGGTCTGCAGTTCGGTGAGCGCGGCGGCGTCGTGGTCGATCGCGAGCACGGAGAGTCCGGCCTGAGCGAGCGGGAGAGCGATGCGGCCAGCGCCGCACCCGAGATCCGTGACCCGTTTCCAGCCGCGTTGATCGCACAGCGCGAGCAGCGATTCGATCTGCACCGCGCTCTCCGCCTCGTCGAGGGGCGACCAGTCGTCATGCTCCGCCACGGCGTCGCTCCTGTTTGGCACGCTTCGCGCCGCGCGCGATCTCCTCGACAAGCGTGTCGGCACGCCCGAGTTCGACATCGTTCATGGCGTGCCCGCCGAAACGGGCCGCGTAGTGCATCTCCGAGAGCGTGTGCAACGCGTCGCCGAGCGGCGCATCAACACGGCCGACGGCCTCGGCGTGCGCCAGCGCGCCACGCCCGGCTGGACGCTCCAGCCCGGCCCGCGCGATGAGGTCCATGGCGCGCGCGAATCGGCGCTCCATGGCCAGCGCGGCCTTGGACTTCGACGGGCCGCGATTGCGCAGCCGCAGGTCGAACGACGGGATTCGGATTCGCAGACCCAGGAGCCGCGCGAAGAACCCCGCCGCGTAGAGCAACGCCGCGGTGATCGCGAACGCCACGAGTCCCGCGCCCGCTGCGCGGAGGAGTCGCGGCCCGAGTGCGCCCGGCCGCCAGAGGTTCGTATCGGCGCGCTGCGCGCGCTCCGTCGCTCCACGCAGGTCGATCCCGATCCGATCGAACAGCGCCTGCTTCATCTTCTCGTCGAAACTCACGACATAGACGACCCAGATATGTTCGACGGCTTCGTACATTTGCCTGAGTTGCGCGAGCACGCCGCCCGCGCCGCCGAGAACGCCCAGATCGCTCTGGATGGGCGACGGATCGAACGATTGCCACACGCCTTCGGCGGTCCGCACCTCGACCCACGCGTGCGCGTCGCGCTGTCGAACGGTGTAATGGCCCGCGATGTCGTTGAACTCGTGCGCGCGGAACCCGGTGACGACGCGCGCCGAGACGCCGACGCCGCGGAGCATCGCGGCCATGGCCGACGCGAACTGCTCGCAATGCCCGCGCATGCGGTCGTACACGAAGTGCTCGATCGGATCGACCCCCGCGGGCGATGCCACCATCTCCGTGCTGTACACGCCCTCACGCCGGAAGTAGTTCTCGAGCGTGCGCGCGATTCGCGCGTCGTCGGGGGTCAACGCGGCGGTGGGGTCGCGTTCGATGTCCTCGCCGCGCAGGATCTCCGCGGCGCGCTCGGTCACACGATCCGGGACCACGATCGGCGCCAGCGCACCGTCGCCCATACGCGACGGGGCCCACTCCGGCGCCGCCTCGATGGTGTACGACATGCGCCCGTCGCGACGATCGGCCAGAAGCACGAGGTCGCGCACGCCTATCTCGAGCGATGTGTCACGGTCGAGCGACGCCCAGACCGGGCGCATCGGCGCGAAGAGATAATCGGTGTCCTTGTTGCGCAGGGTGATCCGGTAACTGGTCAGCGGCAACTCGTCACGCACGCGAGAGATTTCCGTCCTCGCGATCGAGGTGCCCCTGGTCTGGATGTGTGCCCATGTCTCGTCGCGCACCCATGCGTGGGATTGCGGGTCATAGCGGTCCAGCACGGCCCCGCGGAGCAGCACCGGGCGGTCGCCCGAGCCGATGTTGGAGCCGCGTGAGTCCGTGACGACAACATCCATCACGGTCTCGTCGGAACTCGCGAGTTGCCCGCTGCGTTGGAGCAGCACTCGGTCGGTGAATCCGGTGGTGGCGCCCTGTCCCTGGCCCTGCCATTCGCCCAGCATGTCGGCGCCGACGCCGCGCGGCATGAGGACATACACGACGAACGAGACCACGACCGCGAGCGGCGCCAACTTGAACGCGATCGATCGCAGGCGCCTAGTCGCCTCGCGCGTGACCACCAGCGACGGTGGACGCGCTGCTTTCTCGTACGCGGTCTCGTGCCCTTTCGCGAACTGGTGGAGCATGATCGTCCATGTCGCGACCGGCGCGTAGACGACCAGCAAGATCCCGACGACCAGCGCGTTGCTCGTCAGAACCGCCGCGAGGGAAGTGAACACGCTCATGAGCAGGAGCAGCCCGCGCCGGCGCCCGCCGCGCGGATCGAACACGCGGATGACCAGCGACCACGCGAGGAGATCGCCCACGGATTCGACGAGCAGTTCGCGATCGCCGGAGACGCGGAGGATGGCGTACCCCAACAGCCCGAGGGTGAGCGCATTGAGGAGAAGAACGAACTGCTTCCCGCCGCGCGAGACCTCGCCGGTGTTGTCTCGGCGAGTGTTCGACAGAAAGCCGATGACGACGAGCGCGGCCGCGATGAATCCCAGCGCGGCCTGCGCGCTGGCGATGAAGAACATCAGCGTGCTGAGCAAGGTGGTCGCGAGGACCCAGCGGTCGAGCCGCGCGAGGAAGGTCATAGGCCCGCCCCTTCGGCCTCGGCGCCCGCTGTCATTGACTCAACCGTCGCGGAGTCCGCGTCAACGACCACGACCGCGTCGCGGGTCGCGCGGGCGTCTTCGGTGCGCGGCCTGTTCAGATCAGGGCTGGCGAGATTCAGCGCCGCCAGACCATCAAGGAGCGACGCGATGTGGGCGTCGCCGCTCCCCGGCTCGGTGTACACGCCAGCCGCAGGAATCGCGAGTCCGACGGCGACGCCTCGCCTGCTTGAGTGGAGCACCGCGCTGGCCGCGAGGCTGATCGCCCGCTCGTCGGCCCGATCACGATCCACGCCGGCCGCGCCGCGCGAGACTCGCAGGATGACGGTGACGCGCGAGGAGTCGAACGCGGCGTCTTCGCGCACGACGAGTTCGCCGAGCCGCGCGGTCGGGCGCCATGCGATGCGCCGGACGCTGTCGCCCGATGAATACTCGCGGAGTCCGAAGAACTCATCGCCGCGCCCGACACGGCTCGATGCGCGCTCGGCGTCGCGCGTCGCATGCGCGATGCGGCTGGAAAGCCCGGGCGGCAGGTCCACGATCTCCGGCCGCACGAACACTTCCACCCGTCCGGCGCCGTCGGGTCCGGGCTCGAACGAGACGCTCTTCTTGATCGCCCCGAACGGGAATGTCGTGACAATGCGCACTTCGCCGAGCGTCGCGACTCCGCGCGTGCGCGGGGTGACGACCGCTTCTCCGTGGGCAACGCTTGCGCGCGCGACGAACGGGATGAACGCTCGAGGCTGGGGCATGAAGCGGGGCCATGTCGCCCTCGCGTCGCCGCGCGTGATCCCTCCCACTCGCTCGTCGATGTGCAGCGCGAAGGCGGGCAGCCCTTTCCCGAGATGTTCGACCTCGTAGACGATGCGCAGGGGGTCGCCCACGAACGCCTCGCCCACGCTGACGCGGCGGAGCCGCACGCGCATGAGCGCGGATCCGCTCACGAACCCGGAGAGCAGGAGCGCCGCGAGCGCGCCGCCGAAGCAGAAGAACAGCAGGTTGTTCTGGCTGTTGATCGCGCCGATGCCGAGCAACACCGTCACGCCCGCGAAGAGCAGGAATGAGATCGTCGGGTGGTACCGGCGGCGGATCCTCATCGGAACACTGTACGAGACTGGCCCGCCGCGCGGTTCACATCGCGCGTCAACGGAATGTGTTGTACTCGTCGGTCAGGTTCTCGCGGCGACGGCGCGTGTCCTTCCCGGGGGCGAGCACGATCAGGACACGCTCGCCCTTGCGGGGCATCCTGAACGCCTCCTCGACGCCCGAGTAGCCCGGCTTGGCTGCGTCGACCGCGATGTCGTACTCGAGCATCCCGGCGCCGAACGCGTCGAGGTCAAAGGTGAACGATCCGTCGGGGGACGAAACGCCGGACCCGACCTCCTTGCGGTTCAGTTTGTCCGGATCGGTGACCACGCGCACGCGCACGCCGCCCATCCCGCCGCCCGCGGTGAGTTGGGGATCGTCGGCCGAGACGATCGTGGCGTACGAGACATCGCCCTGGATGACGCGGCCCGCGAACTGGTACGACGAGCAGCCGGTCAAAGCCGCCGCGAAAGTCGCCATTGCGCCAATGGCGACGATGCTCCGAGACTTGATCACTGGATGGTTTCCTGCACTTCGGTGTTGTGTTCGTCCGAGACCGGCTCGGGCTGGTCGGATTCTTCCGCATCGCCCGTCGCGGCGGTTGCTTCTGCGGGCTCTGTTTCTTCGGCGAGCATGGGCTTGGCTTCGAGGAGCGCCGCGAACGCGCCGTCCTCGACGCTGGGGAGATCCTTGAGACTGGCGAGCCCGAAGAGTTCGAGGAACTGCTTCGTCGTTCCGTAAAGCATGGGGCGCCCGAGTTCCTCGGCGCGGCCGGTGACGGTGACCATGCGGCGCTCGATGAGGGTGCGCAGCACTTCGCCGCACGCCACGCCGCGGATCGCTTCGAGAGATGCGCGCGTCATCGGCTGGCGGTACGCGACGACGGCGAGTGTCTCGAGCGCGGGGCGGCTGAGGCGTTGGCTTTGCCGCGATTGGTGGAAACTGGCGAGCGCGTCGGCGTACGCGGGGAGCGTCATGATGCGTACGCCTCCCGCGACCTTCTCGATGCGGAACGCGCGGCCGGAGGACTCGTATTCCTCGTTGAGCGCGTCGATCGCTTCGAGCACGGCCTTCGAGCCGCCGTCGTCGACGGTGACGCCGAGCCCCTCGGCGAGTTTGCCGGGCGAGACCGGCTTGTCGAGCGTGAGCAGGACGGCCTCGATGGACCGAGAAAGCCTCGACGGGTCCGCGTTCTCGGGCCCGGGGGAATCACTCGGTGTTAAAACGGGCTCAGTTTGAGATCTTTCTTGCATGTTCCGGTTGCGCTCCCGGGGTTTTTGGGCCGGCGACATTGAAACGGCGAAACGAGCATGCATAGTACACCCTTGGAGAGAGAACCTCGCCGAGGCACGGCCCGTTGTGTTGGAGTCGTGGGCTTTGGGCGGTCGATGGAACGGGTTGCTGTTCCGGTGCGTACCAGCAGGTGCGCCCCCGGCACAGCGGGCGTTCAAAGATTCGCGCGGCGATCGGGATGGGAGCCACCCAAGCGGGTGGCGCACCGGAGAGAAGGCAGCATTTATGGCACGCCTGACTGACGAGCAGTACGCACAGATCCTGATGGATCGTCTTCGCCGTGACATCCTCGAAGCACGCGCGATGAAGGTCCGCGCTTCGGTGGTGTCGAACATGGCCGACGAGGTCGAACTCGCGGCCGGACAACTCCGCATCCCGGACGATTCCCGGCGCACGATGCGCGAACTCTCCCGGGAGGCGCGCAGCGAACTTCGGGCAGCCAAGGCGGCGCTCCGTGAGCCCGCTCCCGTCGAGAAGACCCCGGTCGCGCCGACGCCGGCGATGGCCTGAGTCGATCTCACGCTTCAACAGAGCCCGATCAGCGCCCCAGCGGCATCGATGATGTCCCTGCGCGATCGTTGACGGCGACATAGCATGGCCGGCGTCCCTTCGCTGAGCCCAGGCCATGCAGACCCCGTCGCTCCAACCCGACGGCGAGAAATCGCCCCTGCGCGAATTGTTCACCGTCGCCGGACCGGCCATCGTCACGATGCTGTCGCCCGCGGCGATGCAGTTCGTCGACGCGTTGCTGGTTGCGCAACTGGGGCCGACGGCCATCGCGGCGCAGGGCAACGGCGGGATGCTGGCGTTCGTCGTGATGGCGACGCTCATGGGCTTCCTGAGCGTCATCAACACCTTCGCCGCCCAGAACTTCGGCGCGAAACGCTTCGATCGGTGCGGCCGGTACGGCTGGACGGCCGTCTGGCTCGCCCTTGTGAGCGCGATCGTCGTGCTGCCCTTTCTCGGGCTCGTTGACGACTTCTTCCGGCTGCTCGGCCACGGCGAAGGAGGCGAGGTCGCCTCCGACCTTCTAGGTCTGGAGACCCGGTATTCGACGATCCTGCTGGCGTTCGCGGTCTTCCCGACCACCGCCGCCCGAGGGCTGGGTCAGTTCTTCTACGGCATCCACAAGCCCAAGGTGGTGATGGTCTCGACGATCATCGCGAACCTCGTGAACCTCCTCACGAGTTACCTGCTGATCTTCGGGATCATGGGCCTGCCCGCGCTGGGCGTCGCTGGCGCCGCGATCGGCACGGTGATCGGGAGTTGCGTCGAGTTCGCGATCCCGATGACGCTGTTCCTGTCGCCCCGGTTCGATGCGATCTATCGCACGCGAGCGACTTGGAAACCCTCGATGCGCGCCATGCGACAGGTCGCGACGCTGGGCTGGCCGGCGGGGCTTCATTTCGGCAACGAGATCGCGTGCTGGGGGCTGTTCATGGCGTGGGTCGTGCCGTCGGCGGTTGCGGCCGAGGACGCGCCGGCGGCGATCGCGGCGTCGTATGTCGCGCTGAACTGGATGAAACTCGGCTTCCTGCCCGTCGTGGGGCTGTCCTTTGCCGTCACGGCGGTCGTCGGAGCGCAGATCGGCCGCGGGGATCTCGACGGCGCCGCCCACCGGGCGATGCTCGGCCTCCGCGTGGGCATGCTCTACATGGGCGCCTTCGGGGTGATCATTCTGCTGCTCCGCACGCCCATGGCACGGGTGTTCATCCCGGGAGACACGGTGCTGGGCGATCCGGAACTGGCTGCGAAGACCCTGCCTATCGCGGCGAAAATCCTGGCGCTGATGGCGATCTTTCAGGCCTTCGACGCGGTCTCGATCGTCATGAGCGGCGCCCTGCGCGGGGCGGGCGAAACGACCTGGCCCGGCGTGATCGTCGTCACCACCGCGTGGGGGATCATGATCTTCGGCGGACTGCTGCTGGGCGAGGCGCTCCCCGGGCTGGGCGCTGTCGGGCCGTGGTTCGCGGCGGGCGGCTACCTGGGCGTTTCGGGCATCGCGCTGCTGCTTCGCTTCACCGCCGGTAAATGGCGATCCCGGGAGATTCTCGACCGGGACGACCCTGAGGACGCTTCGGAAGGTCCGGAAGCGGCTGGGACGCCTTGAGAGCCGCCCCCCAGCCCTCCTATTGTCCTGCCTGCATGGGGCGGAAGGCGTTCGCACGCGCCCGCTCCTTCTCCTGATTGAACCGACCCCCCGCGCGGAGCACCGGCTGGACATGAGCCAGAACCCGATGGATATGGTGATCGGCGTCGACGAAACCGTCGCGCGCGATCCTGAGACCGCTTCCAAGCATCGCCGCGTCGCGTCGGAGGCCAAGGCCGCCGGCGATCGCAACACGGCCATCGCCGAGTACCGCAAGGCGCTCTCCGCCGACCCGCACGACCCGGAGTCGATGTTCCACCTCGGCTACCTCCTCGACCTGATGGGCGAGGAAGACGAGGCCGTCGCGCTCTACGAGCGTTCGCTCGAAGTCGGCTCGCCGCGCATCAACACCCTCATGAACCTCGCGGTTCTGTACGAGGACCGCGGCGAGTACGCCCGTGCCGAGAAGTGCCTGAAGCAGGTGCTCGACACGAATCCGAACCACGGCCGCGCGCGTCTGTTCATGAAGGATGTCCAGGCGTCCCGCGAGATGGTCATCGACGACGATGGCGATCGCGATATCGCGAAGCGCAACGCGCTCTTCGACATCCCCGTGACCGACTTCGACCTTTCGGTTCGTGCGCGCAACTGCCTCAAGAAGATGAACATCCGTACGCTGGGCGATCTGCTCCGCGTCAGCGAGGCCGAACTGCTCGGGTATCGCAATCTCGGCGAGGCCACCCTTGTCGAGATCAAGCAGATGCTCGCCGCCCGAGGCCTGCGTCTGGGCCAGCGTGTCGACGAGCGTCGCCGCCAGTCCCGCCGCGAACTCTTCCAGTCGCTTCAGGGCGGCGGCGAGGGTGCGCTGGGCAAGTCGGTCGCCGACATAGACTTCTCCGTCCGTGTCCGCAAGGCGCTGCAACTCCTGGGCGTCCAGACTCTGGGCGATCTCGCGGCGCGCACCGAGGCGGAACTCATGGGCGTGAAGAACTTCGGCGCGACCTCGCTGACCGAGGTCCACCAGAAGTTGTCCGAGCACGGCGTGAAACTCCGCGAACTCGACTTCTAAGCACCGCGGGCATCCAACGACATCCTTTCGCCGCCGCGTTCACGACTGGACGCGGCGGCTTCCTTTTGGCATGATCTCACCGTGATCACCGACGCCGGACGCCGAGCACGGACGCGACGCGCCGCCCTGCATTCAGGGCTGGTCGTTGCGCTTCTCCTCTTCACAACCGCCTACGCCACGAGCGCCGTCTCGTGCGAGTCGATATCGCCGGGCAGGCCCCAGCCGACGACCGGGCCGGACGCCGGTTCGCCCGCGATGCGTGTGCGCCTCGGCGAGACCCGACACGAAGCGGAGTTCGCGTCCGACGGTTCGCTGGAACTGTTCGCCGCCACCGCGATGCGAACACGCCCGGGTGATTCGGTCAGTCTCACCTTCGACGGGCAGGGCTGGCTCGTCGCCTCGTCGTCCGGCGGCGAGCGCCGACTCGGCGGCGGCGCGCTCCAACTCCGCCCGCTGTCGGCCGACCCGATCCGCTTCATGAACGGTCAGCACGAAGGGCAGTTCACGCTGATCCCGCGCGGCGACATCTCGTCGGGCGGGTTCGATGTCGTGGAACGCGTCGACATGGAGACCTACATCGCGGGCGTGATCTCCAAGGAGTTGTACGCGAACTGGACGCCCGCCGCGTACGAGGCGCAGGCCATCGCCGCACGCTCGTACGCGATGCACGAACGCCAGCGTCAGGCGCTGACGGCCCGTGAGTGGGACATCGAGAGCACCGACCGCGATCAGGTGTACGCCGGCGCCGCGGTGAACCCGACTGCGCTGCGCGCCGCGCAGTCGACGCGAGGGCGCGTGCTGAAGTACAACGGGTATCTGCTCCGCGCGTATTACTCGTCGACCTGCGGCGGCCGCGCCGCGTCGGCGCGCGACATCTGGCCCACCGGGCCCGGCTTCGAGTTCAACCTGGCGTATCCCATCCAGGCGCACGAGCGACCCTGCGCGTGCGAGGCGTCTCCGCTCTACCGGTGGGAGGTTCGACGCACACCAGACGATGTGTTCCTCCGCGTGGTCGGGTTCGGGAAAGCGCGGGGGTACGCGGTCCGGTCGATGACCTCGCTCAAGGACATCAAGATCGATCGCACGAATACCGTCGGTCGGCCCACTCGGTACAAACTCTTCGACGAGCAGGGCAAGTCGTGGACGCTCACCGCCGAG
Source organism: uncultured Phycisphaeraceae bacterium (assembly GCA_964350875.1). GTDB lineage: Bacteria > Planctomycetota > Phycisphaerae > Phycisphaerales > UBA1924 > JAHBXC01. Next base: position 45,106 of record CAYGLT010000004.1, on the reverse strand, counting down.
GATCTGCGCATCGCGCTGAATTACACCGGCGGAGGTCTCCCGGCCGTGACGCGTGAGACTCGTATTCACTCCGGCGACTTCGAAATGAAGCGCAGCGGCGACGCGTTCGTCTTCACCGGCCGGGGCTTCGGCCACGGCGTGGGCCTGTGCCAGTTCGGCGCCGAGGGATTCAGCAAGAAGGCGAAGACCGCGCAGCAGATCCTCGGGATCATGTACCCCGGCGCAACGATCGACGCCGCGTACTGAATCACTCAGAACCTGACGCGCAGCGCTTCACGCGCGAGCGAGGCTGCGTCGAGGATCGTGCGCTCGATCTCGGCGATGGTGTCGCGCTGGCCCGCCCAGTGCGCCTGGTCACATGCGTCGCGGAGCGGGACCCATCGACACTCCGCGTGCTCGGCGTTGAGCGCAGGTTGGAAGTCATGGCGCACGATCGCGACGAATCGCGGCCCGAGCACCACGGAATCGATCTCCCACACATAGAACGGGCGGACCTGCTCGATCGCGAACAGGCCGTCGCACACCGCCGCGTCGCGGACTTCGAGCCCTATCTCCTCGCCCAGTTCACGCACGACGCAGGCGACGGATCCCTCGCCCGCTTCGCAATGCCCGAGCACGGGCTGCCAGGTTCCCATGAGCGGCGAGCGTGCGCGGCAGAGTTGCAGCATCTCCGCCGACGATCCGTCGCCGCGCACGACATGGCACTCGACCACATCGGCGCGGATCTTCGCCCCTCCCCCGCTGGCGTCGCGGTGGCCGCTGTTCGTCACGGAACCTCCGGTGCGAAAGCGTTCGTGATCGCGCGTGCTTTGACGAGCGTTTCGTCCCATTCGAGCGCGGGGTCGGAGTCGGCGACGATGCCTGCGCCGACGGGGTAGACGATCTCGCCGCGCGCCGTGTCGATGGTGGCCGTCCGGATAGCGACGCTGAGCCGTGCGATACCCGAATCGCTGATGAATCCGATGGCGCCGCAATACGGGCCGCGATGGAATGGCTCGAGTTCGTCGATGATCTGCATCGCGCGGATCTTCGGGGCGCCGGTCACGCTGCCGGGCGGGAATGTCGCGCGGAGCAGTTCGGCGAACCCGATGCCGTCGCGCACGCGACCCGAAACAGTCGCGACGGCGTGGAGCACGCTCCCCCCGCCGTGACGCTCGAACCCTCGCGGCTCGTCGACGCGCACGCTCCCGACCTCGCACACGCGCGACAGGTCGTTGCGCATCAGATCAACGATCATCGCGAGTTCGGCGGCGTCTTTCTCGCTCTCGCGGAGTTCGTGCGCGAGGTGCGCATCGGTCCCGGAGCGAGTGCCCTTGATCGGTCTGGTGCGCACGGCGCGCGTCGCGAAATTCGCGTCGAGGAACAGTTCCGGGCTGATCGAGCACACGGTACGGCGATCGCTCACGCCAAGCGGCGGCTCAAGGTACGCGCCGAACGCGGGCCGGCTCGATCGGACGAGCGAGGCGAACGCGGCGCGGGGCGAGCCGTCGAAGGATGCGCGCAGTTCGTGGGCGATGTTCGCCTGGAAGATGTCGCCCGCGCGGATGTACTCGATGGTTCGCGCGACGGCTCGCTCGTACGACGCCTGTCCCTGCGTGCTCGTGAACGCGCCGATGCTGCATTGTTCTGATTCGTCGCGTGAGCGCGCGTGCGCATCGAGCAATCGATCGACCGCGTCGTCGGACACGCCGACGCCGAACCATTCGCCGGTTGAATCGTTGCGCACGAGCGCGGCGTCGCACCGCACGAGCCACCCTCGGCCGCGTGGGTCGATCGCCTTGCGCGCGTCGTGAGCGGTTGGCTCGTACGCTGCGCCGAGCCCGTACCCGATCCAGCCGATCCAACCGCCGACGAACGGGGGAACACCCGCGGATGCCGCCGCGCGAGAACTCTTGATCCGCTCGATCGCTGACAGCGCGTCGCCTGAAGACAGATCGATCATTTCGCCCGTGGGCGAGGCCACGATTGACCATCGTTCGTGCGCATCGCCGTCGGGCGAAACCAGCGCCAGCACGGCCTGATCCGCGGGCCACGCGGCGACGACGGCGGAGGGATCTCCGAGGTCATCCAGCCCCCGGAGAACCCACGGGTGTGATTTGATTGTGGCAGGGATGCGGCTCACCGGCGGTATGGTATGAATGAACGCTCGTCCGTTGAAATCGGCCCGGCCGGCGCCCCAAGAAAGCGGGGTCTCAACCACTCGGAGGAAGCCCATGCGATTTGCACGCCTCGCGTCGTCCGCGCTCGCCGCGGTTCTTCTCACCGCCGCGCACGCCGAACCCGGCGCTTCGGGCTCTGCGACCGCCGAGGTCGCAGCGTCGATGTCCGCGAGCGATCTGGCCGCGGCCCTGATCGACCGGTCGGGCGGGTTCATGCCCGACGACCCGTCGGCGGCTGAATCCACGCTCAAGTCGGAGATGGCCAAGGACCCGAACGACGCGACCTGGCCGCTGGCGCTCGGCATCCTCAAGATGCGTCAGGACGAGGCCGCGGATGCGAAGCCGTATCTCGAGAAGGCCGCGGACCTGGCGCCGAACGATCCCGACGCGCTGACCTGGTTCGCCAACTCGCTCTTCGCGACGATCAACGAGGCGAGTTTCTTCGCCAAAGGTCGCATGGCCGGGCAGGCGAAAGACCTGCTGATGAGGGCGGTCGAGATCGATCCCGGGTATGTCAGCGCACGGATCAGTCTGATCGAGTTCTATCGCAACGCCCCGGGCATCGCGGGCGGGAGCATGAAGAAGGCGAAGGAGAACGCCGAGGCGCTGCTCGCGTATGAGGACGGGAAGATCCACGGCCACCGCCTGCTCGCTGCCATCGCGATGCAGGACGAAGACTGGGACACCGCGAACGAACACATCATGCTTGCGGCGAAGGAAGCGGCCACCGGCGAGGACCGCGCGCAGATCCTGATGGCTCACGCCTACGGTCTGCTGACCGAGAAGAAGGACCCCGTCGCCGCGCTCCCGCTGGCGACCGAGGCGTACGAGATCCTCGGAGAAGACGCCGACTTCTCCACGATCTATGTGTACGCCCGTGCACGCGCCGAGACGGGCGACTGCGCGACCGCGATCCCGCTGTTCCAGAAGGTGCTCGTGCTCAACGAGGGCGCGAAGACCACGCGCATGCTCCTGGCGGATTGCCTCGCGGAGCAGGGCCGGAATTCGGAAGCGATCGCGATGTACGAGGAGTTCCTTGAGCGATTCCCGAAGGACGATCTGGCGAAGGACGCCAAGAAGGCGGTCAAGGAACTGAACAGGCGGCGGTGACGCCGCGTTCGCTCACTTCAGCCGCTTCTCGATGGCTTCGAGGATGATGCGTCCGAGATTTTCGTCGCCGCCCGAGTGAACGGTGACCTTGGTGACGGTGTTGCTGTCCTTGGCGGTGAGAACGCGGATCGTCGTGCCGCGCGCGTTCTTGGCCTTCACCTCGCCCGCGAGGGCGTCGAGGCGCTGTTCGAGCACATCGTACTTGAGGTCGTCGCGCAGGGCGGCGGCGGCCTCGTTGGTCACCTTCTCGATGCTGCCCGGGAGGTACGCCTCGAGCGTGCGGAGGGGCGTGAGCGTGTACGAAGTGCCCGATTTCGTGGAGCCGGAGCAGCCGACGAGCACGCCGGAGGCGGCGACCAGAGCGAGCGTCGAGAGAGCGAGAGTACGCGTGATCGTGCGCATGGGCGTGGTGCTCCTTGGCAGGACGGGCTTGGTGAGTAAGGAGGACAACTGTACGCGGTCGCTCGCCGCCTCGCGAGACGCGTTCAGCGGTACGCTGAGGGGATGACGCCCGTTCCCGGCGATGCCGCGCCGCTGTTCACGCCTGTGTCGATTGCCATGCTCGCCGTCGGGGCGGGGTGCGTGGGGCTCGTGATCGTGATGCGCCGGGCGATCCTCCGGCCCGCGGCGCTGCGCGAACGGGCACGCGTCGCCGCCGAGATCCCCTCGATCCGCTGGCTGCTGGCGGGGCTCGCCGGGTGGCTCGTATGGGTGTTTGCCAGCGGGCTGGCGATGTCGGCGTTGCCAGCCGAACCCGCGCCGTCACTGCCGACGATGGCAGCGGCGTCGATGCCCGCGTATCTCCTCGGGATCGCGTCCGTCGCGGCCGCGATGTGGAATCTGCGTCGCTCGCCCGCGGTCAAGGGCGCCTACCGGATCGGCACACCGGATGTGATCCTCAGCGTGGTCACGCTCGCGATTGGGACACCGATCGTGCTCGCGGTTGGCACGGCGAGTTTCGTCGCGGCGGAACTGCTTTCCCGGATGTCCGGGGCGGGCGGACCCGACGAGATCGCCCACGGCACGCTCAGCGCCATCCTCGAACTCCGGGCGTCCTCCGGGCTGTCGTGGTGGCTCCTTCCCGTTGCGATCCAGGTCGTGGTGCTGGCGCCCCTGCTCGAGGAAGTCCTGTATCGCGGGTGCCTGCAATCGGCGCTGGTCAGCGCGACGGGGCACACCTGGCCTTCGGTCATCGCGGCGTCGGCGATCTTCGCCCTGATCCATTTCCCGGCCGTGCCCTGGCACGCGTTGCCCACCCTGTTCATGGTCGGGATGGTCTGCGGCCTGGCCTTCGAGCGGACGGGCCGCCTCGCGCCCGCGTTTCTGTTCCACGCGGGCTTCAACGCCCTGAATCTCTGGGTCACCCTCGCGAGCGCGGCCGCCGCTTCCCCGACGGGCGGCTGACACATCCGCCGGTCTTCCCTACCCTTGCCGCGTATGCCCACCAACCGCCCGCGCATCCTGACCGGAGACACCCCCACCGGCTCGCTTCACCTCGGGCACTATGTGGGGAGTCTCGAGAACCGCCTGCGCCTGCAGGACAAGTACGAGTGCTACTTCCTGCTTGCGAACATGCACGCGTTCACGACGCGCGCCGAGCAGCCGGCGGACATCCGCCGGGACACCATCGAGATCGCGAAGGACTGGCTCGCCGTGGGCATCGATCCCGAGCGGAGCGTGATCGTCCTGCAGACCGAGATCCCGGCCATCGCCGAACTGACATGGTTCTTCGCGATGCTGCTGCCGTTCAACCGGGTGATGCGCAATCCCACGCTCAAGACCGAGATCGAGTCGAAGGACCTGGGCGACAAGTACTCGTTCGGGTTCCCGATGTACGCGGTCGGCCAGTGCGCCGACATCCTCGCGTTCCGTCCGGAACTCGTTCCCGTGGGCGAGGACCAGGTCGCGCACATCGAGATGTGCCGCGAGGTCGCGCGGCGATTTGACATCGTGTATTGCGGCGTCGACTCGCACGCCGAAGACAAGGACTTCGTTGCGCAGGGGGGCGTGTTCCCGGTGCCCGAGGCGCTCGTCGGGCGCATCGGCCGCCTCGTCGGGCTCGACGGCGTGCAGAAGATGTCGAAGTCGCTCGGCAACGCGATCTTCCTCGCGGACGACCCGAAGACGGTGCAGAAGAAGGTCAACAAGATCTTCACCGGGCGCCAGTCCCCCACCGAGCCGGGCGACATCAACAACGCGCTGTTCCAGTTCGTGCGCGCGTTCATCCCCGACGAGGCGCGCGTAAAGGAACTCGAAGACCTGTACGCGCGGGGCGCCGACATCGGCGACGGGCACATCAAGCAGGAAGTCGGCGCGGCGATCAACACGCTGCTCGAGCCGATCCGAGCCCGCCGCGCGGAACTCGAAGGTCCGAAAGGCGAGGCGCGCGTGCTCGAGATCCTCAAGGCGCACACCGAGAAGGCGAACGCCGTGGCCGAAGAAACCCTCTGGAAAGCGAAGGAAGCCATGGGATTGGGCTTCTTCCGGCGCGAACTGCGGCCGATCTAAGGCGTCGAACGCGTACCACAAGCACGGAGCGTTGACCCAGCCATGCGTACCCAAGTTGTTCTCGGACTGACCTGTCTCGCCCTGCTCGCCGGCCACTCGGCCGCGCAGCCTGTGCTGCCCAAGGACCTTCCGAAGACGGTCATCCGTCCGAAACTGTTCGGGACGCAGGCGGAGTTCCTGAACTGGACGGAGACCTACTACCAGGACCCGCGGCCGGACCTTCTCGACGAGGCGTTCCAGTACTTCATCACCTCGGATCTGATGAACGACGAGGCGAAGCGTGTGGAACTCGCGGCGTTCTTCGGCGCCGCGCTCGCGAAGACTCCAGGCATGGGTCAGCCGGTGCGCGATGTCATGGTGCGCAACGGGACCTACAACGCGTTGTTCGCGCTGGTGAACGCGCTGTGGCTGGGCGATAGCGACGATTGCCGCGCATTGCTCAAGACCATCGCGGAGAACGAGCCCGACCCGCGCGTGAAGGAGTTCATCGCGCGGCGCATTCAGACGGTGACGCCGATCGCCGAGGGCAAGCCGATCACCGCGCTGTCGCAGATCCAACTCCTGTGGGCGCAGTTCGGCGCGAGCGGCGACCCGCGTGCGGCGGAGCGTGTGGCGGACATCATCGTCACACAGTTCGAGACTTCCCCGGAGGCGACGATCCTGCAGGACACCGCGCGGGAATCGATCCGTGTCCGCGGCGCCAGCCCCGAGGTCCGTGAGGGCCTTCGGCGCGCCATCGCGAACGCCAAGGACAGCCCGCTGAAGCAGAACGCGCAGGCCTTGCTGGACGAACTTTCCACGCCCCCTGCCGGGGCCGGGGTCGGCCCGAGCGAAGCCCCGCCCAAGCCCTGATCGCGGGGGTCGCCCAACGGCGGCGGGTGCGTAGACTCCGCTCTTCGAGTCAAGGCACCCAAACCGCCCCAAAGGGCAAGGCGCACGATGTCCAGTTATGTCCACGAAGCGCTCGCGCAGGTCGAACAGAAGAACCCCAACGAGCCCGAGTTCCTGCAGGCCGTCAAGGAAGTCTTCGAGTCCCTCGAGCCGGTCTTCGAGAAGCACGACAAGTACCGCAAGGCGCGGATCCTCGAGCGGATCTCCGAGCCCGAGCGTGTGATGATGTTCCGCGTGCCGTGGATCAACGACGCCGGTGAGGCGTGCGTGAACCGTGGGTACCGCATCCAGTTCAACTCCGCGATCGGACCCTACAAGGGCGGCCTGCGCTTCCACCCCTCGGTCAATCTCTCCGTCCTCAAGTTCCTCGCGTTCGAGCAGATCTTCAAGAATTCGCTGACCACGCTCCCGATGGGCGGCGGCAAGGGCGGCGCGGACTTTGACCCCAAGGGCAAGTCGGACAACGAGGTCATGCGCTTCTGCCAGTCGTTCATGACCGAACTCCAGCGGTACATCGGCCCGAACACCGATGTCCCCGCGGGCGACATCGGCGTGGGCGGCCGCGAGATCGGCTTCATGTTCGGCCAGTACAAGCGACTGCGCAACGAGTTCACGGGCGTGCTCACGGGCAAGGGCCCGAACTGGGGCGGCTCGCTCCTGCGCCCGGAGGCGACGGGCTACGGCTGCGTGTACTTCGCCGCCGAGATGCTCCAGGCCAACGGGCAGACCCTTCAGGACAAGACCTGCGTGGTGTCGGGCTCGGGCAATGTGGCGCAGTACGCGGTCGAGAAACTCCACGAACTGGGCGGCAAGGTCGTCGCGATGTCGGACTCGGGCGGCGCGATCCACGACCCGGAGGGCATCACCCGCGCGAAACTCGACTGGATCATGGAACTCAAGAACAAGCGTCGCGGCCGCATCAGCGAGTACGCGGAGAAGTTCAAGAGCGCCAAGTACTACGAGGCGAAGAACGGCCACTGCGCCGAACTGTGGAAGATCAAGACCGACTGCGCGTTCCCCTGCGCGACGCAGAACGAGCTCAACGGCGCGGACGCCAAGAGCCTGCTCTCGAACAAGTGCACGCTCGTGGCCGAGGGCGCGAACATGCCCAGCACGCCCGACGCGGTGGACGCGTTCCGCGACGCGGGCATCCTGTTCGGGCCGGGCAAGGCCGCCAACGCGGGCGGCGTCTCGACCTCGGGCCTGGAGATGTCCCAGAACTCGCTGCGCCTCTCGTGGTCCCGCGAGGAAGTGGATCAGAAACTCCATGGGATCATGAAGAGCATTCACCAGTCGTGCGTGGATGCCGCCGAGGCGTTCGGCAAGAAGGGCGATTATGTGGTCGGGGCGAACATCGCGGGCTTCCGCAAGGTCGCCGATTCCATGATCGATCAGGGCGTCGTCTGACAGACAGCCCCCGAACGGCGGAAACATTGTGGTAGCCAGCGGCGTACAAGTCCGCATGGCCAAGACCGCAACCGCCCCTGTCCGTCGCCCGATATTCCGCAAGCACACCCACACCGCCCGCGCGCTCGTCGCGTCGTGCGGTGTTTTTCTTGTCGGCTCGCTGGGTCAGGGGGCGCTCGCTCAGGAGGCGCCGCGTGAGAAAATCACGCTCGACGCGCTGACCCCCGACACCATCGACGAGCGCACGCTCGACAACCTCGTCGCGTGGGCGCGGCTCGAGGGCTACCTCCAGCACTTCAATCCGAGCGAGTGGGCCTGGACGACCAACATGTTCGCGTACCTGCGCGACGGGTTCGATCCGGTCGCGCAGGCGCGCACGCCCGAGGAACTGGCGTCGGCGCTCAACCGGCTGGCGCAGGCGGTCGCGCCGGCGTCGATGGTCTGGGTGTCGACCGACGAGCGTCCCCCGCTCCCCGATCTCAAGTCCGACGCGCGGGGCGATGTGTCGGCGGTGATCGCGTGGCGTCACGAGGGCTACACCCCGACGATGTCGCAGGAAGGCCCGTTCTTCAGCCGGCGTGTGATCTACAACATGAGTGCGCGCGAGGCGCTTCGCTACGGCTTTGCGCCCGACAACGCGTACGAGACCGACCTGCCGGGCGGGGTGCGCATCCGGGTGCCTCACGCGAACTTCGTGGACACCTTCGGCAACACGCTGCCCAAACCGACGCCGCGCGAACGGGTCCGCCGCGACTGGCCGAACACCTGGGACTACCGGCTCGCGTCGGAGCGACTCGCCGCCGTCACCTTCGCGTGGGGGCTCATTCAGAACTTCCACCCGATGATCGACCGGGAGGAGATCGACCTCGACGGGATCCTGCGCACCGCGATGCTGGACGCCCTTGCCGCGAAGGACCGCGCGTCAACGACGCTCGTGCTCGAGCGTCTCATCGCGTCGTTCGGCGACGCGCAGGGCGAGGCTTGGGACCCCGAGGCCCCGATCCCGGGACTGCCGCTCTTCGACGCCAGAATCAGCGGCGACAACCTCGTCGTCACCGCCGTAGATCAGTCTCAGTCGCGCGGGGACATCGCCAAAGGCGACACGATCCTCGCGATCGACGGCGTGGACGCCGCGGATGCGCTGGCCGAGGCGCGGTCCCGCTCGAGCGGCGCCGGCGAGAAGACGCGCGACGCCAACACCGTCCGGACCGCGCTCGCGGGATTCCCCGCTTCGCCGATCGAACTCAAGGTCCGCAAGCCGGGCGGCGCCGTGCGCACGGTGACCGTGCGGCGCGACCGCCCGATCTTCATCGCGCTGGACGACGGGAAGCCCCCGATCCGCGAGATCGCGCCGGGCATCGTGTATGTCGACGGCGCGCGCGTCTCCGACGCTGAGGTGTTCAAGGAAGCGACGATGACGATGAGCGCGCCGGGGATCATCTTCGACCTGCGCAGCCCGTACGCCCAACTCGGCCTGACCACGCTCGGATGGATGACCGACCGCGAGTCGCGCGCCAGCGATCAGTTCATTCATTCGCCCATCCACCCCGACTACAACCTCGTGCAGGTCAGGCAGCGCGATTCACGCGTCATGCCCAACCCGTCGAAACTCATCGGCAAGGTCGTGTTCATTGTCGGGCCCGAGACGCGCGGCGACGCGGAGTTCGCGGCCCTCACGATGCAGGACTTCGATCTGGGCATCGTCGTCGGGTCGCACACCGCCGGCGCGCCCGGACGCGCCGCCGCCGCGAGCCTGCCGGGCGGCCTTCAGATGACCTGGACGGGAATCGAATCCCGCTCGATCAACGGGACCAGGATCTTCGGTCGCGGCGTCCCGGCGGACATCGAGGTCGACACGGCTGGCGTGCAGGCCGGAAGCGAGGACGACCCCGCGATCCGGCACGCGATCGAGGCGCTCGAGGACTATTTTGACTCGCTCGACGATCAGGCCGCGCCGACGCCCTGATCAGTCGGGCCGGGCCGCGAGTTCGAGCGCCATGAGCAGCGCGCCCATCTGATCGAACGCCTTGTTGTATCGCGTCACGGCGACGGCGAGCGCCTCTTCATCGCCCGTCTCGATTGCGCGGCGGAGCGGGGGCAACGGCCACGCGGCGTACCCGCTGTAGTCGTCCGGCCCGATGTACAGGTTGCGGTGCCAGCGTCCGTCGCTGTCCCTCGCCTGCGTGACCCACGCGCGGTCCATGACCATCATCAGCCCGTTGATGCTCTTCATCTTGGTGTCGCTGATCGTGCCCGCGGCGAACGCGTCGCGAACCGCTTTGCTCGCCTGCTCCCAGCGCGTCGAGAGGAACTCCGCGCGGCCGTCGAGTTTCGACGGGTCGAACGCCACGCCTCGGTCCTGCGCGATCTCGGTCAGTCGAACGAGTTGGGTCCGGAAGTCGGCGAGGGTGCGCCCGTGGTCCATCGGGATGATGCCCGCGTTCGCGAGCCGCGCGGCTTCGACGGCCACCACGCGGGAAAGCATCGCCGCGGGTTCGTAGTCGGAGAGCACGAAGGTCTGGTACCAGTGGAGCGAGTCGTAGACGGAGTGGTAGTTGGCCAACGGGGAGCCGCCGACGCCCGCGCTGGCGCTGGGGATGCCCAGATGGAACAGGAACGCCGAGTGGTCCGACCCGCCGCCCATCTCGCCGATGCGCGGCGTCAGGTCTTCTCCGCCCTGGAGCCCGACCCACTCGTCGAGGACTGTCGGGCGATCGCCGTCGGCCGCTTCAAGCGCGGGGACCGCGCCGGCGGCTTCCGCGATCAGCGTTTTCAGGGAGGGCCACGCGCTGGCGCCGAACTTCGGGCCGGAGACCGCGGCGTCGAGGTTGATGTAGGCGATCGCGTTGCGCGTCAGGCGTTGCGCGTGGTGCTCGACCCATTCGGTCGAGCCCATAAGGCCGTACTCCTCGGCGTCCCATCCGACGAACATGATTGATCGCTTCGGGCGTTGCCCGTTCTTTGCGGCTTCACCGAACACGCGCGCGAGTTCCATCACGACGGCCATGCCTGACGCGGGGTCCCATGCGCCGTAGACCCACGCGTCGAAGTGGCAACCGATGACCACCATCTTGTCGGGCTCCTCGCTGCCGCGCAGGATGCCGATGGGGTTCGCGATCGTGGTGAGTTTCCGCGCCTGCGCAACCTTGAGACGCACCTGGAGGTCGGACTCGCCGCCGATGGTGTACGGCGCGTCGAGTCCGCCCTTCCACTTCTCGGGCGCATCCGCGCCGCGCATGCGCACGAGGATTTCCTTCGCGGCGTCCCACCCGATGGGCTGAACGGGGATCGTGGGAAGGCCGGCGTCTTCGATGTCGATCCGCTCCTCCCCGCGAATCGACGGGCGGCCGGGCGTGAGCGGATCGCCGCGGTGCTCGTTGGTGATGATCGACCCGCGCTGGATGGTCGTTCCGTTTGCCCAGCCGCCCTCGGGGTACGCCGCGCCTCGGCCCGCGTCGGCGGGATCGGTGTAGATGATCAGTCCTGCGGCGCCGGCCTCTTCCGCGTACTTGGCTTTGTAGCCGCGGAAATTCCCGCCGTAGCGTGCGATGACGATCGCGCCATTCAGGTCGACGCCCATCTCCGCGAGTTTCTGGAAGTCTTCCCGACGCCCGTAGTTGGCGTAGACCACGCGCCCGGTCGCTTCGCCCGTGCCGCTGTACGCGTTCCACCCGAAGTCGTTCTCCGCGATCGCGGAGGCCGGGTCTTCGAGCAGCACTCGCTCACGGACGGAGAGCGTGATCGGCTCGGGAGCGATGATCTCCACAGCAGCGTCGATCGGCTCGGCGAGGAGCACCTCGTACTCGCTCAGGGACGACTCCAGCCCGAAACTCGCGAACTGGCTCATCATCCATTCGGCGGTCTTTCGAAGGCGGACCGTCCCGGCGCGGTTCGGCTCGTCGGCGAGTCGCTCGTGGAACTCTCTGATCGAGCCCTTGTCGATCAGGCCCTTCAGGGTGCGCTCGTACTCGAGTTCGGCGGTCCAGCCTTCGGGAGTGAAGGAGGCTCTGGAGAGCGGCGCGTCGGCGGCGTTCTGTGACGCCGCGCATGTGAGCGAGAGCGCGGACGCGGCGAGCAGCACGGTCAGGCCACGAGAAATCAAGGTCGAACGCATGGGGCAGGATCTCCGATGATCGGCGGGCCGCGGCCGCACCGTGGAAGACTTCGGGTGTCCGGGTAGGTTACCGCATCCGCGCGTAGACGCGATCAACATCCTCGGCGGAGCAGAGATTGGAACCCGGGGTCATGCAGGTCGCCGTCCCGGCCGCGACCCCCCTTCGGACGGCTTCGTCGAGCGGGCGGCCCTGCGCGAGCGCGAGGACGATGCCTGCTACGGCGCTGTCGCCCGCGCCGATGGTGCTGGCGATCTCGACCGGCGGCGCTTCGACTCGGAACGAGCCTTCGCGGGTCGCGGCGTGCATGCCCCCCTGGCCCAGCGAGACGAAGACGGCCTCGGCATCACCCAACGCGCGGAGCGAGTGCGCAGCGGCGACGATTTCGTCATCGGTCCGGAGTTCGCGGCCCACGAAGTGCTCGAGTTCGTGCTTGTTGGGCTTGAGGAATGCGACGCCCGCGGCGGCAGCGCGCTGGAGTCGCTCTCCCGAGACATCGGCGAACACCCGCCCGCCCATGTCGCGGACATGGCGGAGCATCGCGGCGAACATGCCCTCAGGCGCCTCGCCGCAGATCGAGCCGCTGAAGACCAGCATGGTCCCCTTCCCCCCGCCGCGCAGCGCATCGTGGACGGCGGCTTCGACTCGCTCGAAATCGTCGGCGGAAAGTTCCGGGCCGGGCATGACGAACCGGTAGACCTCCCCGGTGTCGGTCACCTGCACGGCGATGTTCTCGCGCGTCTCGCCCGCGATGGGCACGGCCCGGTGCGTGATGCCGCACTGATCGACGAGCGCGTCGAGACGCTGGCCGTTCGCGCCTCCCGCGGTGAAGATCGCGGTCGCATCGCCGCCGAGCGTGCGCACCACGCGTGCGATGTTGATGCCTCCGCCGCCCGGCTCGCGCAGCGGTTGCGCACAGCGGAGTTTCTTTTGCGACACCAGCGATCCGACAGAGGTCGAGAGGTCGATCGCGGGGTTGAGCGTCAGCGTGACGATCGGCGTGTGTGCAGGCATCGCGGGAATGGTGCGCACGCCACGCGGCCCTGACAAGCCCCGCGGCCAACCGCGGAGGCCGCTCCTGCTATAACAGGCACTCCGCCTGTCCGCCTCCCCGCGCTCCCAGGAATCTCGTATGCCCATCCGTTGCGAACTCGCCTTGCCCGCCGCCCTGCTCGCGGCTTCCGTTGTCGGCTTTGGCTGCGCCTCCAGCCCGGCGCCCGCGCAGCCGCCCGCGACGGCCGACCTGCCCACGCTCGAATGGCCCGCGAGCGGATCGGACGCGGTCCCGGCGGGTCACTACGACTACTTCGGCGGGCTCGAACTCGATCCCGCGACGCCGCGACCCAGCGTCTCGATCGGACACGAGGTTGGCGAGCGGTTCACCCGCCATCACGCGATCCTGAATTACCTCCAGAAACTCGCCGCCGAGTCCGATCGCGTCGAGATCGAGCAATACGGCTGGACGCATCAGCGTCGGCCGCTCGCGCTGCTCACGATCTCGTCGCCCGCGAACCTGAGCCGGCTCGACGGGATCCTCGGGCGGAACCTGGAACTGACCGACCCGCGTCAGACTTCCGCGGCCCGCGCAAGGGAGATCGCCGAGACGAACCCGGCCGTCGTCTGGTTCTCGTTCAATGTGCACGGGAACGAGGCGTCGTGCAGCGAGGTAGCGATGCAGGTCGCGTACACGCTGGCGGCGTCGAACAGCGAGGAAGTGCGCGAGATCCTCGACAATGTGGTGCTCATCATCGACCCGATGCTCAATCCGGACGGACGCGAGCGGTATGTCTCGTTCTTCGACAACGCGTTCGGTTCGTCGCCCAATCCGGCGCGCGCGGCCGCCGAGCACGACGAGCCGTGGCCGGGCGGGCGGACGAATCACTACCACTTCGATCTGAACCGCGACTGGCTGTGGATGGTGCATCCCGAGTCGCGCGCGAGGATCGCGGCGTACACCAAACGCAAGCCGCAGTTGCACATCGATTACCACGAGCAGGGCCACGACGCGCCGTACTTCTTCGGCGCGGGCGATGCGCCGTACAACGCGAACATCCCCGCCGAGACCCGGCGGTGGCTGAACATCTACGGCGAGGCCAACGCGGAAGTCTTCGACGAGCGTGGGCTCGAGTATTCCACGCGCGAACGGTTCGACTACCTGTACCCTGGGTACGGCAAGGTGCTGCCCGTCTATCACGGCGCGATCGGCATGCTCTGCGAGAAGGCCGGCCACGGCATGGCGGGCGTCTCGATCGAGGTGCGCGACCGCTACGACCTGCTGCTCCGCGATCGCGTGCGCGATCACTTCCTGACGGCGATGAGTTATCTCGAAACCACCGCGGCGATGCGGCAGGAACAACTGGAACGGTTCTACCGCTTCCACCAGGAGGCGATGGACATCGCACCCGACGAGCCGGTCGGGTATGTCGTCAGCGCGACGACCGATCCCGCGCTGCTCACGAAGGTGTGGGACCTGCTCACGCCCCACGGCGTGGAGATCGAAACGATCACCGATGATGTGACGCTTTCGAATCTCGTTGATTACCGCGAGGGCGAACCGATCGAAGAGCAGGCGATCCCGGCGGGGTCCTGGCTTGTGCGCGTGAACCAGCCGATGGGGCGTCTCGTGCGCACAATCTTCGAGCGCGTCACACATGTCGAGGACGCCGACACCTACGACATCACCGCGTGGTCGATGCCGGTGGCGTTCGGGCTCGACGCGTTCGCGCTGACCGAGGCCGCGGGTTTCGACACCGAGCCGCTCACTTCGTGGGCGCCCGCAGAGGGGACAACCACGGGCGACGGTCGCGTGGCCGTGCTTGTCGACGCTTCCCAGCACGCGCTGCCCATCGCGGCGGGCGCGGCGACCGAGCACGACCTGTTCGGACGCGTCGCCGCGGAACCGTTCACGGTCGATGGAAAGGCGTTCGGCGCAGGGACGCTCGTGTTCTTCACCCAGCGCAACGATCCCGAGGCGCTGGAAGCGTTCATCAGTGAGATCAACGCCAAGGGCGTGAACGCGCACCGCTCGTCGGCGGCGCTGCCTTCGAGCGGCCCGGCGTTGGGCGCCGATATGAACCGCTACTTCACGCTTCCCAAGGTGCTGCTGCTCCGCGGCTCGCCCGTTGAGGGCAACTCGTACGGCCAGCACTGGCACATGCTCGACATCGTGAGCCCGATCCCGTACACCGCCGTCAACGCCGACGCGCTGTCGTCGGTCGATTGGGACGATTACACGGTGCTGCTGCTTCCGGAATCGCGCGGCCTCTCACGCGTCTTCAGCGGCTCACGGCTGGACGATCTGAAATCTTGGGTCCGCCGCGGCGGGGCGGTCGTCGCGAGCGGCGACTCCGCGATCTGGGCGAGCACCGCGCTGCTGGACCTCAAAGCGGACGAGGATGAGTCGGAAGACAAGCGCAACGAGATGTCGTGGGAGGAACGCCGCGACATGGGCGTCGACGAACGCGTCTCGGGCGTGCTGCTCCGCGCGGGGGTCGATCGCTCTCATCCGCTGGCGGCGGGCGGGCCCGAGTGGTTCGGCCTCATCAAGCGGGGCGCGGACACCCTGCCCGTGGGCGATCGCGGGTATGTCGTCGCCCGGTTCGACACGCCGGCCCTGTTGAGCGGCGTGGTGAACGAGGCCAACGCGGGCAAACTCGACGGCAGTCCGGCGATCACCCAGCACCGCCTGGGCCGGGGATCGGTGATCTGCTTCGCCGACGACGCGACCTTCCGCGGTTTCAACCACGCGGCGACGCGGATGCTTCTGAACGCGATTGTCTACGGCCCGAGCGTGGGCGAGGCCCGGTGACGCTCAGACCGGCGGCCCGGTCTCCCCTACCCTTCGGTTCTGTCCGACGACCAGCGCCCCAACCCGCCGCGCGACGAGCGCCCGAAACGAAGACGCCGCCGCCCGGCGCGCCCTCGGCGCGATGATCCTGCGCCGGCCACGCCCCGTGCGCAGCATGTAACCGAGACGCGCGAACCGCGCCGCGAGACCGCGGCCGATGTTGCACGCATGATCGCCGACCTTCGGCGGCGCATCCCCGACTGTCTCGGTTGGGAACGCGACACCCTCGCGAAACGGATCGGCGGGCTCTCCCGGTCGCTCAAGGCGGGAACGCTGCAGGAGCACGCGTTCCGCGCGGTTGAACGCGCCGTCGAACGGTCGTGCGCGGCGCACGCCAAACGGCTGGCCGCCCGCCCGGGGCGCATCGAATACCCCGAAGAACTCCCCGTCGTCGCGCGGCGTGAGGAGATCGTCGAGACGATCCGCAACAACCAGGTGGTGGTGATCTGCGGCGAGACGGGCTCGGGCAAGACGACGCAACTCCCGAAACTCTGCCTCGACGCGGGGCTGGGCGTCGATCGGCTGATCGGGCACACGCAGCCGAGACGCATCGCCGCGAGGACCGTGGCCGCACGCATCGCGGAAGAACTCGGCGTGCAACTCGGCACGACGGTGGGGTTCAAGATCCGTTTCACCGACGAGTCGCGCGACGACACGCTCGTGAAACTGATGACCGACGGCGTGCTGCTCGCGGAGACGCAGGGCGACCCGCTCCTTGAGCGATACGACTGCCTGATCATCGACGAAGCGCACGAGCGGAGTCTCAACATCGACTTCCTGCTCGGGTACCTGCGGCAGTTGCTGCCGAAGCGCCCGGACCTGAAGTTGATCATCACCAGCGCGACGATCGACCCTCAGCGCTTCGCGGAGCATTTCGCCGACGCGCGCGGGCCGGCGCCGATCATCAATGTGTCGGGCCGCACCTATCCGGTGGAGATGCGCTATCGCCCGCCCGTCGAGGACGAATCGGGCGACGCGGACGCGCAGGGGCTCTCCGAACTCGACATGCAGGACGAGATCCTGTACGCCGTCGAGGAACTCGCGCACGAAGGTCCGGGCGACATTCTCGTGTTCCTCTCGGGCGAGCGCGAGATCCGGGAAACCGCCGACACGCTGCGCGATCGGTATGTCACACGGCACCCTCAGACGCAGGTGTTGCCGTTGTATGCGAGGCTCAGTGCACAGGAGCAGCAGCGCGTGTTCGAGCCGCACGGCCATCGGCGCATCGTGCTGGCGACCAATGTCGCGGAGACCTCGCTGACGGTGCCGGGCATCCGGTATGTGATCGATCCGGGTTTCGCGAGGATCAGCCGGTACTCGCCGCGCACGCGCGTCCAGCGGCTGCCGATCGAGAAGGTGTCGCAGGCGTCGGCCAATCAGCGCGCCGGTCGTTGCGGCCGCGTCGCGGCGGGCGTGTGCATCCGGCTGTATTCCGAGGAGGACTATGACGCAAGGCCGGTGTTCACCGACCCGGAGATCCGGCGCACCGACCTCGCGAGCGTGATCCTCTCGATGAAGTCGCTGAAACTCGGCGAGCCGGCGACCTTCCCGTTCGTGGATCCGCCCGAGGGAAGATTCATCCGCGAGGGCGAGGAGACCCTGCGCGAACTGCACGCGTTCGACGAGAAGGGCCAACTGACCGAGACGGGCCGCAAACTCGCACGGCTGCCTGTGCACCCGCGCATCGGTCGGATGCTGGTCGCGGGCGACGAGATGGGGTGTCTGGACGAGGCGCTGGTCATCGCGTCATTTCTCAGCGCGCAGGATCCGCGCGAACGGCCGCGCGACCGGCAGGACGACGCGGACACCGCGCACGCGCGGTTTGCAGACCCGGATTCGGACTTCGGCGCGATCCTGAAACTGTGGAAGTTCTGGCGGCATCTGTCGGAGACGCTGTCGAGCAGCAAACTCCGCAGGGCATGCCGCGAGTCGATGCTGTCGTTCCTGCGCATGCGCGAGTGGCAGGACGTGCATCGCCAACTGAAGGACCTGGCGCGCGAACTCGGGCTGCGGATCAACGAGAAGGAGGCCGACGCGCCGAGCGTGCACACCGCGCTGCTGACGGGGCTTCTCACGAACATCGGGCGCAAGTCGGACGACGGTTTCGAGTTCATCGGTTCGGGCGGGAACCGCTTCGCGATCCACCCGGGATCGCATCTCTATCAGAACAGGCCGAAGTGGGTCGTCGCGGGCGAGTTGGTGAGGACGACGCGTCTGTATGCGCGGACGGCGGCTCGCGTGCAGCCCGAGTGGATCGAGCGCGCCGGGGCGCACCTGCTCACGCGCCAGCACAGCGACCCCTACTGGGACTCGGAGCGAGCGAAGGTGTTCGCGTTCGAGAAGGTCTCGCTGTTCGGGCTGGTGCTGGTGGACCGGCGACGCGTGGACTTCGGCGCGATCGATCCGCGCAACGCGCGTGATATCTTCATCCATCACGCGCTGGTCGAGGGCGAATACTCGACGGACGCGGCGTTCTGGAAGCACAACGCGCGGCTGATCGCGGACATCCGCGATTCGGAGTCGCGTCTTCGCCGGCGCGATCTGCTCGCGGACACCTCGGCGCGGTTCGCGTTCTTCGACCGGATCATCCCGGCGCATGTGTGCAGCGGGGAGAAGTTCGAGAGTTGGCGGCGCCAGGCGGAGCGCGACGACCCGAAGATCCTGCACATGACCCGCGCGGATTTGCTGTCGCGGGTCGGCGCCGAGGCGCTGGGAGCGCTCTATCCCGATCACCTGACGATCGACGGCCAGGACCTTGCGCTGGAGTACCTGTTCGAGCCCGGAGAGGACGCCGACGGCGTGACGGTGGTCGTGCCGATCGATTTGCTTCACCGGCTTGCGCCCGAGGAGTTCGAGTGGCTGGTTCCGGGCGTGATCGACGAGTTGATCCAGGAGTTGATCCGCACGCTCCCCAAGGGCGTGCGCAAGAGCATCGGCCCTGCGCCGGACGCGGCGGCGGCGTGCATCGGATTGCTCGAGTATCGAGAGGGCTCGCTGCTTGAGCAGGTGGCGGCGGCGATCCGGGAGATCCGCGGCGCGCCGATCGATCCGGGGCAGTTCGAGGTTGCGCAGATCCCTGCGCACCTGCGGATGCGGTACCGGGTGATCGATGCGCACGGGACAACGCTCGATTCGGGCCGCGAACTGCACGAACTGCAGCGCCGGCTGCGCTCGCAGGCGCGTGAGCGGCTGGACGCGATCGCGGACGCCGCGTGGTCGCGTGACTCGATCACGAGGTGGGACTTTGATGCGTTGCCCGAGTCGGTGCGTCTGAAGCGCGGCGGGAACGATGTGGTCGGGTATCCGGCGCTCATCGAGCGGGGTGGTTCGGTGTCGCTCCGGTTGCTGGAGTCGCCCGAAGCGGCGCGGGAGGCGAGCCGTCTGGGGCTGCGCAGGTTGTTCGCGATGGCGATCCGGCGTGACTTCAAGATCCGCGCGCGGGACATCCCGCAATTTTCGCGGCTGGCGACGCTGTTCGCGCCGCTCGGGTCGGCGGAGACGCTGCTCGATCAGATCCTGATGCTCGTGGCCGAGGCGCTGTGCCTGCGCGGCGTCGATCCGATGTCGATCCGCGATGCGCGGGCGTTTGAGGCGCGTCTCGACTTCGCGTGGGAATCGTTCGGGAAGGTGCGCGACGATGTGTGCGCGCTCGTGGGCGAGGTGCTCGGCGCGCGGCAGGTGGCGGCCATCGCGATCGATTCGACGAAGAAACTGGTTCCGCTCTACGCGAAGACGGATGTGGAGGAGCAACTCGCGCGGCTGGCGCCTCCCGATGTGTTGGCGTCCACTCCCATGGAGCGGTTGCCGCACTTGCCGAGGTATCTGCGGGCGATCGACCTGCGGCTGGCGAAACTGGTGAGGAAGGGCGAGCGGCAGGACCGGGAGAAGTTCTCGCAGGTCGAGGTGTTCCTGCGGGCGTACCTGCTTCGCAAGGGCCAGCACGAGGACCGTGGTCTGGTTGACCCGGAACTGGAAACGCTCCGCTGGATGATCGAGGAGTTCCGGGTTCAACTGTTCGCGCAGGAACTGGGCGTCCGTACGGGCGTGTCGGTGAAGAAACTCGACGAGCAATTTCGCAAGGTTCGGTCCTGACCGAACGGAAGGCGAACCCGTCGGCGGTGGAACATTTGACAGCGGACGCGCGTCGGTGAGAATACCGATGATGCCGCTTCGTCTGGTCATCGCGATGCTCCTGAGTCTTCACGCGTTCGTTGCGTGGGGCGCGGCGTCGACCGGCGTCGAGGCGGCAGCGTCGAGTGTGAGCGTCACGGAAACCGCGGATGCATGCGGGGACTCGTGCTGCTGCCCGCCGAAGAGTTGCCCATGTTCGGCTGCGCCGACGCCCCGTGAACAACCGCCCGCATCGCCGGCTGTGCCGCCGAGGTCGGAGCGGAACGACGGCCAGAAGATCGCGCCTCGTCCGGTGTCACTCACGCTCGCCGGGCTGCCGGATAGCGATTGCGGCGGGCTGGCGAAGAGCACAGACGCCTGGGGCGCTCCTCAGGGAATGGCCGGGCGGCGCGTGCAGCAGGTCCAGTGTGTCTGGCTGATGTAGACGGCGGCTGCGCCCAGCGTGCGCGCACAGCGCGCCGGGCATTCGGTCGCCGTTCACACCTTCAAGCCATTTCACGATCCACACTGGAGTATCCCATGCGCTCTTTCTCAGCGTTTTGCGTTGTTATTGCTGTGATCCTGCTCCCTGCCGTCGCGGGCTGCGCGACGACCGACTCGTCCGGCGCTGCCGCGACGGGCGAGCGCGCCGACGCCTCGTTCGCGGGCGACAGCCGCCCCATCGAGGCGGATGAGGCGACCCTGGTCGTGCGGGGGCTGTCGTGCCCCAAGTGCGCGAACAATGTGAACCTGCAACTCGACAAGGTCGAGGGCGTCGGCGAAACGCACATCGACATGGGCAAGGGCGAGGTGCGTGTGGTGTTCGAGCCGCTCGCGCCGATCCACCCCAGCACGGCGGCACTCGCGCGAGCCATCACGGACGCGGGCTTCACCGTCGTTGATATCCGCACGCCCTGACGCAGGACGGGAGCCAACCAATGCGAACCGACCCATTCCTGCGCCCGCTCTGCGCGCTGCTCGTATGCCTTCTCTCCCCTGCCGTGCTCGCGCAACAGGCGATCCTGACCACCGCGCCCACGCTGCCCTCGAAGGGACAGGTCGTGACGAGGAATCTCCTCATCGTGACTTCCTACGACGACGGGCCGGTGCAGGGCGAGGACATCACGATCTTCAACTCTGTTTCGTACGGGCTGTCGGGCTCGCTCGCGGTGCAGTTCGACCTGCCGTACCGCTTTCAGGATGTCGAAGGGACATCGGACGGCGACATCGACAATTCGGGCCTGCTGGACGGCGAGGTGTCGCTGAAGTGGCGGGTCTGGAAGGACGACTTCGGCCCGGTGGACACGGCGCGGCTGGCGGTCGTTGGTGGGACGACCGTTCCCATCGGCGCGGACCGCTATTCGTCTGACTCGTTCAACCCGTACCTCGGGCTTGCGTACATGTACATCCACGGCCGCCATGGCCTTGGCTTCTCGGCGAATTACCTGTTCACAACGGGCAGCACGCCCGGGCCGGCGCTGCTTCCGGGCGAAACCCTGGCCGATTTCTTCGAAGCGGACGCGGCCTATCTGTTCCGACTGGCCCCGTCGGAGTACGGGACCGACTTTGCGGCGTCGTGGTACGCCGTGCTCGAATTGAATGTGCTGTACGAGACCAACGGTGATTCGGAGGCGTTTATCGCCCCCGGGTTGCTGTACGAGGCCCCGAACTTCGCCCTCGAGGCGACGGTGCAGGTTCCTGTCGCCCAAGACCTTCGCTCTCGCCCCGAGCGGGCGTTCGTGGTGACGCTGGGGGTCCGCCTGCTCTTCTGACCGGCACGACGGTGTTCGTGAAATTCCCGGGTTTGGGGTTTCCACGGCCCGTGCTTTCCCGCATAATGGACGCATGACCGACGGACCGGCGTCAAGGACGAGTTCGGCAGCGGAGACGGTGCGGCCTGAGGGCGCGCCATCGCCCGATCGAGAGATCCGCGCGAAGAAGCCGGATGAACTGTTCGAGTCGCTCGAGCGCGAACTCCGCGTCATCGCGGCGTCGGCGATCACTTCAGAGCGCGTCGATCACACGCTTCAGCCCACGGCGCTGATCAACGAGGTGTGGCTCCGTCTCGCGCAGGCCGACCGGCTGTCCTTCGAGAGCCGCGAGGCGTTCCTCGCGTTCGCCGCCACGGTTGTCCGTCACATTCTTGTTGACTACGCGCGCAAGCGCCTCGCGAAGAAGCGCGGCGGCGGGCGCACGGCGGTCGACATGAACCCGAACGATTGCGGCGTGGACTCGTGGGCCGAGCAGATCCTCGAACTCGAGGACGAACTGTCGCGGCTCGCGCAACTGCACCCCCGGTCGGCGCGCGTGGTGGAACTCCGGTTCTTCGCCGGGCTCGAGATGGAAGAGATCGCGGCGCAGTTGGGGGTGACCGCCCGCACGGTGCGCAATGACTGGTCGACGGCGCGCGCGTGGCTCCGCGTGCGGCTGGACCCCGAGGATTCCGCTTGACGCCGGAGATGTTCCAGCGGGCCCGGACGGTGTTCCTGGCGGCCAAACGCGTCGATGAAGGATCAAGGCAGGCCCTCGTCGAGGATATCTGCGACGGCGATCTCGAGTTGCGCAAACTCGTGGACCGCCTGCTCGACGCGGATTCCGAGCGGACCGAATCCGTGCTTGACGAGCCGGTCTTCAAGCGGCCGCTCGCGCACGAGATCGACCAACTCTCGACGCCCAAACGGCTCGGCCCCTACCGGGTGATCCGCTCGCTCGGCTCGGGGAGCGTCGGGGATGTGTACCTCGCGGACCGCGATGGCGACGACTCTCCGCCCGTGGCGATCAAGGTGCTGAGGCCGGGCAGTTTTTCGAGGACCGAACTCGCGACCGCGCGATTCGAGATCGAGCGGCTGGCGTTGTCGCGTCTGTCGCACCCCAACATCGCGAGGATCCACAAGTCGGGCACGACCGATCAGGACCGCGCGTTCATCGTGATGGAGTATGTCCCCGGGCTGCGCATCGACGAGTATTGCCGCGTTCATCGGCTGTCGCGTCGGAGCCGGTTGACGCTGTTTCTGCAGTTGTGCGATGCGCTCCAGCACGCCCACCAGCAGGGCGTGATCCACCGCGACCTCAAGCCGGCGAATGTGCTCGTCGTGGACGAACCCTGGCCGATGGTGAAGGTCGTCGACTTCGGCATCGCGAAGATCATCGGCGACCCGGGGCGTCGCTCCGAGACGCTGACCGAGCAGGGGCAGTTGCTCGGCACGCTGGCGTATATGAGCCCGGAGCAACTCCACCCGTCGCGCGGCGAGGCGGACGCGCGGAGCGATGTGTACGCGCTGGGCGTCATCCTCTACCAGTTGCTGACAGACCGGATGCCCTTCGACGAAGAGGACGACTTTGCGCGGCGCGCGCGGGCGGTGCTCGCGCTGGCGACGATCCGTCCGATGCACGAACTCCCGCGCGCGGCGCGCGTCGACCTCGAAACCATCGTGTCGAAGGCGCTCGATCCCGATCCGGCCCGGCGGTACGCGACCCCGACCCACCTCGCGGAGGATGTGCGCCGTCACCTCAGCGGCGAGCCGGTGGCGGCGCGCGGGCCTTCCGCCTGGTACCGCATCTCGAAGGCCGCGGCCAAGCACCCGGTGCTGTTCACCGCGGTTGTCGTGCTGATCATCGCGCTGAACGCGATCGTGCTCTCCAACATGCTCTGGCGTGTTGAGGTGGAGCGAGAACGACGCGTCGCGCG
Organism: uncultured Phycisphaeraceae bacterium; assembly: GCA_964350875.1. Taxonomy (GTDB): domain Bacteria; phylum Planctomycetota; class Phycisphaerae; order Phycisphaerales; family UBA1924; genus JAHBXC01. The sequence goes on along the minus strand of CAYGLT010000004.1, from coordinate 21,274 downwards.
CGATTCGGTCCTGCATCTCATGGACAACGCGGTCGAGCAGATCAGGCATGTGAGCGGCGCCGTCGAGAGTCGGCGGCAGATGGCCGAGTCGCTGATCACGCAGACGGACAGGCTGCTCCAGTTCCGCCCGCGCGACATCGAACTGCTCGAGTGCCGCGCCCGACTGCTGGACGAGTTGAGCGACCTCGCGTTGATCTCCGACAATTCCGCCGAGGCGAAGAGGCTCCGCACGGAGGTGCTGTCGATCCGTGAGTCCATGGCTTCGCGTGGGCCACCGACCGTCGCGAGGAAGCGCCGTCATGCGGAGGCGATCGTGAAACTCGGGGATCTGATCCCGATCGGCGGCCCGGAACTCGATCAGAAGTGGATGATGTACGAGCGGGCGATGAACATCCATCTCGCGATGCATAAGGACTTTCCCGCACACCTGGGCGTGCTCGACGATCTCTGCTGGAGTTACGACCGATCGAGTTACCTCCTCGAAATTCGGGGCGAGCGGGATCGTGCGAAGGAATATCGCGAACGCCGGCTCGCGCTCGCCATGCGGCTGCTCGCGCTCTCGCCCACGAGGGCGTTGAGCCACCACAACGCCTCGTGGGCGCACGCGGCCATCGCGCAGTACGCGGCGGACGAGGACACGGTCCTGAGTGAGACATACCTCGCGCTGTCGCACGCGCGCGAAGCGGTCGCGCGTGAACCCGACCGAACCGCGTTCCGCGAGACGCTGATCTGTGCGTTGATGGATCGCGGGACGGCGCTGTTCAATTTCAACGGCATCGACGACGCTCGGCCGCTGATCTTCGAGGTGATGAGCGAGACGGAACGGCTGGCGTCGCTCGCGCCCGAGCATCCCGGGGTCGACCGCTGGCAGGTCGCCAACCGACTCTGGGGCGCCGAGTTGCTGGAAGCGGGCCTGCTCCCGGCGGACGCGTGGCGATTCGCGGCCCAGGCGCTCCGACTGCTCAATCTGGAACCGGGCGACGCCGCGGACGACGGGATTGAGCCGTTCAACGATCCTCGCTGCCGCGCGATCTGCCTCCTTGAGGAGGCGGCCCGCCGAGGCAATGTGCAGGCCCTCTGGCGGGGCGGCGTGACGCCCGGGGGCCCCCCGCCCGCGCAGGGACCGTGGCCGAGTCCCTCGGAGGACGAGTTCTGGCCCGGGGATGAGGAAACGCCCTCGCTCGAGGACGCCCCGATCGCCAAGCGGTGAGCGGCGGAAGCCCAAAACGCGAAAAGGCCCGGCGGGACCGGGCCTTTCGGCGTACAGAGCAAGTCGGGGTGACAGGATTCGAACCTGCGACCTCTTGACCCCCAGTCAAGCGCGCTACCAAGCTGCGCTACACCCCGCTCCGAAGTTGAGGGCGAGTCTAAGCCGGTCCGCCCCCGCCGACAAGGATCGGCGCCAGACAGGGTTCACGCTTCTTCAGGCCCCGACGGGGAGGGGCGGGCCCGATCCCGCTATCCTCGCCCCTGATGGCCCACGAAACGCTCGGTGCTCCCCGCTCCATCCTCATCAAAGCCGGCCGCGTGGTCGATCCCGCGTCCGGGAGCGATCGGCTCGCCGATATCGCCGTCCGCGATGGCCGGATCGATCGCATCGAGCCCGGAATCGCCGAGAGCGGCTTCGATCGCGTTATCAACGCGAAGGACCGGATCGTCGCTCCGGGGCTGATCGACCCGCATGTCCACCTCCGGGATCCCGGTCAGACGCACAAGGAGGACATCGCCAGCGGCACCGAAGCGGCGGTCTTCGGGGGCTTCACGACCGTCTGCTGTATGCCCAACACCAACCCTGCGTTCGACACGCCCGAGACGCTCGAACTGGTCGCGGCCCGAGCGGCCAACCGGGGACACTGCCGCGTCTACTCGGTCGCCGCCGCCACCAAGGGTCGCAAGGGCGAAGAACTCGCCGAGATCGCGATGCTGGCCAAGGCCGGCGCCGTGGGCTTCAGCGACGACGGAGATGTGGTCGCCAGCGCAGGGATGATGCTCCGCGTGATGCGTGCGGTCAAAGAAACAGGCCGGGTGTTCATGCAGCACTGTCAGGAGCCCACGCTGACCGTCGGCGCGTCGATGCACGCGGGCGAAGTGTCAACGCGGCAAGGACTCGTCGGCTGGCCGCGCGTCGCCGAGGAACTGATCATCGAACGCGACATCCGCCTCGTCGAAGAGACGGGCTGCGCGTACCACGTGCAGCACCTGAGCAGCGGCGGTTCGGTCGATCTTGTCAGACGAGCGCGCGAGCGGAACCTGCCCGTGTCGGCGGAAGCGTCCCCCCACCACCTCCTGCTCACGCACGAGGCCTGCGACGGCTTCAACACGATGGCCAAGATGAACCCGCCGCTCCGCGAGCAAGCGGATGTGGACGCCCTGCGCGAGGGCGTCGCGCGGGGGTGGATCACCGTGCTGGCGACGGACCACGCGCCGCACACCGACGAGGAAAAGGCCCGCCCGTTCGAGAGCGCACCCTTCGGGATCATCGGGCTGCAGATCGCCCTCCCGCTCTACGCCAAGGCGCTCATCGAGACCGGACTGATCGATTGGCCGCGCATGATCGCGATGATGACGATCGAGCCGGCCCGGTTGTGCGGCCTCGACGCCCTCGGGCTCGGTTCGCTGACCGCGGGCGGACCGGGAGACATCACCATCATCGACCCCGACGCCGCATGGACGATCGATCGCGACAGCATGCCGGGCCGATCGAAGAACACGCCATTCGACGGCTGGGAAGTGCGCGGCCGCGCAACGACCACGATCGTCGCGGGTCGGATCGCGCACGAGTCAGGACGCTGAACCGGACTCCACCGGCACGGGCGCGTCGGGCGCCACCCAACCGCCCTCTCTCCAGATCGTGCGATCTGTCGGCACGCCGAGCCGCTCGGGTAGCCGCGCCGGGTCGACATCGACGAACGGCTCGATCCGCCCGGACGACAGTTGCGCGCTCCACGACGCGTCGCTCCCTCCGAGCAGCAACGACTCGGTGCGCAGGAGCGCGATGAAGTCGATCGGCGCGAGCGCGGGGCTGGGATCGCCGCCGCAGGTGCGGCAGAGCCGATAGCGCGCGTCGGGGTTGACTTCATCGCGGACGATCCTGCGATTGCGGCACTCGCGGCAGTTCGGTCGTGACTCGATGTCGCGGAGCATGATGCCGAGGTTCCGAAGCAGCGGCGCGTGCTGCGCGAGCAACTCGCGCACTTCGGGCTGTTCCAGCAATGCCAGCGCTTCCTGAAAGCGTCCCGCACGGTACTCGCCCAGCGCCGTCGCCAGCGACAACGCCAGATCGATCCCCTCGGCATCCGCGGCGCCGGCCGACACCGGCATCAGGACTTCGCCAGATCCGCCGATCGCGGCCGAGAGCGCGAGCACGAAGCGGCGCTCGTCGTCGTCATTGAGCAGGCCTTCCTCCGCCAGCGCGACGCACACGCTCCTGGCGAAATCGACCTGCTGCTCATCAACGCCCGCATCCGAAAGGAAGTACGAGAGCACGAACAATCGCCGGGCCAGCGCCCGCCCTTCGTCGGTGTTGATCTCCGACGCGACCTCCTCAGCCAGCAGGAAGTAATCCATGGGTCTCGATGGTGAGAGCGCCGTGAGCCTCGCTTCAAGGTCCGGAACACCCGTGCCGATCCGCGGCGAGGGCTGCGCGACCGTCAACGACATGCACAGCGCGCCGACAAGCACAGCGGCAGAGAACACGCGTCTCATGGATTCACTCCCAGACGCCAGCGCCAGATACGGAGCGCCGCGCGCTCGGCCGCGAGGATCTGCGCCGCCGCGTTACGGGCGGCGTTCACCGAGTCGTGCATCTGCGCGATCTCGTTCTCGAGAGCCGCGCGATGCTCGGGACGCTCATACCCGGTCAGCAGCGCGAGCGCCTCCGCCGCGTTCACCGATTCGAGCGCGAAGCGCTGGAGATCACCCGTCACGAGCGCCCGCCTGGCGTCGAAACGGCGCCTCAACTGGGCGATCTCCGCTTCCGAGGCGATGCCTCCCGCCGCGCGCGTCTCGGTCAGAAGGATCTCCACCACATCGGCAGCGACCGCCGGAGGCGTCGTGTCGGACCCCGCCGCAGAACCGAGGCGGTCCGAGTAGATCTCGACGAACCGCTCCGCGATGGAATCCGCGGGATCGAGCGAGGCGCCGCCCGTGATGATGTCGAGGAGACGCGCCACGAGCGCCGCGCGGGTTGCGCGCGTCCACGACGGATCGTCGATCGCAGGCAGGATGCTCGAAGCCACCGCCTCGTAGACCTCGCGCATCGCGTTCGTCCGCGGCGCCCGGGGCAACGATTCGATCGCCGCGTTGATCATCGCCGGATCATCGGCGCGCAGATCGGCGAGGCGCTGTGCGATGCGTCGCACTTCGCTCGGAGTGCCGAACATCGCCTGCTCGAACACGACCTCCGCGTCGATGGAGCCGAGTTCGCGTCCCGACCCGAGCAGATCACGCAGCAGGTCGACGCGATCCTGCGCGTTCTGGCTCGCGCTGAGAAATCGCAGAGCGAACTTCCCGTCGTCGGGCCTTGGTGAGAGCGCGTCGAGTCGCGGGCTTCGGCCGTTTCTCGGCGCCGACGCGCCGCGCTGATCGTCGATCACTACGCTCGCGGCATCGGAGTCGCCGCGCCACAGGAGCGCCGCCGCGCGGGAATACTTCGCGAGATCCGCGGCCTCACGCAGCGTGTCCGCGGTCTCCGACGCCGTCGAACGCTCCGTGTCGGCCAGGGCGTCGTTCGCGCCGATGATCCACCGGTCGAGCACCGACGCGGAAACGAGCGATTGCCCGCCCGACCAGCGGGCGGCGAGACGCCCGCGCAAATCCGATCGCTGGTACCCCGACGCGCCGCTGGACAGGGTGTCATTGACGCCCACGCCGCTCTCGGCCGCGCTCGACGCGAGCCATTGCGTGACCGTCGCCAACTCACGCGTGCTGTAGCGCGTCGGATCGCTCAGCCAGTCCAGGAGCGCGGCGCGTGCATCGCCCGCCGACGACCAATCGCATCGCGCAAGGAGCGTCGTGAGACGATCACGGGCGGCGGTGTCGCCAGGGCGCGCGGAAAGCCCCTCGAGCACGGCAGCGGCGGCCCGGAGCGAGATCCGTCGCGCGGCGACGGGGTCGCTCAGCGTGAGGAGTTCCAGCGCCTTGTCCCAGGCGATCCATGAATCGCGCGAGGCCGGACCGACCGAGTCCTTCGTCGACGCGAGTTTCAACGCCGCAAGTTCCACCGCCGCGATGGCGCCGGTGTCGAATGTGGCGTTCGATGCGAGCAAGGCGGACTCGTCAACGCCGAGCGCCGTTGCGCGAGCCATCGCCGCGTCGAACAGCGTTGTGCCCTCGCCCCGCTCGCGGAGGAGACGCGTCGCGAGCCCGCTCGACCAGACGCCGCGCAGGATCGTCGGCGGATCGAGCGTGTCTCGCGTGACGAGCGCGTCAGTGCCGGCGAACGCGGCGCGCTGCGAAGTCGCCGCCCAGCCGCCTTCGGCCAGTGAGGCACGCATGAGAAACTCGACGGCGAGTTCCAGCGACGCGAGCCGCTGCGCACGGTCAAGGTCGACCCACGATTCCCCCAGCACCCCCACCGCGCTCTGAAATCGACGCACGGCCGCGTCGGGATCGTCCGCGAACTCGTACGATGCGCGGCGGAGCGCCCGAACGACATTCGACGTGTCGATCGGCTCTTCGGCCGGCGCAGTGACGCGCGGCGTCGCCACTCGCGGCGCCGTCTGCACGCGCTCGGGCCTGAGCCGCGGCTCGCTGACCGTCGCGGGCGCATCGGGAACGGCTGAGACCTCATCCGAAGCGTTCTCGGGGATGACAGACAGAATCACCGCCACGATCGCGAACACGAGCGCAAGCCCGGCGAGCGTCAGGATGACCGGGGCGGATTGACGCTTGGCCGGGACCGGCTCGGGCCGCGGCGGAGACGATGATTTCTCAACGGGTTTCGGCGCGGCGCCGACGGGCGGAGTTTCCGCCGCTGGCGTCACCGGCCTTTCCGCGACCGGCGGACGCGGTTGCGCTGAAGTCGGCAACGCCGCGTTCGCGATCGCCGCGCGACGCCTTGCCGCAAAGGTCAGCGGCGGACCGTGCGCCGTGATGTCGCGGGGATCGATCACGAACCGCCTCCGGTCAGTGATGCGCGGATCGCTTCGAGGCGCGCGCCCCACGGGTCAGGGCCACCCTGTGGGAACAACTCGTAGTGACGGTTCAATTCCTCGCGTGCCTGCTCCGGATCGACCGCGGCCAGCGCAGCAATGCGCTCGGTCGTCGCTTCGAACCATGGCTGCGAGGCCATCTCGGAACCCGCTCGGATCGTGTCCCATGTGCGCGCCGCGTCGGCGTATTCGCCCGCCGCACTCGACAGCCGCGCGGAACGGGTCAGCAGCCCGACCGCGTTCGGCTGCGCCATGAGCGCACGACGGACGAGGCGACGGGCCAACTGCAACGCGTCTGCGTCAGCGCGCGTCTGCCACAAAACCGTCGCCGCGTCGCTCACGAGCAGGAGCGTCGATGTCAAAGCCGGGTCCGCCGCCGCCTGGCCCGAAGCGTCGAACGCCGAGAGCACGCGCACGCCGTACCGCACGACCTGGCCCGCGCGCACCGCATCGGCGGGCGTCTCCTTCCACAGCGACACCGCGCGGCGATACGCCAGGCGATCCGCGGCCTCGAGGTATGGTCCGGCGATCGTGGGATCGAGCGAGGACAGCGCGGCCAGCGCCGCGTCGACATCGGACGCGTCGTTGCCCAGCAACGCGATCTCGAGCTGCCGATACCGCAACTCCGCGATCACGGCCGGGTCGTTCACGAGGCCGGCGCGAACGAGCGATTCCAGCCGATCCGCGGCCCGCCGCGCGAGCCCCGCCTCAGCGACGCGCGTCGCCAGCAACACCGCCAGCGACTGTCGCGCGAAGAGCGCCGCGCTGGCGACCTTGCCGGCGTCGCCCGCGAGCGCCGCCTGCGTGTCCGCGTCCATCAACGGACCGACAAGTTCCACGAACCGGATCGCGTCGCGCCTCGCCGACGCGTCGGTGCTCGTCGACGCGATTTCGTACAGCATGGCCGCGGCCCGTCGGCGCGCCGCGTCGTACGAGAGCGACCCGGGCCCGATCGCGAGGAGCGCGTCCAGCGTGCGCGCGTCCGGCGCAACCTCGGTGGCCGACGACGCACGCTCGAGCACGAGCGCCCCGGCGCGCGAGTCCGACGGGTACAACTGCGTGAACTGTGACGCGGCTTCGTCGGCGGCCGCGATGGCTTCGCCCGACGGGCTCGCCCCCATCGCGTCGCGTGCGCCGCGGAGCGCCCGGACCTGCAGCCACAGCGCGTCGGCCTTGCGATTGTCGCTGTTCGCGAGATCCGCCGCGCGCGCGGCGCGAGTCGCGGCGTTGCGCATCGCCGCCGGATCGTTGTGCGCGGCAAGGTAGGACGAGAGCGCTGCGAGCATCGCGGCGTCGGCGCGCGCCGCGGGATCTCGACCGGCGTCGGACGCACGCAGCGCCGAGTCGAGCAGCCGGGCGGCGAGTTGGTACTGCTGGCGAATCGAAGGATCGGCCGTCGGCGCGTCCGGCTCGCCGGCGGAACGCTGTTGCGCCGACGCGTCGCGGTAGGTCTGCAAGCCGCGCACATAATCGGTGATGAACCCCGTCTCGCCGAGCGACTCCGTGCCGTAACGACCCACCAGATCGACGACCTGTCCGATCTCGTTGCGCGCGACGAGATCCGTGAACACCGCTTTGCGGAGCGCCAACTGCGCCGGAGCCGCGCGGCCCGCCGGGAGTTCGAACGCCAGCACCGCGAGCAACCGCGCGGTGATCGTGTCGAGCGGTGCGGCTTTGCCGTCCGCCTCGCGCAGCGAGTTCACCCATTGGTTGAGTTCGGTCCACCTGGCCGAGCGCGCGAGCAGGATCATGCGGCGTTTCTGCGCCTGCGCGAGCACGACCGGATCCACGCCCTTCGTGTCCTCCACGAGTTCGATCCAGCGCTCTGCAAGGCCAAAGTCGCCGGTCATGCTTATCGACGCGGAGACCCCGAGCGCGGCCCGCGCGACATGCTCGTAGGCAAGGATGTGCTCCGGCACACGCTCGATCGTCGGCGTCTGCCCGGGATCGGCGTTGAGCAGCCAGCCGTAACGCGCGAGCGATTCGAGCGCGGGAGATCGTGCGTCCTCGAGTTCCGCCTGATAGGTCAGGCACCACGCGCTGAGGTACATCGCCATCGAACGCTGCCTGCGCGAATCGGCGAGTTGTTCCGCGATCTCCTCCTCGTCCATCCCCGCGCGGGTCGCTTCCTCAAGCCGTTCGAGGTTCTCCACCCGTCGGTTCGCGATCGAACCGAGCCTCGCCAACTCTGCCGCCAGCGAGGGGAACACACGCTTGGCCGCCTCGACCTCCTCCGGTGTCGCGAGACGCAGACGCCAACGCTCCGCCGTGTCTTCCGCGTTCGCGTATGTCGCGCGATGCAGACTCAGGCGCAGGTCGATCGAATCTCCCTCGGGAATGACATCGAGCAGCGTCCGCGCGCGCCGTTCGAGGTCGGCACGCTTCCCGGGCGAAGTGGTCGCTTCGAGTTCCTCGGCGACGAGTTTGGTCAGTCGCTCCGCGAGCGCCGCGCGCTCGGCGCCGCCCGTGCGCGAGAGCCGTCGCTCAAGATGCTCGATCAGGAGCGTGCGCTGTTCGAGCCTCTCGAGATACCGCTCGAGCGCGCGATCGTTCGCGTCGGGCTGCGCGGCAGACACACTCGACAACAAAGCGCCAGCGAGGAGAGCGACAAGGGAGGGTTTCATCGGGTTTCCCCTCCCCGCCGCGCAAGCCAGCCGATCGCCGGGTGGTCCGGCGCGATCCGCTCGAGTTCGGCGAGCAGCATCGCGGCGCGTGCGTCATCGGCTTCGCGTTGCAGCGCCAGCGACGCCCACGCCAGCGCCACGCCGGACAGGTACGGCTGCGTCGAAGCGAACCGCGCGGGGATGTGCATGAGATCCAGCACACCCGCAATTCGCACGCTCGCGCTGTCGTCGCCGAGCGCGGAGATCCCGATCGCGGCACGTGCCCATGCCTCGCGCCACGAGTTCTCCTGCGACTTGATCACGCCCTCCAGCCGCGCACGCGCGGGCTCGCGTCGCTCACCGACATCGGCCTGCATGATGAGCATGTCCGTCACGAGCCGTAGGTCGGGATCGCTGAGAATCTCCGGGCTCAGCGAGGGCGGCGGGCTCTCGATGCCGGACGCGGTCGCCGCGGCGAAGCGATACAGCAGGAACATCGCGCGTGCGGTCTCGTCTTCGAGCACGACTTCGGGCGGCTCCGTCGACGCCAGTCGCTCGACCGCGACGGACTGCACGAAGATTGGCGGCAGCTCCGGCACAAGCCGCGATCCGCCTTCAGCGACCGGCGACGCGGAACGCAGCGCGAGCGCGACGGCCCACGGCTCCACCGCCTCGGCCAAGCGGCCGTCCGCGATGCGCACCCGCGCGACGCCCTGCGCGAGCGCGAGCCCCGTCGGACCGGCAAGCCGCACACCGGCGATCGTCTGGGGATCGGCCTCATTCGCGAGCGCGGCGGCCCAGAGCCGCTCGAGGATCGGCGACGCGAGCGCCATATCCCCTCTCTCAAGCCGGCGCGTTGCGCGCCACAAATCCGTCGAGAGTTGCGCGAACTGTTCCGCGTCCGCTTCACGCTCGCCGCCCACGCGTTTCACTTCGTGCCAGCCGAGCACGCGTGATCCGCCCCCGTCGATCGCGATCGTTACGCCAGCGGGCGAGACCTGAGTCACGGGCTGCTCGACAAATTCCCCGCCGCGCAACTCGACCTGCGCGAGCGACACCCCCCCGGTCACGAGGAGCGCGACGAGCGATCGCAGACCAACAAGAATGGTGACGGGTGTCTTCACGGGCCGGCGATGTAGGTGAAACTGCCGCCCGACGACTGGGCGATCTCGCGCATCAGGGCCTCGGAGTCACGCGTTCCGAACGCGATGCAATGGATGGGAACGATCCGTCGATCCTGCTTGTTCCAGCGCGAGACCTGCTCGGCGACGGCGGAATCGAACAGGCCGTCGGTCATGAAGTAGATCGCGTCAGGACGCGGTTTCAGCGAGAAGGCCATCTCGAACGCCTCCTCGGGATGCGTGCCGCCCCCCGCGACGACCTTCCCGAGCATCTCGAAGATGCGCCGCTTGGCGGACTCGCTGGCGTCGATCCATTTGACGCGGCCGCCCAGCGGGACCGAGTCGCTGTTGAACAGCAGCACGAGAAACGACGACGCGCTGAGCAGACCGTCGAGCGAGTTGGTCAATTCCTGCTTGAGCGCGACAAGCCGCTCGCCCTGCATCGAGCCGGAGACATCAACGACATACGCGAACCGCGACCCACGCGCTTCGACGCCGAAGAACCTCGCGCCGCCACCTCCGCCGCCACCGCCCGTGCCGAACTCACCCGAGCCGTCGCCGAATCCGTCGCCGTCGCCCGAGCCGCCGCCAAGCCCCGAGCCGGCCAGACCCGGGAGCGCACCGGGATCGGCGCTGGGCAGTTCGATGTTCAATCCCGAACCGCCCGACAGGGCCGAGAGATCGACCGAGGGGGCCTCGATCGAGGGCATCGTCGCCAGATCGGTCGGATCGCCCGCGTCGAGTTCCTCGACGGTGAACGACTCGAGCGTCGTCTCGGCGACCATCGCCCCGGGCGTGCTTGACGAACCGAGATCGCCCGGTCCTCCGCCCATCGCGCCGCCCGTCCCGAAGAGCGTCGACTGGAGCGCGATCAGGACATGCACCGTGATCGACACGATGATCGCGACGGGCAGGAGGTACCGCTCGGTGATCTCTCTCGCCCGCGACCCGCGATCGAACCGCCACGGGAACACCGCCGGGTTGGCCGGCGGCGATTCCGTCTTCACACTGTCCTGCGTGCTTGCCATTCGTTGCTCGGCTCCCGGGGAACGATTCACCCTCTATTCATACATCGACCATACAGCCCGGGGTTCCCCCTCGCGAGCAGGAAATCGCCGAACGACCGCGTCTGTGCGCAATTCCTCGCCCACTCCCGACCTCCGTGCGCACAACGGTGTACCATCCGCCCGACATGCCCACCGCACACGCACCGGCCGACGCTCCGCACGCCCACGACGCCTCCAAACCCAAGTTTGGGAGAGTCCTCCTCAAACTCAGCGGCGAGGCGTTCTCCTCGACGGGCGAAATGGGCATCGAACCCTCCGAACTGGAACTCATCGCCCGCGAGGTCGTCGCCGCGTCGCAGACCGGCGCACAGGTCGCCGTCGTCGTCGGAGGGGGCAACATCATCCGCGGCGCCGCGCTCGCGCAGGCCGGGCAGATCCCCCGCGCCACCGCCGACCACATGGGCATGCTCGGGACCGTCATCAACGGACTCGCCCTGAAAGAAATGCTCGCGACCCTCGGCCAGCCGGCGCGATGCATGACCGCCGTCGAGATCAACGCCGTCGCCGAGCCGTTCATCCGCGGCCGCGCGATCCGCCACCTGGAGAAAGGGAATGTCGTCGTCCTCGCCGGAGGCACGGGCAACCCGTTCTTCACGACCGACACCTGCGCCGCGCTCCGCGCCACGGAACTCGATTGCGATGTCGTGCTCAAGGCCACCAAGGTCGACGGCGTCTACACCGCCGACCCGAAGAAAGACCCGAGCGCGACACGCTACGAACGCCTGTCGTTCGACGAGGCCCTCTCCAAAGGGCTGAAGATCATGGACGCCACCGCCCTCGCGATGTGCAAGGAGCAGAAACTCCCCGTCCTCGTCTTCGACTTCAAGAAGTCGGGCAACATCCGCGGCGTGATCGAGGGCAAGTCGATCGGCACGCTGATCCACGCCTGAGCAGGATCGTCAGATCCGCTTGCCGGCGCGCTCGATGAACTCGACTTCCAGATACCGCGCGATGTAATCGATCACGCTCGACGCCTCGGGCACATCCGGGTTGCTCGTCATGCCCAGCGGCTCGAAACGCATGCCCTTGAAGCGGCGGACCGCCTCCTCGAGCGGCAGCCCGTACTGGAGCGCGAGACTGAACGCGCGGCAGTACGCCTGGCACAGACCGCTGATCGTCGAGCCCTCTTTCGAGATCTTCAGGAAGACCTCGCCCGGGCGGCCGTCTTCGTGGAGCCCGATCGTCAGGTAGCCCTCGTGGCCGCCGATCGAGAATTTGTGGGTGAGCGACTCGCGAGTCGCGGGCAATGACATCCGTGTGGCGACCATGGGGTTGTCGGCGTCCTTTCCGGTGGGCATGGCGGCAGTGTATCAACCGCCGCGAACGA
>CAYGLT010000004.1:1297-8904 GCA_964350875.1 uncultured Phycisphaeraceae bacterium | reverse complement strand
AGGAAGTTCTCAGGCGGGCGGTAGAACACCTCGACGACCTTCGGCGCCGAAGCGGCCGGCGCCTTGCTCGGGATATCCCGCTTGAGGCGGACATCCTGACCACGCACCGGCGCGTCGGGAACGATCGGCTTGAGCACGCGCACCGTCCCCTTCGCGCCCTCGAGCGCCTTCACCAGCGCGTCGGGGTTCAGCGTGCGGAACACGATGTCCTTCTCGACGAGCGTGACGCTCAGCGCGCCGTGCTCGAACGCCCCGATGCGCACCTGCGCCAACTCCAGCAATCGCTGCGCGACCTGCGGCGGCTCGCCGTACGCGTCTTTCAGATCGGCCTCGACGCGCGAGAGTTCGTCCAGCGTTCTCGCCCGCGCAACGCGCCGGTACGACTCCATCCGACGCGTGTCGCTCGCGATGTAGGTCTTCGGGAGCGCGCCGGTCATGCCGATCTCGACGGTCACCTCCGCCGGGTCGCGCGTCGGCTCGTTCTTGAGTTCCTTCACCGCGTTCTCGAGCAGGCGGCAGTACATGTCGTAGCCGACCGCCGCGATGTGCCCGGACTGCTCGGGCCCGAGGATGTTCCCGGCGCCGCGGATCTCGAGGTCGCGCATCGCGATCTTGAACCCCGCGCCGAGCATCGAGTATTCCTCGATGGCACGCAGCCGCTTCGTGGCTTTGTCGGTGACGGGGCGATCGTCGGGCAGCAGCAGGTAGCAATACCCGCGGTGCTTCGAGCGACCGACGCGCCCGCGCAATTGATGCAACTCGGCCAGTCCGAAGCGGTCGGCGTCGTTGATGATCATCGTGTTCGCGGTCGGGATGTCGATGCCGCTCTCGATGATCGTCGTCGAAACGAGGATGTCCGCCTGGCGGGTGATGAACTTCATCATCACCTCCTCGAGTTCGTGGGGGAGCATCTGCCCGTGCCCGATCACGACCCGCGCACCCGGCGCGAGTTTCTGCACATCGTCCGCCATGCGCTGGATGTTGTGCACGCGGTTGTGCACGAAGAACACCTGCCCCTCGCGGTTCAATTCACGCGCGATGACCTGTTTCACCCGCTTCTCGTTGAACGGGATCACCTCGGTCACCACCGCGCGGCGATCCACCGGGGGCGTCGTCAGCGACGAGATATCCCGGATGCCCAGCAACGCCATGTGGAGCGTGCGCGGGATCGGCGTCGCGCTGAGCGTCATCACATCCACCGTCATGCGGAGCGACAGCAACCGCTGCTTGTGTTCGACGCCGAAACGCTGCTCCTCGTCGATGATGACCAGACCCAGATCCGCAAACCGCACATCCTTGCTGAGCAGGCGGTGTGTCCCGATGATAATGTCGACCTGCCCCTTGCGAAGCGCGGCGAGCGCGGCGTTCTGCTCCTTGGCGCCCCGCAATCGCGAGAGCACCTCGACCTTGAACGGGTAATCGGCGAATCGCTCCGCGAAGGTGCGCCCGTGCTGCTCCGCGAGCACCGTCGTCGGCACGAGCACCGCGACCTGCTTGCCGAACTCGGCGGCCTTGAACGCGGCGCGGATCGCGAGTTCGGTCTTTCCGTAGCCGACATCGCCGCAAAGCAGCCGATCCATCGGGCGGTCGGCGGTCATGTCCTTCTTGATCTGCGCGAGCGCGATCAACTGGTCTTCGGTCTCGTCGTACGGGAACTCGGCCTCGAACTCGTTCTGCCACGCCGTGTCGCCCGGGAAGCGGATGCCCGGCATGCTTTCGCGCGCCGCCTGCACGCGCAGCATCTCGGCGGCGAGGTCGCGCACCGCCTCGTTCGTCTTCTCCTTCTGGCTCTTCCAGCGCGTGCCGCCCACGACCGACAGCGGCGGCGCCCCCCCGTGCCCGCCCACATACTTCTGGACCTGCTCGATCTGCGTCGCGGGGACATGGATCTTCACTTTCCCCGAAAATTCGAGCGTCAGGTACTCCTCGGGCGGCGGCGTCTGAACCTTCTTCCCCGGGATCGCGGGCGGCGCCTTGGGCTTGATCTGCTTGAGCCCGACAAACTTCGCGACGCCGTGGTCGGCGTGCACGACATAGTCGCCCGGCTTGAGATCGAGAAACGCGTCCATCGCGCGGCCGCCCGCGCCCGACGCGCCGAGCCGCCGCACACGCCTGCGCGAGTGGAACCGGTGGAACAGTTCGGCGTGGGGCACGAGCGCGACGCCCGAACGGTCGGGCGCTTCGTCGCCGAAGAGAAAGCCGCGCTGGAGGAAGCCGACGCGTTCGTCGAACGAACCGTCCGGCGCGAACTCGCGCGACATCTCGCGCAGACGGTCACGCTCGGCGTCGTTCTGGCACACCGCGATCACGCGGCGCTCGCGCGACATCGCGCCGAGTTCGGCCACCGCCTCGCCCGCATCCTGCGCGAACATCGGCAGCGGCCGCACGGGGAGTTCGATGCGCACGGCCGCCTCGTTCGATCCGGCGGAGAACTGATTGACCTCGACCAGCGCGCCGGACTCGTCCTTGATGCGCTTCAGCGTCGCGGGCGGGCCGAAGATCCCCCGTGCGTCGGTCGCCCGCTCGAAGTAGCCGCGCGCCTGCTCGACGATCTCAAGCGTCTCGCCCAGCACGGCGATCGTCCCCTCGGGGAGCAGCGCGAGCACGCTGTCGAAACCGTCGTCGCTGAGCAACTGATCGGGATTGGCGCCCACGAGATCGACACGCTCCAACCGGCGATCGGCGCCAAGCGTCTCAAGATCGATCTCGTTGATGGCGTCGATGTCATCGCCGAAGAAATCGATGCGCACCGGCGCGGTTCCCGCGGCCTCGCCCCGTTCGTTCGCGACCGTCGCCGCGGGGGGGAAGATGTCGAGGATCCCGCCGCGCAGCGCGAACTGTCCGGGCTCCTCGATCGCGTCGGTGCGTTCGTACCCTGTCGAGTCGAGCCACGCGAGCACCTGCGCGAGCGGCGCCGTCGCGCCCCGCTTGAGCGACAGCGCGAGCGACGGGAGTTTCGCGGGCGTGGGCGCGGCCTGCATCAGCGCGGCGATCGGCGCGACGATCGCCTGACCGCTCGCCAATCGGCCCTCAGCGAGCATGCGCACCACGGCGAGGCGCTCCGCGAACAGGTCGACGCTTACCTGCCCATCGCGCGCGCCGGCCGCGACTTCGAGCGCCGGGAACCGGATCGCGCGCGGCGCGCCGTCCTCGCGAGGGAGCAGGTCGTTCAGTTCATCGACCGCGTCGTCGGCGTCGTCGAGGTGCGCCACGACGAACAGCACGGGCCGGGTCGCGAGTTCCGCGAGCAGGCCGGCGAGGAGGTTGGTCGACGAACCGGAGGCGCCGATCGCGACCGCCTGCTTGCCGCGGGCCATCGCGTCGGCGAGGGCGCGCACCGACTCGTCGTTCGCCAGGAACGCGAGGGTGTGCTCGCCCGAGAGCGAGCCGATCGTCGATTTCGTGGGTTCTGTGCGCATGTGTGGGCGCCGCCGACGGCACGGCCGCCCGCGTTCGAGTGGGAGTGATGTTCGGCAGATGGTACACGGCGGAGTCGGTCAGTCGTCGACGATCGCGAAATCGCGCAGCCCTCGAACCGTGCGCTCACCGATTCCCGACACGCGGGCCAGGTCGTCGACCGTGCGAAAGACGCCTCGTGTTTCTCGATCAGCCACGATCCGCCCCGCGATCGCGGGTCCGATTCCCGGGAGCATCTGGAGTTCCGCGCGGCTCGCGGTATTGAGGTTCACCGTCGGAATCGGAGCGACGGGCGAGGCGCGATCCGAGACCGCTCCGCTCGCGAGGAAGACCGCGCCCGCGAGCGCGACGATCACGCCCGCGGCCCATCGCTGACGGTCGGTGATCCGTGATCGCTCCCCCATCGCCCTCACCTCGCTTGCTGGGCGCCCTGGGAAGCCCGGCGAACGGCCGCGAATCGCTCGAGCGCGGGCTTCGCTTCGCCGTCGGTGCGCAGCAACCCGCCCGTGGTCATCTCGACCTCAGGGCCGAACGAGTCGGCGTCGATGAGTTGGCGCCAGGTCACGCCCGTGACGCACAGTTTCCCCGCGGCGACGATCGCCGCGTGCGAGACCCACTCGGCCTGACGCTCATCGCTCCACTCGCCGCGCCACGCGCCGGGCTCCATCACGCACGCGAGCGATTCGTCGGTCGCGCTCTGCGAACTCGGGGCGCAGAGCGACACGGCGACGGGTTTGCCGAGCGAGCCGTACTGGTCGATGAGGTCGCTGAGTTGCGCGATGTCCCGGGCGCCGTGACCCGAGGCCGCGTCGCCCATCTGCACGCACAGGTCGATCGCGTCCACCTGCAGCCCTTGCTGCACGACCATCTCGGCGAACAGCAGCGGCGGGACGGCGATCTTGTTCCGCGACACGGACTCGCCGAAGGGCTGGTCGATCTCGATGTGAACCTTCGCGTGCGGGTTGAACTTGCGCACGGCCATGACCGAGAGACGCGTCAGGTCGAGCATCTGCTCGACCGTCAGTTGGAACGCTTCATTCTGATTGACGCCCGAGAGAGGCGTCCAGCGCGAAACAACTCGCGCGTAGCGTGCGCACACCCGCTGAAGGTGCTCAAACGCGATCTCGCGGAGCGATTCGTAATCGTTGCGCCACACGCGCGTCCATCCCGGCGCACGCCCGGCGCGGAGGTCGACGATCGGCCCCGCTGTCAGCACGAGCCGTTCGAGCGGGTTGCCCGCGCCGACGGTCGCCGCCCACTGCGCCCACGCGTCGGGAGAACCGAACTCGAACTCGCCCTCGGCGGGCGACACGGCCGACCACGCCAGCGGAAGCGCCAGAGCGTCAGCGCTGGAGCGCACCGCGTCCTGCGCCGCCTGTGTGGGGAACGCGACCGGCGCCTGCACGGCGAACAGCGGTCGCCGCATGCGCGCGGCCTGAGGCGTCAACCCGCGCATCTGGTGCTCGCGGATGCGCAGGCCCGTCTTCGCCGCCCACAGCGCGAGCGCCTCGGTCGCGTCGATGCCCTTGCACAGCGCATCGAACGCGAGGCGTTCCTGTTCGGCGACGCGGTCGGGCTGCCCGGCAGGATCGATCGCCACGGCGTCCATAAACAGCCGCTGCGATTCTTCGAAGAGCGTCATCGGCTCGTCGGGCGGTTGTGCGCCCTCGAGCCAGTCCTCGAGTTTCACGAGGAAGTGCATCACCCTGTGGCGCGCGAGTTCCAGCGCGAGCGAGTACGGCCGGTCGCGCCGGGGCAACAGGCAGGTCTGAAGCATGAGGACCCCGCACTCGCCGACATCGATCTGCAGGCACAGCCCGACCGCCTGATTGGGGTCGGCCTCGCAGACGATCTGGCCGTCGTCGAGCCGGACCTTGCCGACCACGGCGATGTTGTCCTGCCCGACGAGATAGGCGCGGCGGAGGCTCTGCCCGATCATGCCGCTCGAACTGTCGGGGATCTGGAACCGCAGCACTCCGCCCTCCGTGGGCACCGGGAGACCCCTCCGACCGATCCGCCTGGGCGGTCGGCTGGCGCCCTCGGGGGTCTCGGTATCGAGCGGCGCCGGTGCGCAGAGTGGCAGACCGACGGCTTGGTTGCAAGCGACATCGACGGCGCCCTCGCGCACGGCTCGCCAGAGGCGACGAAGCATGCCTCACCATTGGGGAGCCCGGGCCGCGCATTTCGACCCGGAAAGGGGCCGACCACGCCGCCCGCCGAATCGGCTAGGATTCCCCCGCCGAAGCCGTTTCGGATCTGGAAGCAAAGGACGACCGCGCATGGGCCTGGAAGCCGCAATCCCCACCGACACCATCCTGACCACCCAACTCCGGAAGGTCGTGAACTGGGCCCGTCGGAGCAGCGTGTGGCCGATCCCCTTCGCCACGGCGTGCTGCGGCATCGAACTGATGGCCACCGCGTCCAGCCGCTATGACATCGCCCGCTTCGGCATGGAGCGCATGTCGTTCTCGCCCCGTCAGAGCGACCTCATCATCGTCGCGGGACGCATCGGCATCAAAATGCTGCCCGTCCTCCAGCGCATCTATCAGCAGGTCACCGAGCCCAAGTGGGTGATCTCGATGGGCGCCTGCGCCAGCACGGGCGGCGTCTTCGACACCTACGCGACCGTGCAGGGCATCGACCAGTTCATTCCCGTCGATGTCTACATCCCCGGCTGCCCGCCCCGCCCCGAGATGCTCCTCGAAGGGTGCATGGCCATCCAGCGCATCATCGACGAGGATGGCATGCCCCCGATCGGTCCCGACGGCCGGCGCATCCCCCTCAAAATCGCCCTCCAGCCCAGCCACCGCCCCAGCGCGCAGCCCCTGCCGCTGACCATCGGCGCGACCTGAGCCGGCGAAACTTCCCCTGAACATCCCGGTTCACCCGTGCGTCGAACCCCTCGGAGGTATCGCATGCGCGCACCATGCCTGCTCGTTCCCATGCTCGGCGCCCTGATGATCGGCCCCGCGGCCATCGCGCAGGACTCCCCGCCGCCCCGGGTCGAGGACTCGCTCGAGAGGTTCGACGACGCGCGCGAGCAGATCATCGCCGCCGCGCTGCGCTCGCTCGATTCCGGGAACGCGCTCCAGTCCGCGATGACGCTGATCGGCGCTATCGAGCGGGTCGGGAAAGCGCCGGAACTCGTCGCCGCGCTCGACCGCGTGCGCGAGCCCGCCGCGCAGGCCGCCGCGGCCCTCGTCGGGCAGATGCTCACCGAGGGCAACACGCCCGCCGCGATCCAACTCCTCGCAGACCTCGCGGGCGGCGTGCATTCCGAAGAACTCGACGAGATGATCGACAAGGCGACCCTCGCGCAGCGCCTCGAAGAATCCGCCTCTTTCGAGGCCGACGGGCAGACCGCCGACGCCATGCGCGCCGCGGTCCTCGCCTCGAACATCGCGCCCGACGACCCGCGCGTGCTCGCCGCGATGAAGCGCCTCGGCCTGCGCACCGCCACCACCGCGCCCGCCACGACAACCGCTCCCGTGCGCACGAACACAAACGCCGGCGACGCGGACCAGCGCATCAACGAACTCGAACGCGAACTCCAGAACCTGCGCGACTCCCGCGAACTCGGCGGCGGGACCGCCGACGCCACCCTGCGCGCGATCACGCGCATCGACGCCCTCGAACAGCAGGTCCGCGTCCTCGACGGCCTCGCCGAGAGGCTCGCGCGATCGCTCTCCGACCTTGAATCGCGCCAGCGCCTCGACGGCCGCGCAGAATACGCGACCGACGAACTCGACCGGCGCCTCCGCGATGTCGAGCGCACCGTGAACGACTCCAACCGCGCCGTCGCGCGCCTCGCCTCCGAGATCCGCGATCTCAACCGACGCATCGACCGCATCCGCTGATACCCATCCCTCAGAAGAAAGGCCCGCCGTGCACACCGACGGTATCAACACCACGCCGACCACCGACTCCCCGCTCACCCGGCGCAACGCGATCCTGGGATTGGGCGCCGCAGCCCTCGGCGCGGGCGTGCTTTCTCCCTCCGCTCTCGCGCAGGCCGGGATGAACACAACGCCCGGGCTCGACCTCGCCGCCCTCGGGTTCAACAGCGCAACGGGCGAGTTCAAACTCCCGCCGCTCCCCTACGCCTACGACGCACTCGAGCCGTACATCGACGCCGAGACGATGCAGATCCACCACGACAAGCACCATCAGGGCTATGTGAACGGGCTCAA
>CAYGLT010000004.1:0-1197 GCA_964350875.1 uncultured Phycisphaeraceae bacterium | reverse complement strand
AGACGATGCAGATCCACCACGACAAGCACCATCAGGGCTATGTGAACGGGCTCAACAAGGCGATGGCCGAACTCAAGAAGATCCGCGAGGGTTCAGGAAATGCGGGCCTCATCAAGCACTGGTCGCGCGAACTCGCGTTCAACGGCGGCGGGCATGTCAATCACACCATCTTCTGGTACACGATGGCGCCCGCCGGTTCCGAATCCACCCGCGCGCCGTCGGGCGAACTCGCACGCGCGATCCGCGACTCCTTCGGCTCGTTCGACGCCTTCAAGACCCAGTTCACCGCCGCCGCGAATTCCGTCGAAGGGTCCGGCTGGGCGTGGCTCATGTACGAGCCCGTCTCCAAGTCGCTCATCGTGACCCAGATGGAAAAACAGCAGAACCTCGACATGACCGGCGCGCGGCCGCTGCTCGGCGTCGATGTCTGGGAGCACGCCTACTACCTCAAGTACCAGAACCGCAGGGGCGACTACACCAAGGCGTTCTGGAATGTGGTCAACTGGCCCGCGGTCAGCGAGTTGTACGACGCGGCCAAGTCGTGACCCCCTGACATTCGCTATCGTCCCGCCCAACCCTTTCGAGGAGCAACGGCGTGACGAGCGACACTCAGGAACTTACCAAAGCCAGCGGCAAGCCCGCCGAGCAATACACCATCCGGCGCAAGGTCTTCAAGATCTTCGGCGCCGGCTTTCACATCTACCACGCCGACGGATCGCTCGCGGGGTATTGCAAACAGAAGGCGTTCCGCCTGCGCGAGGACATCCGCGTCTTCAAGGACGAGGCGTGCACGCAGGAACTCCTGCGCATCCACACCGAGCAGATCCTCGACTTCGGCGCGACCTATCAGGTGTTGCTCCCATCCGGTGAATCGATCGGCGCCTTCCGACGCCGCGCGATGAAGAGTTTCATCCGCGACAAGTGGGACGCCATCGGCCCCGACGGCCAGCCCATCGGGACCATCGACGAAGACTCCACCTGGAAAGCGCTCATGCGCCGCCTCCACGATGTCACCTCGGCGCTCTTCCCCCAGAAGTTCGTGCTCTCCGACCTGAACGGACGGCCGGTCGCGATCTATCGCACGCACTTCAACCCGTTCATCCACAAGATCGGCGTCGCGATCCTGCTCGACGAGGACGACCAGTTCGACGACCTCTTCCTCCTCGCGGGCGGATGCCTCCTCGCCGCGATCGAGGG
>CAYGLT010000003.1:40643-70925 GCA_964350875.1 uncultured Phycisphaeraceae bacterium | reverse complement strand
CGATACCCCGGGCTCGCGCCCGGGGCTCGGATCAGAGTGCGTTATTGCATTTCCAGCAGCAGCAACGACTGATCGTCGCGCGTGGGGCCGTGCTCGGCGACGCGTCGCAGGATTGCGTGGAATGATTCGTCCATGTCGGACCTTCCGGTGACGGCCAGCGCGTTGCGCATCCCGCCTATCCCGAAGAACTCGTTGGCAGGATTGGCGGTCTCGGTGAGCCCGTCGGTGTAGAGCGCCAGCCGGTCGCCGCGACCGAGCCGGACAGTTGCGCAGACGAATTCTTCGGTTTCGAGCACGCCCACGGGGAGCGATTCGTTGTCGATCGACTCGATGGCGCCGTCGTCGCGGCGTACAAGCGTGGGCAAGTGCCCGGCGGAGGCGATCTCGCACTGGCCGTTGGCGTGCAGGCGCACGCAGGTCATGGTGACGAACATGCCGTCGGTGACGGTCGAGCAGACGACCTTGTTGATTCCGGCGAGCAGGTCGGGCAGGGGGGTCTCCCCGTTGTGGTTCAGTTGGGCGCGCATGGCGCTCTTGACCATCGCCATGACGACGCCCGCGCCGACGCCGTGGCCCGAGACATCCGCGATCACAAGGTCGAGTTGGTCCTCGCGCGCGAGCGCGTCGACCAGGTCTCCCCCCATGCGTGCGCTGGCGCGCGACTGTGCGAGCACGCGCGCGCCGTTCCATGTGAGGTCGATGGGGGGGACGAGCGTCTCGTGGATCTTCTGCGCGACATCGAGTTCCGCGCGGTCTTTGGCGGCCTTGCTCTCGTTCGCCTGCACATAGCGGATGACCAGCGTGAACCCCACCGAGATGAGCGCGGTGACGAGGATCGCGAGGATCACCATGCGCATCGCGCGCGAGTACCCGCCGCCGATCTCGAAGAGCCCCAGCATGTTCGCGGGCTTGAACACGAGTTCCGCGGCGAAGGGGGGGACGAGCAGCAGGGGGATGATCAGCCAGTACTTCTGGCGGTTCATCGCGTAGACCCAGCCCAGCGAGATGCACCCGGCGAACGCGGCCGAGTAGAGCCCGGCGGCCCAGCCCCACGGCTCGGGCTGGCACATCGCCACGAGCAGCCCGATGGGCGCGAAGATGCAGAACACCCCCGCGTAGAGCGAACGGGCGGCGGCGTCTCGTGCGAACGGGCTGTTGCGCCGGCGGCGGGCCATCGCCGCCAAGGTATCAGGTCGTCTTGGCTTGCGCGATGAGCGACTGAACCTTGTCGTAACTCTCGCGATCTTTCCCGAGGAGTTGATCGACCTGCATGTCGGCGTGGTACGACGAGCGGACCATCGCGCCGCTCTCGACGACCTTGAACCCGGTCGCGAGGCCGATCTCGCGGAAGCGGTCGAACTGCTCGGGGGTGACCCACCGGTTGAGCGGGAGGTGGTTGCGCGTGGGCTGGAGGTACTGGCCGATGGTCAGGATGTCCGTCTCGGCGCGGGCCTGGAGGTCGTCCATGAGGTCGAGGACCTCGTCGTCGCGCTCGCCGATGCCGACCATGATGCCCGTCTTGGTGACGAGGCCCTGTTCCTTGCAGATGCGCAGGAGTTCGACCGAGCGGTCGAACTTCGCCTGGGGGCGCACGGCGGGGTACATGCGGCGGACGGTCTCGAGGTTGTGGTTGAGGATCTCCGGCCGCGCGTCGATCACGGTCTGGAGGGCCTTCCAATCGCCCTTGAAGTCGGGGATGAGGACCTCGATGGAGAGCCCCGGGCAGGCCTCGCGCGAGCGGAGGATGGTCTCGGCCCAGATGGCGGCGCCGCCGTCGGGCTGGTCGTCGCGGTCCACGCTGGTGATGACGATGTGCCGGAGGCCCGCGCCCTCGACCATGATCTTGAGGGACTCGGCGACGCGCCGGGGCTCGTCGGGGTCCATCGGGTTGGGCTTGCCCGTCTTGATGTTGCAGAACCCGCACGAGCGGGTGCAGGTGTCGCCCAGGATCATGATGGTCGCCACGCCGCGCGCCCAGCACTCGCCCATGTTGGGGCAGTTGGCTTCCTCGCAGACGGTGTGGAGGGAGTGCTCCTTGAGCAGGTCGCGGAGCTGGGTGTACTTGGGCCCGCCGGGCATCTTGGCCTTGATCCACTTGGGCTTGCGCTTGGGCGCCACATGCTGCTTGGCGTCTCCCCCGGCGCCCGCGGCCCCGGCCGCCCCGGAGTTGTTCAGGACCATGCCCGAGAGGGAGAAGGCGGGCTTGTCGAGGAGCCGGACCGGATCGCCCCCGAGAGCGCGCGGGTGCCGCGCGAGCGTGCGATCGAGCGCGGCGTTGGAAACAGAGGCGCCGTTGTTGCCGGTGGTGGACATCGGGAGATGGTAGGAAGACCGGAACGCGGCGATGCGCGGGCCCGATCGGTGCGTTTCCGCTCGTCCGATACACTCGGCCCACTCACCTGACCTCGGACGGAGCCCGGAATGTCCCAGCAGAACGCGCGTTCACCCCGGCACACGGTCGACGACGACCCCTACGCCTCGGCCGACCTCTCGGTCACCATGCCCAAGACCGGGTTCCCGGCGGCCGAGCGCGACCCGCGCGATGTCTTCGACGCCGTGCGCGACGAACTCATGCTCGACGGCAACTCGCGTCAGAACCTCGCCACCTTCTGCCAGACCTGGGAGGAGCACGAGGTCGGCGAACTCATGGCCGAGTGCATGAACAAGAACATCGTGGACAAGGACGAGTACCCCCAGACCGCCGAGATCGAGCGGCGGTGCGTCCACATGCTCGCGGACCTCTGGAACTCGCCCGAACCCAAGACCACAATCGGCACATCGACGACGGGCTCGAGCGAGGCGGCCATGCTGGGCGGTCTCGCGATGAAGCGCCGATGGGAAGCGCGCCAGCGCGCCGCGGGCAAACCGACGGACAAGCCCAACCTCGTGACCGGCCCCGTGCAGGTGTGCTGGCACAAGTTCACGCGCTACTGGGATGTCGAGCACCGGGAAGTCCCCATGGCGCCCGATCGCATGATGATGACTCCCGACGAAGCACTGAAGCGGTGCGATGAGAACACCATCGGCGTCGTGCCGACGCTCGGGGTCACTTTCACCGGGAGGTACGAGCCCGTCCGCGCGATCGCCGAGGCGCTCGATCAGCATCACGAGCGCACGGGGATGGACATCCCGATCCATGTGGACGGCGCGAGCGGCGGGTTCCTCGCGCCGTTCTGCGCGCCGGACCTGGAGTGGGACTTCCGCCTGCCGCGCGTGAAGTCGATCAACGCGTCGGGGCACAAGTTCGGGCTGGCGCCGCTCGGCGCCGGCTGGGTGGTGTGGCGAGAAGCGGCGGACCTGCCCGACGAGATGGTGTTCTGGGTGAACTACCTCGGCGGGAACATGCGCGACATCGCGCTGAATTTCTCGCGGCCGGGTGGGCAGGTCGTGTGCCAGTACTACAACTTCCTGCGCCTCGGCCGGGAGGGGTATCGCAAGATCCACGCGGCGTGTTATGACACGGCGCAATGGCTCGCGGAGGAGATCGGGAACCTCGGCCCGTTCGAGATTCTCTACGGCGGCGCAATGAATGAAGGCATCCCCGCGCTGTGCTGGAAGATGAAGGACGGCGCGAAGCCGGGCTTCACCCTCTACGACATGGCGGACCGCCTGCGCAACCGCGGGTGGCAGGTCCCGGCGTACACGCTCCCGGCCGATTGCCAGGACCTGCCCGTTCAGCGCATCTTGGTGCGCCACGGCGTGAGCCGCGATCTGGCGTCACTGCTGATGACGGACATCCGCGCGGCGCTGGAGCACTTCGAGCGTCATCCCGTCGGGACGCCGCTGACCGCCGCCGAAGCGTCGGGGTTCCATCACTGAGCGGGAGTCATCTTCAGGGATGAGGGGCGGTCGGCGCGGGGGCGGCCGCGCGGGCGATGGTGGGCCTAACCCCGATTGACACCCTGTACGGGCGTGCTAGGTTGTGGGGCTTGGAGAGCCGCCGGCGCGGCGGGCTGTCCGTGTGGGAGGTCCCCAGCGGCAGGCAGGATTTGCGCGTCGGCGGGGGATGCACGGGAACCGCAGGATCGAGCGAACCTTGAGCCCCTTGGATTCGTGCAAATCTGTTGGGGCGTCCGCTGACGAAGCGGGGTCGATTCGTCCGATTGCGCACTTGCCAATTCGGACATACGGAAGAAGAGCAGTAGAAACGCAGTGGGAGCGGGTCTTGTGAGCAATATGCCTACCTTGAAGCGACTTCAGTCCTCGACGCCCGTGCGGGCCGCCGCCCTGGCCCTCGCCGTTGTCGGGCTCGCAGCCCCGGCCGCCATGACCGGATGCGAGAACGACTCATTCATGGACCCGAGCGTCGTCGGTCGGTGGGAATTCACCCCGACGATCGTGCCCATCCTTGATCGCATCGAGGTCATCGAGCGCGACGAGGGCTCGTATGTCGAGGTCTCCGAGATCACTCCGGACGATCTTGTCCCCGTGGTCGAGGACTTCCTGACCCGTCCGGGCGACCTGATCCGCGTCGAGATCTTCGACTTCATCGTCGTTGGCCAGCCCTACATCCTCGAGCGCCAGGTCGACGCCGCCGGCACCATCGACATCCCCCAGTTGGGCCGCGTCCCCATCGCGGGCCTGACCATCGAAGAGGTCGCCGACCGCATCGGTCTGGAGATCGTCGATCGTCAGATCGCCAACGAACCCCCGCTGATCGCCGTCACCCCGCTGACCTCGCGCGACCCAACCTTCGGCGTCTTCGGCGCCATCGCCGGCGTCGGCCGTTACCGCATCCCCGAGCCCAACTACCGGCTCTTGGAGGCCCTCACCGAGGCAGGCGGCGTGGCCCCGAGCATCCCGTATGTCCGCGTCATCCGTCAGGTCTCGCTCGACGAGCAGATCGAGGCGGGCGTCCCCGGCGCACGCGGCCCGGGCAACTTCACCCCGGCCCGTCCCGGCGAGCCCAGTTCGCCCAGCCCCGAGGGCACCGATCTCCGCGACCTCATCGACGAACTCACCCGCCCCGAGGGCGGCTCGCCGAACATGGCCGCCTTCGTCAGCAACGCCTCGGCCCAGCCCGCCCAGCAGCAGGACGCCCCCGTCCCGCCGCCCATCGACCTGCCCGACACCACCGCCCCCCAGTCTTCGAGCCAGAACGGCGAACTGGGCGACTCCAACTGGATGTTCCTCGACGGCCGCTGGGTCAAGGTCCAGCGCGGCGCCGACGGCGTGGCGTCCGACACCCCCTCGACCGACACCGCCCCGCTGGTGACCCAGCGGATCCTCGAGATCCCGACCAAGCCCCTCCTGGCCGGCGTCGCCGAGTACAACATCGTGATCCGGCCGGGCGACCTCATCAGCGTCCCGTCTCCCGAACAGGGCTTCTTCTACATCTCAGGCCCCGGCTCGCTCCGGGGCGGCTCGTTCGTGCTGCCCTCCGTGGGCCGCATGACCCTGAAGCAGGCCATCGCCTCGTCGGGCGGCCTCGGCCCGCTCGCGATCCCCGAGCGCGTGGACCTCATCCGCCGCATCGGGCGTGACCGCGAGGGCATGGTTCGCCTCAACCTCCGAGCCATCTACGAGGGCACCCAGCCCGACATCTTCCTCAAGCCCGAGGATCAGGTCGTCATCGGCACCAACTTCTGGGCCACGCCCATCGCGGTCATCCGCAACGGCTTCCGCGTGTCCTACGGCTTCGGCTTCCTTCTGGACCGGAACTTCGGCAACGATGTCTTCGGCGCCCCGCCGTCCAACCGCGGCTTCTGATCCGGCCTCGTGAGCGGCCCCGGAGCGCTCTTTCGCATCACAACGCCACGCCGCACGAACCGTGCGGCCGGCTGACCGTACCACCCCCTTCGGCGCACCGAGCGACGGGCCGTCCTGCGGCCTGAACCCTCGTCGCCAGTTCTCGATGGTGTGCAGTTACGAAGAACGCGAGTGCAAGCAGTGTGACCTCGGCCGCCGGGACACAACCCGCGAACCCCACGAAACCCCTCGATCCGGGCCGCGCGGTCGCGCATCACGCCGGATTCTGGCGTCAGCCCGCCACCCTGCTCGCCGCCGCGATCTTCCTCGTCGGGCTCGTCGGCGCCTTCCACTTCTGGTTCCTCCAGCAGCACCGCTTCGCGATGAACGCCCCGGCCGACTGGTCGCACGCCTATCTCGTGCCGCTGATCACCGGGTACCTCATCTATCAGCGCAGGCGTGAACTCGCCGTCGTCGAGCCCCGTTCTTTCTGGCCCGGGCTGCTGGTGATGCTCGCCGGCGTCGCGACCTTCGCGTACTTCACGCTCACCCGCGCACCGGGCGTGCACATGGGCCAGGGCCTCTCGATCATCGCCACCATCATGGGCGGCGTGCTGCTCGTGCTCGGCCCGCGCATGCTCCAGGGACTCTTCCTCCCCCTCGCGTTCCTCGTCTTCGGCATCACCGTGTCCGAGGCCGTGATGAACGCCATCACATGGCGCCTGCAGGGCTGGGCCGCCGTCGGCTCCTACATCATGCTCAACGCGATCACGGTGCAGACCGACCTCGCGGGCAACACCCTCACGATCTACAGCGGCGGCGAAGAGATCCCCCTCAATGTCGCCGAGGCGTGCTCGGGCATGCGCATGCTCGTCGCGTTCCTCGCGCTCGCCGTCGCCGTCGCGCTGGTCGCGTGCCCGAAGTGGTGGCAGCGCATCGCGCTGGTCCTGCTCGCCGGTCCCGTCGCGGTGTTCACGAACATCCTGCGCGTCGCGTTCCTGGGCGTCGCCGCGATCGTCAATCCCAACCTTTCAGCGGGTGAGGCCCACACCCTGATCGGCACGCTCTGGCTCGTCCCCGCGTTCGCGCTCTTCATGGGCGTGGTCTGGGTGCTGCGCAACCTCGTGCGTGACGGCAAGCCCGCCGCAAAGGGAGCAACAGCGTGAAACGCCCGATCCTCCGATCGCCCTCGTTCCTCGCGGCGCTCGCCGTCCTCGTGATCGGCGCCGTGGCGCTCCAGGTCTCCATCGCGCGCATGCAGGTCGTCCTGCGCAAACTCCCCATCCACGCCAAGGACGACCTCCCGTTGCGAACGGTCTCGGCCTCCGTTCCCGGATGGGAACGATTCGGCCAGGACAGCATCCTCTCCAAGGAAGTCATCGAGGAACTGGGCACCGAGAACTACCTCTCCCGCATGTACCGCGGCGAGTTCAACGGCAAGCCCGTCATGGTCGAACTCCATCTCGCGTACTACACCGGGATGATCGACACCGTGCCCCATGTGCCCGAGCGATGCTTCGTCGGCGGCGGCATGGTCCAGGCGGGCAACTCCCAGACCGTCCCCATCCCCCTCGATTTCGACCGCTTCAGCGTCGATCCCTACCTCGATCAGGCCGAATACGGGCCCGTCTATGTCGCCGTCGGCGAGAACTTTCAATCCATCCGCATGCCGTTCGACCTCAAGCAGCGACTGAAACTGCGCGTCACGCCCTTCCTCGATGTCCGCGCCGACCGCAAGGTCTTCGCCGGGTACTTCTTCATCGCCAACGGCGGCATCGCGACCTCCGCCAACGATGTCCGCGGCCTCGCGTTCGATCCCCAGACCACCTACGCCTACTACACCAAGGTCCAGTTCACCTCGTGGGATGTCGATTCCGCCGAGCAACTCGGGCAGGTCGCAGGTTCGCTCCTCGATGAACTCCTCCCCCAGATCATGCGCCGAGTTCCTGACTGGATTGAGGTCATGGAAGGCCGCTATCCACCCGATAACCCCAGCAAGCAGACGCCCGCCAAGGGCTGAGCATCGTCTCTCTCGCGACCGAACGCTCCCAGATCCTCTGAGCCGGAAACAGGACCGATGGCATCCAAGGTCAATGTCAAATTCGTCGTCATTCTCTCCGTCGCGCTGCTGATCCTCGCGGCGGGCGTGGGCGTGCTCGGCGCCATGGTCCTCTTCAATTCCGCCGACGACAACATGCGTCGGGGCGATGAACTCGCCGCGCAGGGCGACTACATCGAGGCCGCCAAGGCCTACGGCAAGGCCGTCAACAAAGAGAGTTACAACGCGGAGTACCTCCGCAAGTGGATCGACGCCACCCAGAAGTCGACCCCCGAGACCGATGTCGAATACCGCGCGATGTATTTCCGCGACTACATGGGCGGCCTGAGGCAACTCGCCGTCGTCGAGCGCACCAACCCGGCGACGCAGGAGGCAATGATCAGCCCCACCTTCAGGCAACTGAAACTCAGCGGCGCCAACGCCGACAACTGGGGCCAGTTCAACGACAGCGTCACCACGGCCATCGAGGGCCTCGACATGTCCCAGCCCGAAGCGCAGCGCCTGCTCCGCTACCGAGGGCTGGGCAGCGTCTATCGCTTCCGCACGCTCGACTCCGTCGAGCAGGCCGAACGCGCCCGGGCCAACGACGACCTCCAGACTGCGCTCCGCGCCGATCCGAACGACATCGATGTCGCCCTCGCGCTCGTCGAGATCGAATCCTCCGAAGCGATGGCCCTGTTCCGCGGCGGACGCCAGCAGGAATCCGCCGCCCGCTGGAACGAGGCCATGGCCTCCATCAACCGGCTCATCGAGCGCCACCCGAACTCCCCGCGCGTCGTGCTCCGCCGTGCGCTCATGACCGCCGAGCGCGCCATTCAGGACGCCGCCACCCCCGCCGAACAGCAGGTCATCACCGAGCAACTCCGAGCGGATGTGTTCCGCGCCATCGAGGCCGCACACGACGCGCCCCCGGAGAACATCGACGAGCAGTTCCTCGGGCAACTCGCCCGCGCGACCAACATCGCGAGCGGAACGGATGTCTCCGATCGATGGCTCGACCTCATGAACGAACTCGCCTCGGAGCAGCCGGACAACGCGGCGTTCCTCGTCGAGCGCGGCAAGGCGCTCGTGACCCTCGGGCGTCACGACGAGGCCATCGAGCAGTTCGAGGCGGTCGCCACGATGCCCGATGTCCCCGTCAGTCTCGACGGGCTCATCCTCCGCCAACTCCGCATCGAGGCGCGCCGTCTCCAGATCGAGAGCGCGCTGGCCCTCTGGGCGCAGGCCTCGGGCGTTGAGAAGGACGCCGCCATCGCACGCGTGAAGCGCTACCGCGATGTCCTCGCCGAATCCGTCCCGGCCGACAGCCCCGCCCTCCTGCGCTCGGACGCGCAGATCGCGTTCTCCGAACGACGCCTCAACGACGCCGTCGACTCGCTCACGCAACTGCGGAATGTCACCAACAGCGG
This sequence comes from uncultured Phycisphaeraceae bacterium, assembly GCA_964350875.1. GTDB lineage: Bacteria > Planctomycetota > Phycisphaerae > Phycisphaerales > UBA1924 > JAHBXC01. The sequence goes on along the minus strand of CAYGLT010000003.1, from coordinate 61,769 downwards.
CGACACGGAAGTGCTCACCATGCTCGGCCGCGCGCTCGAAGCGCAGGACAAGATCGGCGCCGCCGCCGAGCAGTACCGCCGCGTCTACGAACGCGAACCCACCAACTTCGCCGTGCTCGTCTCGCTCATCAACCTCGAGATGCGTTCGGGCAACCGTCAGGTCGCGCTCGAATTGCTCGCCGAGGCCAAGAAACTCGCTCCCGATCACCCGCTCGTCGCGACCATGGAAGAGCAGATGAAGATCGCGAGCACCGGCGCGCCCGCGCCCGACGATCCCGTCATCCCCGTGCTCAACGCGTCGCTCCGCATGCGCACCGCGAACCCGCCCGACTACGCGGGCGCCATCGAACTCGTCGATTCCGCGATGCAGCGCTTCCCCAACGACGCGCGCCTTTTCCTCGAGCGCGTCACCATCGAGAACCAGTCGTCCGGCCGCGAGGCCGCCCTCGCGATGGTCCAGGCGTCCCGCGACCGCTTCCCCAACAGCGAGCAAATCCGCCAACTCGAAGTCCTGTTCACCTACGACGACCCCATCGAAGCACGCCTCGCGCTCATTGATCAGAGCGAGATGAGCGAGGTCCAGAAGCACATCACCCGCGCGTCGCTGTTCCTCCAGAACAACCGCCCGCAGGACGGCGAGGCCGAACTCACCAAGGCGCGCAATCTCGAGCCCGACAACCCGCTCGTCCTTGAGCTGGATTTCGCCCGCGCCCTCGAGAAGAAGGACTACACCGCCGGCCAGCGGCTCGCCCAGCGCGCCGCGCAACTCAACGCCGACGGCGTAGGCGGACAGCTCTACCAGGCCCGACTCGAACTCGCCGAGGGCAGGTTCGATGTCGCCGCCGCCACCCTCGACCGCGTGACCCGTGAGGACGAATGGAATGTCGCCGCGTGGCGCTTCCTCGGCTCCGCGCAACTCGGCGCCGGCCGCGTCGAAGACGCCATCCGCGCGTTCGATCGCGCGCTGCGCATCAAGCCCGACGATGTGCCCACCACCCTCGCCTACATCGGCGCGCTCGGCTCCGTCCAGCGCCACGCCGACGCCCTCGCGCTCGCCCGCAAGGCGAGCGAGATGAACCCCACCGACTCCTCGCTGCTCATGGGGCGCCTCGAACTCGAAGAGGCCTACGGCGACGCGCAGTACGCCATCGCGCAGCGCGTCCGAATGCGCACCAGCGCTCCCGGCGATCGCGCGAACAACCTCGCGCTCGCTCAGCTCTACACCCGCGAAGGCCGCATCGCCGAGGCCGAGGCGCTGCTCAACTCGACACGCATGGAAGGCGGCAAGCCCGACCTCGCCTACGCGATGGCCGAGGCGCGCCTCCTCGCCGCGCAGGGCAAAGTCGACGAAGCCGTCGCCCGCGTCGAACGCGAAGTCCAGGCCCTCCCCGCCGAGAATCGCGGCGACGGATATGTCGTGCTCGCCGACTTCCTCTTCCAGCGTCAACGCCCCGAGGACGCCGTCGCCGCACTCCAGCAGGCGCGCGGCTCGCAGGGACCGCTCATGGCCGTCGATCGCAAACTCGGCGACTACGCCTTCAGCGTCGGCGACTACGAACGCGCCATCGAGGCCTACAGCAGCGTCGTGAACGCCGGCGCCGACCGCGAGTCGGTCGTCGCCAAGCGCCTCGCCGAGGCGCACATGCGGCTCGGGCAGTTCGATAAGGCCGAGGCCGTCATCCAGACCGTCGAGGCCGACGGGGGCGAAGACTCGCAAACCCTTCTCCTGCAGGCCCAGATCGCGCTGGACCGCCAGAACCCCATCGAAGCCCGCCGCCTCCTCGATCGCGCGATCGAGATCGATCCGCGCAACCCCATCGCATTCCTCCGCCGCGCGCAACTCGGCTTCACCGACGACAGCCAGTTCGCCGCGGTTCTGGGCGATCTGAAGCAGGCCGCCCAACTCCAGCCCGACAACATCGTCGTGCGGCAGATGCTCTCGCAGTTGTACATCCGGCGCAACCGGGTGAACGAGGCCGTGGACGAACTCGCCCGGGCCGTTCAGGCGCGCCCCGACAACGACTCGCTGCGCTACGAGTATGTCCGCCTGCTCGGCGAGTACGGCACGCCCGACCAGATGCTCGCCGCCATCCAGCAGGCGGTCTCGATCCGAGGCCAGGACGCCCCCCAGTGGTACACCCTCGCGGGCAACTCGCTCATGGCCGCCGGGGACGCCGCTCGCGCGACCCGTCTGTACGAGCAGGCCTTTGCCGCCGCCCAGACACCGCAGACCCTCACGCAACTCGTCCAGGCGTATCTTGCCGCGCGGCCGCCGCGCACCCAGGACGCGATGTCCGCGATCGGCAGTTTCAACGCCGCCACCGCCGACCAGCAGTTCGTCGTGGCGCTCCTGCGTTCGCGCGTCGAAGCCGCCGCCGGGAACTCCCGGGCCGCGCTCCAACTGCTCGCGCAGACCTGGCAACTCAGCGGCGACTCGCCGACCAAGACCCGTCTCTGGTTCGAGCAGGCGCGGGCAGCGTTCGGCGCCAACATGTCCGACTACTTCGCCTTCCTCGAGCAGTTGCCCCCGCAGACCACCGCCGGCATGACGCCCACCGCCAAGGTGGTCATGGCGACATACCGCGCGACCAATCCGGCGCTCGCCTCGGGAGTGCTCGAGTCACTCGTGGGTATCGAGGACCAGACCGATGACCCCGGAACATTGCTGGCCCTCGCCCGCGTGCGCGGGCAGTTGGAATATGTCTCGGGCGATTACCTCGGCGCCGCGGAGGCGTACCGTCTCGGCCTCTCCGTCGCGCCCTCCGACCCCGAACTCAACAACAACCTCGCCTATACCCTCGCCAAGCACCTCGGCCAGCCCCAGAACGCCCTCCCGTTCGCGACCAAGGCGGCGGAGGTCGCTCCCCTCGACGCCAATGTCCTCGACACGCTGGGACTCATCTACCTCGAACTCAACCGCCACACCCAGGCCGATTCCACCTTCCAGCGCGCTTTGGACAGCGCACGGATGGACATCGAACGCGTCCCGATCCTCGCCCACCTCGCGCAGGCGAAGAAGGGGCTCGGCGATCAGGCCGCCGCCATGAACTTCGCCCGCCAGGCCGTCCAGTTGGGCGCCGTCACCGAGAACGCCAACCAGCTCTATTCCACCGAACTCAGCGAAGCCCAGGCCATCGTCGACGGCCGATAGCCCGCCCGAAACCGAACCGAACACCACGACCCTTCAGCACGAACCAACCGCGGAACCGGCCCACCTCGCCGGAACCCGCACGATCGAGCGACTCAGGAGCAGTCCGATGTCCAGCAGCGCAACGCAGGCGCCCCCATCCCACGCCACAACGAGGCCCGCCTCGGCGCCTCCGAATGTCGCGCCCGCGGGGCCCGGGATCGCCATCGATCCCATCCGCCTTCTCAAGCGGCACAAGATCGCGCTCGTCGCTTCCGTGATCGTGGGCGTCGTGCTCGGCGTCGTCGCCTTCATCCCGCTCAACATGTTCGCCAAGCAGTTCACGGCGTATGTGCTGTTCCAGGCGAAGCCCGCGCTCGAGGACTCCTCGCTCGTCGCCTCCGGCATGACCGGGAGCAGCGGGTCGAGCGGCGTGCAGGAACTCGGCCTGTTCATGCAGACCCAGGTCGCCGACATCCTGGGCGAAGGCCTGCGAACCGCGCTCGCCAACCACCCGACCGTCAAGAACCAGACCGACTTCGCCAAGGCGTTCACCGAGAACGGCCAGTACGACGCCGTCGCCGCCGCCGCCGCCATCGAGTCGCGGCTCAGCGCGGGCGTCATCCCCGACACCGCCTACATCCAGTTGCGCTTCAAGGCGGGCGTCAAGAACGACTCCGCCACCATCGCCAACACCGCCGCGAACATCTACATGAGCCGCCTGAACCAGCGCACCAACGCGCGGTTCGAGGAAGCGATGGTCTCCATCACTCAGCGGCTCCGCTCCGCGCAGCTCGAACTGCGCAACAAACAGCAACTCATGCAGCGTCTCCTGGGCGATTCCCGCCTTGAGTCGCTCGAGCAGCGCTTCACCGACGCCAACATGACCGTCGCGTCGCTCGCGCCGCAGATCGCGGCCTATCGCAACGAACTCGAGTCCGCGCAGGACCGCCTCGCGCAGTACCAGCAGATGCGCGCCGCTCCCGAGGGGATCCAGTACCCCGAAGAGGTGCGCATGCAGGTCAACCAGCACCCGACCATCGCGAACTACGACTACCAGATCGCGCAGATGCGCGCCAACCTGCGCACCTTCCGCGAACGCTTCGGCCCCAACCACCTGACCATCAAGCAGACCGAGCAGACCATCAAGGGCACGCAGGACCAGCGCGCCGCCGACGAGCAGCGCCTCCTCGAGGAGACCTTCGTCACCTTCATCGAATCCCTCCGGTCCCAGATCGGGTCGCTCGACGCGATGCTCCGCGAGGCGATCGCCAGCCGCGACGCCGCCCTGATCCGCATGCAGGAGATCACGCGAGCCCAGTCCGAGTACGACCAACTCGCCAGCGAGGTGGACCTCCTCTCCCGCGCGATCGTCGACTACCAGGCCCAACTCGACAACACCGAGGCGCTCCGCACCCGCACGAGCACCGCGTCGCGCATCGAGAATGTGCAGAGCGCAACGCCTCCTTCCGAGCCCTCGTTCCCCAAGATCATCATCGTCGTCCCCGTCGTGACCTTCCTGACCGTCGCGCTCGTCGCGGGCGTCATCTTCCTTCGTGAACTGATGGAGCAGCGCGTCCGCATGCCCGCGGATGTCCAGATGATCCCCCGCGCTCGCCTTCTCGGCGTCGTGCCCGATGTGAGCCAGGACCCGTCCAAGCCCGCGTCGGTCGATGTCGCGGTCCGCGACCGGCCCGACGGCGTCATCGCCGAGCAGATCCGCCAGATCCGCACCGCCATTGCCAAGGCGCGCGGCGGCCACCCCGGCGGATACGCGATCCTCGTCTCTGCCGGCATGCCCGGCGCCGGCGCAACCAGCGTCATCGCCGCCCTCGCGCAGAGTTACGGCGCCATGGGCGACCGCACCCTCGTCATCGACGCCAACCTCCGCAAGCCCCGCATGCACGAGTGCCTCGGCCTCGCCGACGCGCCCGGCCTCTCGGATTGCCTCGCCGGGAGCGCGACGCTCGAGACCGCCACCCAGCGCATGGACGGCGAGTTCCCCGTCGAACTCCTCGCGGCCGGCGCGAAGTCCAGCCGCGTCTACGAGCGACTCAACTCTCAGCGCATGGCCGACCTCATCGCCGACGCGCGCACGAAGTACGACATCGTCCTGATCGACGCCCCCCCGATGGTCGTCGCCAGCGACGCCGTCACCCTCGCGTCCAAGTGCGATGCCTCCATCCTCGTCGTCAAGGCCTACCAGGAAACCCGCGGGCTCATCGGCCGCGTTGTCTCCCAACTCACCGAGACCCGCGCCCAGCATCTGGGCATCATCGTCAACGGCGTCAAGGCCGCGGCCGGCGGCTACTACCGCCGCAATTTCCGCCTTGCGCACCGCTACAACGCCACTCACTCGGCCGACTGATCCCCGACAGCGCGCACTTTGGAGCGTCCCCTCGTGCAACCCTGGTCCGAACAACTCCTGACTTCACCGGGGGAGTCTTCGGAAGCGATCCTCCGCGCCACGGACGCCGACGCCGCCGCTCCGTTCGGCGGGCCGATCGGGGTGCTCACCAAACTCGACATCTTCCACAACTACGTCAGCGTCTTCGTCGTCGCCTTTCTCGTCACGCTCATCGCCACGCCGATCATGCGACGCATCGCCGTCGCCAACGGCGTGATCGACCGACCCTCCGACCCGCGCAAGATCCACCGCGTCCCCGTCGCCTACATGGGCGGCGTCGCGGTCTACCTCGGGATCCTCGCCGCCGTCGCGTTCAGTTACCTCGCGGTCGTGTTCCCGGACGCGCTCTCCGCGATTCTCCCGTTCCATGTCGAAGACCCGATGCCCGTCCCGCTCTCGATCCTCGCGGGGATGACCATCATCGCGATCATCGGCCTCGTCGACGATGTCGCCGCCATCGACCCGCGACTCAAGATCGGCGGCCAACTCCTCGCGGCGGCCATGCTCGCGATGGACGATGTCGGCGTGAAGGTCGCGGGCGGCCTGCTCGCCCCGCTCGGCGCGCTCCTCGACAACCGCACTCTCACCTGGGACTTCACGCTCCCGACCTGGGTGCCGCTCCTCGAGCACCACCAGCAGTTCGACCTCGTCTACTGGGCCGGAACCGCCATCATCGCCGTCTTCGTCATCGGGGCGTGCAACTCCAGCAACCTCCTCGACGGGCTCGACGGGCTGCTGACGGGCATCACCTCCATCGCGATGGCCGGGCTGCTCTGCATCGCGCTGGTCCTCGCCGAAGACCGCGACGGGCCGCTCGATTCCGCGCGCCTCGTGCTCGTCCTTGCGACGCTCGGCGCCTGCCTCGGATTCCTGCCGCACAACTTCAACCCCGCGGTGATATTCCTCGGGGATTGCGGTTCGATGCTGCTCGGGTTCGCCTCGATCGTCGCGATCCTGACGCTCGGAGACACCGGCCGCACGCCGCTCGTGGTCGCCGGGCTGATCATCTACGCCGTGCCGATCATCGACACGACGCTCGCGATCATCCGCCGCAAGATGGCCAACCGCCCGCTCTCCGCGGCCGACGACCAGCACTTGCATCATCAACTCAAGCGCGCCGTGGGCGTGAAGGGCGCCGTGCTGATCCTCTACGGGATCGGCTCGGCCTTCGCCATCCTCGGTGTGGCCGTCAGCATGGGCCGCAGCCGCGATGTCTATGTCATCGCGCTGGTCTTCGCGTCGTTCATCATCGTGACGGCCATCAAGATCGCCCAGCGCCAGCGCATCGAGCAGGAAGCGGTGGCGCCCGCCCCGCGCCGGCCCGTCGCGCCCTCCCGCCGCGCCCCCGTTTCGGGCAAGGCCGCGAACGCCGCCGAAACCTCCAAATCCGGCGCGACCCCCACGGGCGTCTGACCCCCGGCTTCCGACCGCCATACGCTCAGGCATGGCCAGCCGCGAACCTCTCGCCGAATTCCGCGCCAACCGAACCAAGGGCATGGAGCGTCTGCTCTCCGTCGATCACCTCGGCGTGAAGCGGTACATCGCCCTCGATTCCGCCGCTTACCGCGACGGCGCCCTCGACTCCAAGACGAAGGAACTCCTCGGGCTCGTCGCCTCCGCGGTCCTGCGATGCGATTCGTGCATCACCTACCACATCGAGACCGCCGTCGAGCAGGGGTGGTCCGACGACGAGATCATCGACGCGCTCAATGTCGCGCTCGTGGTGGGCGGCACCATCACCATCCCTCACATCCGCGACGCGGTCCTGCGGCTCGATGAGGTCCGCGCCGATCGCGCCGCACGCGGCCCGTCGCATGCCTGACGCGCCACGCGAATGGCGACTCGCCAACGGGCGGTCCCTCACCCTCGACCGCGCGCGCATCCTCGCGATCGTCAACGCCACGCCCGACTCGTTCTCCGACGGCGGCCGCTACCGCGACGCGCACCACGCGGCCGACGAAGCCCTGCGCATGCTCGACGATGGCGCCGACATGCTCGACATCGGGGGCGAATCCACCCGCCCCGGCGCATCATCCGTCCCCGACGACGAGCAGATCCGTCGGGTGGTTCCGGTCATCGAAGCACTCCGCGCCGCAGGATGCGCCGCGCCGATCAGCGTCGACACGACACGTGCCGCCGTCGCCCGCGCAGCGCTCGACGCCGGCGCCGACGCGGTGAACGACCAGTCGGCGGGCAACGACGACACCGCAATGCTCGCGCTCGTCGCTGAGCGTTCCGCAGGGTTCGTGCTTATGCACCGGCTGCGCCGATCCGACGCCGACGCGTACTCGGACCGCTACGGCAGCGCGGCGCCCGACTACACCGACGGTGGGGGGGTCGTGGCCGAGATCCTCGCGTTCCTGACCGCGCGTGCGCAGGCCGCACGCGACGCTGGCGTAGATGAAAGGTCGCTCATCATCGATCCCGGGCTCGGGTTCGGGAAGACCGTCGAGCAGAACCTGGCGCTGATCACCGCAACGCCCAGGCTCGTCGCAACGGGCTTCCCCGTTCTGTGCGCCGCGAGCCGCAAGAGTTTCATCGGAGCGGTGACGGGCGTCGAGACCCCCTCTGAGAGGGTCGAGGGTTCGATCGCTGTGGCTCTCACGATGCGTGAATCGGGCGCGGCCCTGTTTCGTGTGCATGACATAAAGGCCCACCGCCGCGCGTTGGATATGGTGAAAGCACTCAGGGCGGCCCGAGAAGGCCCTCCGGACCCGTGACGGTCCGGTAGTCGGGACTGGCCGCCGAACATAGACTTCGTTCCCCGCCACGCAAGGGCTGGGCCCCGTGGGGTCCGATCCCCGGGCGAACGAATCAGGAGACCGCCGTCATGGCCAGCGAGAATGTCAAAGAATTCACCGACTCCAACTTCGACGCCGAAGTCCTTCAGTCGGATACGCCCGTCCTCGTGGACTTCTGGGCCGAGTGGTGCATGCCGTGCCGTATGCTCGCCCCCACGATCGACGAACTCGCGAGCGAGTACAACGGGAAGGTCAAGGTCGGCAAGGTCGACACCGACTCGAACCGCGATGTGAGCGTCAAGTTCGGGATCAGCGCGATCCCCACCATCATCCTGTTCAAGGATGGCGAGGTTCACAAGAAGTTCGTGGGCCTGACCCGCAAGGAAGACTTCAAGGCCGCGCTCGACAGCGCCAGCGCCTGATCGCTTCCCGACATCGAACACCACCCAGAACGCGATGGCTCACGCCGTCGCGTTTTTCATTGCCTTCTTCGATCCCAGCCACCCGCCGAGTTTCTCGACATTCCGGCGCGACACGATCGGCAGCACGGCCACGCCCGCGATCACCATCGCCACGCTCAGCCACTGCCCGCGCGAGAGCCCTGCGATCCGCGGCGTCGCGAACTGGTCATCAGGCAGGCGCCAGAACTCCGTGATGATCCGACCCACGCCGTACACGATCAGGAACCAACACCCGATCACGCCCGGCTTGCGGGGGCGCGCCCACACGATCCACAGCGCGACGAACAGGATCACGCCCTCGCCCAGCGCCTGATACAACTGGGACGGATGCCGCGCCGACAGCACCGCGGGCAGTTCGCGCACGAGTTCCTTCGCGGTCGTGCCGCCGCGCCCCACCGCCTGGATCATGCGTTCGACCGCCGGGCCGAGCGTGTTCTCGCCCGGCATCTGGAAGGGCATGAGCAGGTCGACGAGCCGCGACTCCTGCGCGGGCGTCAACTCCGGCGCGTGCTTCGTGAGCAATTCCTGGGGGTAGCGCACACTCCACCACGGTCCCGGCTCGCCGGGCGCCGCGACGATCTTCCCGAGCAGTTCGCCGTTCACGAAGTTCGCGAGGCGCCCGAAGCACAGCCCGATCGGCGCAGTGAGCGCGGTGGAATCCAGCACATGAAGCCAAGGCGCCCCGGCGCGCCGCGCGAAGATGAAGGTCGCAACGATCACGCCCGCGATCCCGCCGTGGCTCGCCATGCCGCCCTTGTTGATCGCGAGCAGCCCCCACCAGGGGGGCGACGACGAGAACTCGACCAGCAGACTCGGCTCGTAGACCAGCACATACCCCAGCCGCCCGCCGACAAGCACGCCGAGGATCATCGCGAGCAGGAAATCGGTGACCTGCGTCTTCGTGAGCGCGAGCAGGCCGCGACCGGACATCCAGCGGAGCATCAGCCACGCGCCGACGAATCCCGCGAGGTACGCCAGTCCGTACCAGCGCACCGCGAAACTCCCCGAGATCGGGATCACGATCGGGTCGAGCGAATGCACCCAGGCGTCGGCGAGCGTGAACATGCGTGCGGCAGGATACCGTCTCAAGGCCCGGTAGACTGGGCGCGATGCTCGACACGCTCTCGAACTCCGCGATTTTCTCCATCGCCGCATTCACGATCGTCGCATCCGCCCTCGCGTCGCTCACGGCGTGGCTCCTGCGCGGCGCGCACTTCCCGGGCGGATGGGCGTCGGCCGCCATCCTCGCCGGCGTGTTCGTCGGCGTGCTCCTTGGCCCGGGCGTCTTCGGGCGGATCGCGCCGGAGACCCATCGCGCGGTGATCGTCGGAGCGACGGTTGAGCAACAGGCGTTCGACGACCGGGTCACGGAAGCGCGCGGCGCGATCGCGGCTCTGGAAGCGTCGGGCGTGACGGGAGTCGCGATCGAGGAATACGAACGCTCAGCGATCGCCGAGATCGAGCCGCTCGGCGCCGCGGTGGACGAGGCGATGATCCGCCGCCGCGGCGCGTGGAATGTCACGCTGGCCGCCCTCGGCGCCGGATTGCTCGCGCTGCTCCCGCTCGCGGGTGTGCGCAGCGATTCGGGCGAGATCCCGTTCTCGCGTCGCCGCGCGGCGATGCTCGCCGGATTGGGTTCGGTCGTCGTGTCGGGAGGCATCGCGCTCCTCGGCGTGCTGCTGCTAACCAAATCGGGCGTGACGCACGCCGCGCTGCTCTTCGCCGCGGCCTGCGCCGTAGGGTGGTTCGTGCCGCCGTTCGATCGCGCGGCCCACGAACGATCCCGCGCGATCCACGAGTCGTTCGTGAGCGGGCTCTTCGCGCTGACTGTCGCCGCGGCAGTCAGCCTGTGGTTCCTTCCCGACCAGCGCGGCTGGTTCATCGGGTGGGCGTTCATCGGCGCGCTCGCGCTCTGGGTGATCTCGAAGGCCGCGATGCGCAATCATCGGGCGCGCGTCGCATCGCACGCGGTTGTGCTGGGCGTGATCGCGCCGACGGTCGCTGCGCTGGCGGCGTCGCGGATCGACCTCATGCCGCTCGTGCGTGCGCCGATCTTCTGGGGACTCCTGCTGTTCGCCATCATCGCGAGCACCGACGCGAAGTGGTTCGGCGCACTCCTCGGAGCCCGCGCGCTCGAACACGCCAAGGGGGCGCTGACGCGGCAGAGTGTGGAGATCGCCACGGCGCACGCGAACACGGGCGCCGGCCTCGCGCAGGTCGCGTTGCTCGCCGTGCTCGCCGCGGGCGGACCCATCGACGAGGCGCTCCTCGCCGCGGGCCTGCTCGGCGCGCTGCTCCTCGAATCCTGCGCTGGTGTGTACCGCTGGGGCGGCGCGTGGCTCGACCACATGATCGCGGAAAAATAAGAATGGGCCCGTGCACGAATCACCGCGCACGGGCCCGACATCGACTTCCAGCGGAAGCGCTCAGTTGTCGCGCGGCGTGATGCCGAGTTGGCGGTATTTCTCGCGGTACTTCTCGGCGAGGTCCGTCTGCTTGTTCGAAAGGTCGATCGCGCGGCCATCGATGTACGCACGCTCGACGCGAGTCGCCATCTCGAGCGGGTCGCCGGTGGTCACGATGATCGTCGCGTCCTTGCCCGGCTCGAGCGAGCCGAGTCGATCACCCACGCCCAGCAGTTCCGCCGCGGACAGCGTGATCGAGCGCAGCGCGACATCGGGATCGAGCCCGTACGCCACCGCCATCGCCGCGTGGTAGGGGAGGTTCCGCTCGTTGCTCGAGCCGCCCGTTCCCGCGAGGCACCAGGTCACGCCCGCGTCCTCGAGCGCGGCAGGAAGCGTGAACGACTCGTCGTACGCGGCGTCGGAGCGGCGCGGCATGCGCAGGGTCCCGGTGAGAATCACGCCCACATCGTGGCGCTTCAGGAAGTCCGTGCACAGGTGCGCGTCGCGGCCGCCAACGATGATGGGTCTGAAGCCGCGATCGGTCGCCCAGGTGACCGCCGAGCGGATCTGATCGAGTTCCTGCGCGCTGATGTAGACCGGCGATTCGCCGCGAAGCGTGGGGCCCATCGCCTCGAAGCGGAGCGAGTACGCGGCGGTGTCGTCGGCTTCGCGCGTCGCGAAATACGCCTCGGCGCCGCTGAATGCGTCGTCGATCGACTGCACGGCCTCGCGCGATCGTCTGAGTTGCTCTTCCTCGCTCTGGTTCATCCACCACGCGTTGGACGGGCGCACATTGGGCCAGTTGATGAGCAGGCCTGCGTCGCCGACAACGGTCATGTCCTCCCAGGTCCACCCGTCGGCGCTGACGACGCTCATGCGTCCGGGGATGCTCCCGCCCGAAGGCCGCACGCCGAAAGTCAGCACGCCGTTCGAGCGCGCGACGGGGAAGTGCCACGAGTCCGGGTTGACCGCGACGGCGGCGCGAACCTCGGGGGTGACGCTTCCCGTCTCGCTGCGGTCGATCGTCGCGCGGACCGAGCCGACCTCGTTGAGACCGATGTCGCTGCTCGCGCTCACGAGGCCCGGGTAGATGTGCAGGCCGGCGCAATCGACGATGTCCAGCGCCTCGCGTGTGCTCGGACGGGATTCGAACTGCTGCATCGTGCCGATCTCGTCGATCTTGCCGTCCTTGATCACGACGAAACCGTCGCTGAACTCGCGGTCGGCGATCGTGTGGATCGTCGCGTTGGTGAGCACGATCGTGGTCGCTTGCGGCGGGGCCTTGTGGGTCAAGTCCTGCGCGATCGCGGCGCTCCCGAGCAGGAGCACTCCCGCCACCGCCGCTGAACCGAATGCATTCATGGAAATCATGTGTGTCTCTTTCTGCTGTTGGCGGTTCAGTGAGCGTGGAGGGTGCTGAGGTCGAGCATGCCGCACTCGCCGCAACGGTGGGCGGTCGGGTCGCCGCCCGCGCGGATGATGTCGAGGTAGGTTTCGCGCAGCGCGTCGAGCGTGTGGTCGTCGTAGCGCGAATCGGCGAGCGCCGGCTTGTCGTCGTCCTTGGCCGACGCGTCGTCCTTCTCGCCGCCATCCTTCTTGGGCTTCTTCGCGTTCTCGGTGAGGATGCGCTGCAAGATCCTGTCGCGGAGTTGCGCGTCGCGGCGCCGCATCTCCATGTCGCGCTCGAGCGAGAAGTACTCGCGGCCGTCGATCCAGGTCGACTCGCACTTGCTGAAGGTCGAGAGCGGATCGCCCGACCAGATCACGAGGTCGGCGTCCTTGCCCGCTTCGAGCGAGCCGGTGATCTCGCCGATCCCGAGTTGGATCGCTGGATTGATCGTGACGAACTTGAGCGCTTCGGACGGCTCGACGCCGCCGTACTTCACGGCCTTCGCCGCCTCGATGTTCATCCGCCGCGCGAGTTCGTCGTTGTCCGAGTTGAACGAGACATTGACGCCCGCCTCGTGCATGATCGCGCCGTTCTCGGGGATCGCGTCGACGACCTCCATCTTGTACGCCCACCAGTCGCTGAACGACGAGGCGCCGATCGCGTTGGCCTTGATCGCCTCGGCGACCTTGTACCCCTCGAGCACATGCTGGAAGGTGCCGATCGTGAAGTCAAAGTCGTCGGCGACCTGGCACAGCATGAAGATCTCGTCCTGGCGGTACGAGTGGCAATGCACGAGCCGCTCACCGGCGAGGATCTCCGCGAGCGCTTCGAGTTGCAGGTCGGTGCGTACGACCTCGCCGCGCTCTTTCGCGGCGGCGTAGTCGTTCGCGCGGTGGAACATGTCGCGGATGAAGGTCTCGACGCCCATGCGCGATTGGGGGTAGCGCGAGCGGTCTGACTCCCAGTTGCTCTGCTTCACATTCTCGCCCAGCGCGAACTTGATGCCGGGCATCGCGCCGTCGATCTTCAAGTCGTCGGGATGCGCGGCGCCCCAGCGGAGTTTCACGACGGAGTTCTGACCGCCGATGGGGTTCGCGGAGCCGTGCAACTGGTTGGCCGCGGTCAGGCCGCCGGCCATCTGGCGGTAGAAGTTGATGTCGTCGGCGTCGATCACATCCTCGATGCGCACCTCGGCGGTGATCGCGTGGGTCCCCTCGTTCACGCCGCCCGCGATTCCCGTGTGGCTGTGCGCGTCGATGAGGCCGGGCGTGATGTGCTTGCCTCGCGCGTCGATGCGCTCGATGCGCGACGCGAGCCCGCTGAACGCGCGGTCGCCCACGCGCCCCACGGCGACGATCTTCCCGTCCCGGATGTGGATCTGCCCGTTCTCGATGACGCCCGCGTCGGCGCTGGTCCAGATCGTCGCGTTGGTGATGAGCACCTCGCGCTGTTCGGGCGCCTCGGTCATCGCGTACGCGCCGAAGGGATAGCCGAACGAGTCCGTGTTGTCGGCCACGCCCATGTCAGGGTCGCTCTTCTTGTCGTCTTTCTTCTCGTCCTTGGAATCGTCGGTCTGCCGGGTCAGCGTGACGGGCATCTCGCGTCCCATCAGTTCGATGGTGAGGTGCATCGAGTCGCCCTCGATCACGCCGTCGTAGACCATCGTGTGAACATCGGGCGCGTCCTCGCTGAGTTTCTCGTCGCTGATGTCGAGATCGACGAGGAAACTCACGCGGTTCTCGCGACGGGTGATGTTGCGCACCGCGCTCTCCAACGGCTCGCCTGTGGTCGGAGAGGTCGCGACGAACTTGCCGCTCTTCCCGTTGACGGTGAAGGCGAACGGCTTGGCGTCGCCTTCGACCACTGCCCATTCGCCGTCGATGCCTTCGGCTTTCTTCTCGTTGATCTCGTAGCGAGCGCCGTCCACCCACACATCGCGGATCGTGGACTTCGGGTCGAACAGTTCGCCGTCCACCACGATGATGTTCGCGGCGTAGCCGGGCATCACGCGGCCGACCTTGCCCGAAACGCCGAGGATCTCGGCCGGGGTGATCGTGAGCGCCGCGAGCGCGGCGTCCTCGTCGAGGCCGCGCTCGATCGCGGTCTTGAGGTTCTTTCGGAAGTCGTTGCGGTTCTTGAGGTGGTCCGTCGTGAGCGCGACGGTCACGCCCGCGTCGAGCAGTCGCCGCGCATTGGTCGGCGCCTGATCCCAGTAGAGCAGCGTTCCGAGATCGGTTGCTTCGGCGTCGGATCGAGAGGCGATCTTCGGCGTGTCGGGGAAGTTCAGCGGGACGATGAACGCGGCGCCCGTGTCGGCGATCGCGTCGAGGCGGCGGAATTCGTTGCCTGCGCCGGCGATGATCGCGGTGCGATCGAACTCGGCGGCGACCTTCGCGGCGCGCAGCGCTTCCTGCTCATCGCGCACCATGAAGAGCATGGGACGATCCTGGCTCGCGGCGAGCGCGTCCAGCGCGACGGCGGGCGCGGGTCGTGAGCGACGGTCGCCGCGCTTCTTGTAGTCGGCGATGTCTTCGGTGCGCCACTGCGCGTCGAGAAGCGTCTGACGCACGAGCGCGATCGCGCCCATCTGCGATCCGGGGTAGGAGCGTGCGCCCCACCCGCTGGACTCGAACGCGACGGTGTCGAACGCCGGGTCCATCAGCGGCTGACGCGAGGACTGACCCTTCTCGGGGTCGTCGGCGAGCGAGACCACCGCGCCGGTCCCTCGGAACACGCCGCCCTTGGGCGCGAGCGCGACGACCGTGAAGCCGAGTTTGCGCAGGGATTCGCGGTCTTTCGACGAGATCCCGCCGCCGTCGAGCGCGGAGCGATGGGGCGTGACCTTGCTGTTCCAGTGCGCGCCGACGGCCTTGGCGTCGGGCTCGGGAGCATCGACCTGCACGATCGCGTCGATTAGCCCCGGATAGATCATCAGCCCGTCGCAATCCCACACGCGTGCGCCGTTGGGAACAACGCCTTCCGTGCGGACAGACTGGATCACGCCATCGCGGATGACGACCGTCGCGTTCTCGACGGTCTTGCCCGGCTCGATGACGACTGTGGCGTTGGTGAGCGCGTGCCAGCCGTTGTCAAAGGCGACCGGGCCGTTGGTGGGCGCCGGCTGCGCGAGCAGCGTGGATGGGGCGAGAAGCGAGAGGGCGAGACCGGCGAGGATCGTCGGTCGCGCGCACGGGGCGGTGGGAGTTTTGGGACCTGTCATGGCCCGAATGTACCGGGAGCGAGCGGCAAAGGTGCGATCGGCGGCCGTCTGGAAGCGACGGAGGAGGTCCGGAAAAAGCAACACGGCCGTGTCGCGTTTGGCGACACGGCCGGATGTGCGGTTGGCGTTGGGCTTGCCGTCCCAGCGCCGGGCTATTTCAGAGGAGGCGCCTCGGTCAGAAGGCGTCGGATCTGACGCGCCAGCCGAGGACGGGTTCCCGCGATCAGCGATCCTGATTGGCGGCGATCCGCTCGAGCAGCGCCTCGATGCGAGCCATGCGGTCTTCGAGGGCCTCAAGCCTCGCGTTATCGGGCGAAGCGGTGGGGAATCCGCGGATGGAGCGCACGGGGCTGGGCGCCTGAGGAGCGGGGGGCGGGGTGGGCGCAACCACGACGCCCTTGCCGTTGGCCTGCCCACGCTCGAAGAAGCGGATCTCCGGGAGCGAGCGGACCTCGCGCTCGACATCGGCCTCGCGCATCGCGATCTGGACCTCGGCGAGGGCTCGCTCGAGTTGCTCCTTCACATCGACCTCGCGGATCTCCTGCAGGGCCTGCTGGTAGGCGCGGCGTACTTCCTCGGTGACCTGCTCGTCGTTGAGTTTCTGCTTGAGTTCGCGACCGACGGAGTTCATCCGCTCCTCGAGGTGGATCTGAAGTTCGTGGATGCGCTGCTGCTGCGCGGCGATGACTTCGCGGGCCACGGCCATCGCCTCTTCCACGCGGGCCTGCTCGGCCTGGCCGCGGAGTCTGAACACATTGTCTCCGCCGAAGGGCATGTTGTTGTCCTCGTCGAACTCGAAGTCGAAATCGACATTGAACTCGACATCCTCCTCCTCAAGGACGGGGCGGAGTTCGACGGTCTGCTCCTTGCCGCCGCGCATGATCGTCAGGCGGATGGGCTCTGAAGCGTCCTTCGACTGGATGACTTCGGTGAGGCGGCCGAGGTTTGCGGGCTCTGAGCCCTCGACCTTGGTGATGATGTCGAAGCGCTTGATGCCGGCCTTGGCGGCGGGCATGCCGTCGTTCACCGACTCGACGAGGATGACCTTGTCGGCGCGCACACCGAGTTGTGCGGCGAGGGCCTCGCCCGGGGTGCTGGCGGTGATGCCGATGACGCGGCGCGGCGCCGCTTCGACGCGCGCCGTGCGGAGTTCACGGGCATCCGCGGCGGGGGCGGACGAACGAACGCGCGCCACGCGGCGCGGCGATGCGTCCTGCGAGGCCTGCGCGTGCCAGGTGATCTCGTGCTTCGCGCCCAGGCCCACGGGGGCCATGAATTCTGCGATCGTCTTGCCATCGGGGCTGTAGATGATGATGTGATCGTTCTCGACCTTGGCCTTCGAACCGTTCAGCGGCTTGCCGTTGACGGTGACATCGAGGTCGGCGACACGGTCGCCATCGAGGCGGAGTTCAATGATCTTCACGCCGTCGCGGAACAGGGCGTCGGTGCCGCCTTTCGAGGAAGGGCTGAAGATGAGGACGGTTTCTTCTTCGTCGTCGCGCGTGATGACCCGTGTGTGAGTGTTCTTGCGGACATCTTCGGTGTCCTTGGATACCCAGCGGTAGGTGTTGGACTCAGCGCGGGTCGGCTGCTCGTCATTGTGGGGATGCCATTCGAACACGCCCGAGGCGCCGCTCGACTGGCCCGCGTAGGAAGCAGCGCCGGCGAGCGTGACGAGCGCGGAAGCGCAGAGGAATCTGGTGAGCATGGGTCTTCTCCGATGGGTCCGGCGAGCGCGCCGGATGCGTGGTTCGTGTGAACGGTTGCGGTTCAAAGAGTGAGACGCGCCGCGTGGGCGGAACCGTCGGGAAACACTGAAAGTTCGTGCGTTACAGCGGCTGGCCGCGGGTGAACTCGCTGTGATCGGCCTCGACGGGCACGAGTCGGCCGGTGTCGGTCTGGCCCATCTCATAGAACTGGTCGACGATCGCGCGCTCGACGAGCGGGCGCACGAAGGTGATCTGCGACTTGCCGTCGGCGGTGGGGACGGTCTCGAGCATCACCATGGGCATCTCGCCCACGATGCGGCCGTTCTCGATGCCGGATTGCATGTACGCCTGGAGGAGTTGGTCGGGCGAGAGCGAGGTGAGTCCCGCGAGTTCCGCGGTGTTGGCGTTTGGGTCGGCGCCGGACTGCTCGGCGCGCATCGCGCGGATCTGCGCGAAGTTTCCCGCCCACGCGATGGCGACGAGGGCGGCGACCATCCACCCTCCCCAGACGCGGACGCGCGAATCCCACGCGCGTTCGAGCCGCTCAGCAGGATGGGGAAGGTCGACGAGTTCGGCGACCGTCAGCGTGTCCTCGACGGCGCGCTGGAGCGACGCGTGCGAGCGCTGGGACTCGGCGAGCCGCGCCCAGATCGCCGGGTCGCGCCGGGCGACGACATCGAGTTCCGCCCAGTCGGCCGGGGTGGCTTCGCCGTCGACGACGCGGTTGATGAGGATGTCGTCGCGCGGATCGTCGGGGTGACGCTCTGGCTTGGTGAGGTCGGTCATTGGGTCACTCTCTCTCGTTCGCCGGCGGGCGCTGTTTCGAGTTCCTCGCGGACCATCCGTCGTGCGCGGGCGAGGCGTGTCTCGACGGTGGTGACGGGAACGCCCATCAGGTCGGCGATCTGCTTGTACGACATGCCGCGCACGCAGCGCAGCAGCAGGGGCTCTCGGTATTCCTCGGGAAGGCGGTTCGCCGCGGCCATGGCTCTGCGGCCTTCCTCGGCGTTGATCGATCCCTCGGCAGTCGCGCCGGGCTGATCGCCCGGGTTGGCGGCAAGCGCCTTGTCGGGGTCGTTGTCGACGGGTTTGACCAGGCGAAGCCGCCGCGTGCGGGTGCGCCCCGCGGTCCGGGCGGCGTTGATGGCGATGGCGCGCATCCACGGGCGGAGCGTCGCGGGGTCTCTCACCTCCCCGATGCGCCGCACCACCTTCACCGCGACATCCTGCAGCAGGTCTTCGAGGTCTGCGGAGCGCGGCTTGTGCGCGAGGATCGCCGCGGCGAGCCAGCGCCGGTTGTTCTCCCACACCACGCGCAGGGCCTGAGGGTCTCCGGCGATGGCGCGTTCGGAATTTGTTCGACCGTCGTGCACGCTGGCGTCCCTGCTTCCACAAGACATGACGCGCGAGCGGGGCGTTCCGGTCGCGCGGCGTCGCATTTTCTTCGGGATCGGGTTCCTCCGCTTCCCGCCCGATCCATCCACCCATGACCGATATGCTTGGCCTCCGCCGACGCCTCCCCGAACAGGCCCCCGCCGAGCATGGATCTGAACTCTCACTCCAGCATGACCCTCGGCGAGCACCTCGAGGAACTCCGCAAGCGGCTCATCGTGGGGCTGCTCGGGCTGATCCCGCTGCTCATCCTCGGGCTGGTGTTCGGCGATCAGATCCTCCGCCTGCTCCTTATCCCCGTCGAGCACGCGCTGATCCGCGCGGGCCAGGCGCCGACCCTCCAGGCGCTGTCGCCCATCGAGACCTTCGCGTCGTACATCAAGGTCGGGTTCGTCAGCGCGTTCATGCTCGGGGTGCCCTGGCTCGTCATCCAGTTGTGGCTCTTCGTGCGGCCCGGGCTCTACGACCACGAGCGGCGCTTCGCGCGGCTGCTCGTTCCGCTCAGCGTGTTCCTCACGCTCACGGCCGCGCTGTTTCTGTACTTCGTGATGCTCCCGATCATGCTGTTCTTCCTGATCTCGTTCGGGAGCAGCATCGGCCGCGAGGCGCCGATCACCGCGCCCTTACCTGAGGGGATGACGCTCCCGATCGCGCCCGTGCTGAGTTTCGATCCGGTCGACCCTGCGCCCGGCGCGGTCTGGGTGAACGGGCCCTTGCGTCAGTTGCGCATCCATGTCGGCGACGGCGCGGGGATTCTCTCGGCGCCGCTGGTGGGATCGGGGCTCATCGCGCAGCAGTACCGCCTGCGCGAGTATGTCGATCTCGTGTTCACGATGGGCATCGCGTTCGCGATAGCGTTCCAGACGCCCATCGTGGTGATGCTGCTCAGTTGGGCGGGGATCGTCGATCCGAAGGCGCTCGCGAAATTCCGCAAACACATCGTGCTCGGGTGCGTTGTGGCGGCTGCTGTGCTGACACCCACGGGCGATCCGGTGACGCTCGCGCTGATGACGGCGCCGCTCTACCTGCTGTTCGAGTCGGGCCTGTTCCTCGCGCGGTTCGTCCCCGCGAAGCGCGTGGCGCAGGGCGTGTTTACCAAGGAAGCGTGGACCGACGCCAACGAGGGCGACGAGTGAGCGGCCGCGAGCCGGGCCTCATCGTGCGCACCCTGCGCGGGTGGGGGATCCTCCGCGAGCCGACGCCCCCGAAAGGGCCCGAAACGGATCTTGATGTGCGCATGATGCGCCGCGCGCTGGACCTCGCGCGCCGCGCCGCCGCGCTGGGCGAGGCGCCCATCGGCGCCGTGGTGTACGAGACGGCGAGCGGCGCCGTGCTGAGCGAGGCGCACAACCTCCGCGAGAAGAACGGCGACCCGACGGGTCACGCCGAACTGGTGGCGATCCGCGACGCGGCCATGAAGCGCGGCGACTGGCGCCTCAACGATTGCACGCTCGTCGTGACGCTCGAACCCTGCCCGATGTGCGCCGGCGCGATCGTCAACGCGCGCGTCGGGCGGCTGGTCTTCGGCGCGACCGACCCGAAGGCGGGCGCTGTCACGACGCTCTATGAGATCTGTTCGGACCCCCGGCTGAACCACCGCATCGCGCCGATCGGTGGCGTGTGCGCTGATGAGGCGGGAGAATTGCTGAGGGTGTTCTTCCGGCAGAGGCGCGAGGCGCGGAAGGCGAAGAAAGGGGCGAATGATGGCTGATCCTGAACTCCCGGAAGTCGTCGCTTATCTGCGGTTGGATGGTTCACAAGCGGATGAGTCATTTGAGGGGATGTTTGGTGTCACTCCCGATCGACGCTGGAAGCAGGGTCAGCCGATGGCGCCGCAGTACAAGCGAGCAGAAAAGAAGGATGGGGCGTCGATCACGGTTCGTATCCACACCGCGGTGATCAACGATGCGATCGATGCGTTGTTTGCCCACTTGCGGTGTGATACAAGGCAAGCGGGCGAACTTGCAGTACAACGCAATCAGCGGATTCATGTTGGCGTTGCGGTGTACGGCGGAGAGAGGACGGCGAGCATGCTTCTCACCCGGCAACACATCTCTACGCTTCACGCGCTCCGTGCGGAGTGGTTGGATGTTGATATGTCCTACACGCCCTGGCGCGACGAGGCGAAGTAGAGAAAGAAAGTAGGGGTAGCCCTCCCCCTTACCCCTCCCATCTCACTCCCCCGGGGGTCGTTCGATAGGAGGGGAGGCAGAATTACCCCATCACGACATGCTCTTCTCCGTGCTCTCTGCGGTCTCTGCGGTGAGTGTCTTC
>CAYGLT010000003.1:36963-40543 GCA_964350875.1 uncultured Phycisphaeraceae bacterium | reverse complement strand
CCATCACGACATGCTCTTCTCCGTGCTCTCTGCGGTCTCTGCGGTGAGTGTCTTCCTGCGTCGACACGCCCAGCGCGCGGAGTTTCGCGTGGTGCGCGTCCACATGCACCTGCCAGAAGTGGTCGAACGACGCGGCGATGTTGTAGCGTTGCATCCGGTTGTGCGCGGCGCGGCCCATGCGCTCGCGGCGTTCGTCGTCTTCGAGCAATTCGACGATCGCCTCGGCCCAGCGGTCCTCCTGCTCGTCGGGGATCACGAGCCCGGTGAGGGCGTGGTCGACCATCTCCTTGGGGCCGCCCTTGTCGGTGACAACAACCGGGAGGCCCGACGCCTGCGCTTCCATGACGACTTGGCCGAGCGTGTCGGTGATGCTCGGGAAGACGAAGAGGTCGGACGACGCGTACAGGCGCGAGAGTTCCTCGCCGTGGCGGAAGCCGAGGAAGTGTGCGCGGCCGGTGGCGCTCGCCTGCTTGCTTGCGAGGCGCTCCTGCATCCCCTTGCGGTACGGCCCGTCGCCGATGAGCACGAGTTCGGCGTCGATGTTCTTCTCAACGAGTTTCGGCTTCACCTTCGCCCACACGCGCTCGAGCATGGGGAGGTTCTTCTCGACGCTCACCCGGCCGCAGTAGACGACCTTGCGCGATTCCTTGCGGAGCCCGAGGGGTTCCCAGACCGAGGTGTCGCGGAAATTGCTGTGGAACGCGTCGGTGTCCATGCCCGGGAGGAGGGGCTTGACCTTGTCGCCCGCGAAGCCGAGTTTGTCGAGCGAGGTCATGTAGTCGCGCGAGCGGGTGAGGATCGTCTTGTAGGGCGTGTAGAAGCCCTTCATGAACTTCTCGGAGATCCAGGTGTAGGTCTCGTCCTCGAAGAGCCGGTCGATGTACGCGGGGAAGTCGGTGTGGTAGACGCCGACGACGGGGCACCGGAAGATCGCGGCGCAGAGCAGGCCGAGCGTGCCGATGGGCCCGGGCGTCGCGACATTGATGACATCCGGCTTGAATTCCTGGATGTAGCGCAGGACCGGGAGCAACGGGGGGAGCGCGAAGTCGAGGTTCTCGTAGCGCGGCATAGGCCTTGAGAAGACCGGCGCGAAGTTCACGACATTGGGGCGCTCGTCCATCGCCATGCGCGTGGAGGTGAGGACGGTCATCTCCCGGCCGCGGAGCCGCGACTGGTCGGCGACATTCTGGATGAAGCGCGACACGCCGTTCACATCGGCGAGGGTGTCGGTGAACATCACGACGCGTGGCTGTTTGTGCATGGGGTGCTCGCCCTGTCCGTGGCTGGCGATTTCGTGCTCGACCCGTGAGAGGAGGTCGCGTTCCTTGTGCTCGCTGAACATGGCGATGAGGTACGGGGCCTGCGCGACCGACGAGAGAAGGTAGCCGACGATGTTGCGCACCGTTCCCGAGGCGTCCTTCTTCGCGAGACTCCCGAGCGCGCCGGTGAGCATGGCGTCGGCGAGTGTCTGGGAAAGGTCGGAGAAGAATTCCGCCATGCGGTCGTGCGACGCGAGCGGGGGACCGTCGTGGGCGCCGCGCGGCAGGTCGCGGACATCGGTGAGCCGCTTGGCGATGTCGGGGTACTTCGCGAGCATCGGCTCGAGCGTGGCGCGGAGCGCGATGAGCAGCGGGTCGGGTCGGGTCTTCTTGCCCGTGATCTTCGCGGCGATGGTCTTCTTCGCGACATGGGCCGCGAGGCGGACCTTGCTGGGCGAGGGGATCGACACGCCGCCGAAGCGGACCATCTTCGACGCGACATACTTTCCTTTGGTGGAGAGCATGGAGTGCATCGTCTTGCCGTAGTGGTTGAGCCCGACGGCGGTGATCTGGTGGGCGAGGACTTCCGCGCCGCCGAGTTCGCCGCCGACAATCGCGTCGCCGCTCATCACGCGTTCAACGAAGTCGAGGGGCTCGCGAATCTTCAGGCCGGTTGGGCAGCGCACGCCGGTCCAGGCCTTGCCGACATTGAGCAGGCCGTGGTCGTCGGAGCCGGCGGTGACGGTCTTCCGCCACGCTCTGGGGTAGCGTGGGCGCACGGAGTGCTTGGCGCTGAGTTCGTCGATGCGCTTGGGTGTGAGCGTGCGGAGGTAGCGCTCCATGGCGTCGCGTCGCGGGCCGCCGTGCGCGCCGTTGATGAGTTCGACGCTCTTGAAGAGGAGCACGCACTGCTCGAGGTGTTCGACGGTGTACCCGCGCGACTGGGCGTGGAGCGGGTGCGCGAGCGAGTGGGGGAGGTCGCGATCGGAGAGCCAGTCGGCGAACTTGTACACATCATCGCGGAGCCCGAACGAGGTGATCTCGGCGTCGAGTTCGGGGGTGAGCCCGTAGACGAGGACATGGAGTTTCACGCGGTCGGTGGGGAAGCGGACGGTGACTTCCTGCCCGATGAGCACATGGGGGAAGCCGCGCTCGACGAGGGAGAGCGCGCCGCGGATGGTGTCGTGGTCGGTGATGGTGACGAGGTCCATGCCGCGCGTGATCGCCTGCATGTAGACCTCTTCGGGTTCGGAGTAGCACTCCGGCGCGTCGACCCAGGATGCGGCGTGGATGACGGGACCGGCGGAGGCGGTCGAGTGGACATGCATGTCCATGCGCGTGAGCCCTGCGAGGTCGACCGCTTCGTCGGCGACGGGCGAGGGCGCGGGGCGTTTGCGCTGGGGAACGCGGGGGAGGCGGCCTGTTTCGGTCGGTGCAAAGTGCGTCATGGTGACGGCTCTCCGAGCCGTGCGAGGGGGTGGTCCGTGGGGCGGTCGGCCCCTCGCGCGGGGCTTTGCTGAACTCGCCGCGCGTCCATTCGCGGCCGCTGACTACTACACACTCAACCCTCGGCGGAATCGAGCGATGGGGCACGAAGAAGGTGTGAAGTTCGTGTGGAGAAACGGTGAAGACGCTGTGGGCAATGGGCAATGGGCAATGGGCAATGGGCAATGGGGGCAAGGGCAATAGGCAGCGGGCAGCAGTCGAGATTGGGGCGATGTGTGACTCGTCCGGACGAGGCGGGGAGAATGGACTGTCCATCAATCCCGAACCCAGGAGACCGCCGATGCCCCGTTTGAACGAAGTCGATCCCGCGAGTACCTCGGGGAAAGCGAAAGAGATCTTCGACGGCCCGCTGAAGGGCAAGCACTTCAATGTGTTCAAGGGGATGGCGAACTCGCCGCATGTGCTGGCGATGTACCTGCAGATGAACCAGTCGCTGAACGGGATCTCGCTGAGCATGGCCGAGGTCGAGGCGGTGCAACTGGCGGCGTCGAACGCGGCGGGGTGCGAGTATTGCCAGGCGGCGCACACGGCCATCGGCAAGAGCCACGGCATGACCGACGCGCAGACGGTCGGCGCGCGCAAGGGGCAGGTCGCCGACGACGCGCGGATGGACGCGCTCGCGAAGTTCACGCGCGCGCTGGTGGACACGCGCGGCCATGTCACCGACGCGCAACTCGACGCGTTCAAGTCGGCCGGCTTCGACGATCAGGCGGTGGTTGAGGTGGTGGGGCTGGTCGCGCTCGCGAACCTGACCAACACCTTCAACAATGTGAACCGCTCGGTGAGCGATTTCCCGGCGGTGGAGAAGGTGTAAG
>CAYGLT010000003.1:0-36863 GCA_964350875.1 uncultured Phycisphaeraceae bacterium | reverse complement strand
TACGATGCCCGCATGCCACCCCAGAGAGAGCATGTCGCGATCTATCCCGGGTCCTTCGACCCGATCACCTACGGGCACCTCGATGTGATCGAGCGTGGGCGGAAACTCTTTGACCGGGTGATCGTGGCCGTGGGCCGGAATCCCGGGAAGGACAGTCTCTTCGACCCCGAGGAACGGGTGGAGATGGCCCAGAAACTCGTGAGCGCGGTGATGCAGCGCGAGCCGGATTACGCGCCGGTCGAGGTGCGGAGTTTCCAGGGGCTGACCGTCGATGCGGCGCGCGAGGCGGGCGCGACGGTGATTTTGCGCGGCATCCGGAATCTCTCGGACCTGCAGAACGAGGTCCAGCAGGCGGTGACGAACCGCGAGGTCGCGGGGCTCGAGTCGTGCTTCATCGTCGCCGGGCAGAGTTTCGCGTACACGAGCAGCAGTCTGATCAAGCAGATCACCGCGATGGGGAGCGACCTGAGCGTGCTGGCGACGATGGTCCCGCCGCTGGTGATTGATCGTCTGCGTACGAAGAAGTCGCAGGGCGCGCAGGCGCTGACGAAACTCCGCGCCGACGAGGACTGAGGGCTTCGTTCAATACTTTGCGAGCAGCGAGGCGAGCCGCGCGCGGGTTCGGTCGTTCTTGGTGGTCTCGATGACGCGTTCGAGGAAGGCGCGGGCCATGGCGTCGCCTTCGGCGGTCGCGGTGGCTTGCGCGGCGGTCTCGGCGTCTTCGAGCAGGTTCCACCCTCGGATGTTGTCGCGCAGGGCCTGGGCGACCTGCGGCGTGGGCGAAGTGATATTCAGCGTGCCGGCGAACGCCTGCCAGAGCATGTCCTGCATCGGCGAGAAGTTCATCCGACGTGCGGGGATCAGCGCGGCGGCTTCGAGCATCCCGTCGCGGTCGCCCGTGCGGAAGAGCGCGGAGAACGCGACCTCCGCGAATTCGGGCGAGAGGGTCGCGTCGGGGTTGGTTCGCACGGCGTTGAAGAGCCGGACGAGATCGGTGTCGCGGCCGAGGAGGAGCAGGTCGGTCCCGGCGGTGGTGAAGTCGCGGGCGCGGAGCGCCTCGCGCATCTGCGTGTCGAGGTTGATGGCGCCGGAGAGTTCTTCTTCCGGTTCAACGCGCTCGGCGGGTGGGCCGACGGTGAGGAGCGGGTCGCCGTAGATGTTGATCTTCCACGCGGGCGAGGTGTCGTAGCGTGCGCCGGCGCCGACGGGCGCGAGCGAGAGGGTGCGGCGGACGAACTGTTCGGGCGTGTGGAACGCGTTGAGGAATGGCTCGTCGACCGAGCCGATGTAGGCGTACGCGCCGTTGTCGATGAATCGCCGCGCGAGCGTGCGCGGGTTGCCGACATCCTCGGCGGAGAACGAGTGGATGAAGTGAACGATGGCGGGCGTGTTGAGCACGGGGATGTCGGCGGTGGTGGCCGTGCCCGGGTTGAGGTTGAACTTGCGGCTCATCCCGCTGCTGTTGATGTGGATCAGGCCCGCGTCGATGCCGTTCACGATGCGCCGGCGCCAGTGGTCGGCGCCCGAGAACGGCGCGTCGTCGGTGATGACCTCGAAGCCCGCGTCGGTGAGGGGTTGGCGTGCGGCGCTGATGTCGTACGACGCGAACCCGCCGCTGGCCTTGTACCCGTTGAACAGCCAGGCGCGTTCGGGGCGGAGGAAGAGCGAGCACATCGCGGTGTAGATCGCCTGCTCCTCGTTGCCCACGAGGAGACCTGTCCACGCGTAGCGCTCGTCGGCGGCGTCGCGGCCGATGTAATCGCCCAGCGCGATGATCGGATTGGTGCGGTCGCGCTGGCCTGCGGGCGAGTTGATGCGCCCGGGGATCGTGATCGCGATGGTGATGGCTTCGATGGCGTCGCCCAGCGAGTTCCATGGGAGCCCGATCGCGCTGAGTTGTTCTTCGAGCGTTGCCCGGAACGCGGCGGCCTGCTGCTCGGAGAGTTCGCCCGAGAAATCGGAGGGGAGCGCGTCGTCGTTCTCGCGGGTGAGCCAGAGGGGGATCTGGCCGCGACCGGCGGCGAGGGCGAGCCCGCCAAGGCAAAGCGGGTCGGACTCGGAGAGCACGACGACGCCCGGGGGGATGAAGCGCAGATCGCGCCACGCGTTCGGGAGCGCTTCGTAGGACTCGGCGCCCCACGCGTTCGCGACGGCGTCGGCCATCAGCGTGCGCTGGGCCTCGATGGCTTGCGGCCACATGGTTCGCTCGCCTTCCCAGCGCACGACGCGCGAGGGGCGGTACGCGCGCACGAAGCGGGCGATGTTCTCGCGCGCTTCGGGCGTGCCGTCGTCGAGGAAGATCGGGAATCGTGCGTTGGCGGTCCAGCGGGAGAGCGCGTCGACGAACGCCTCGCGCGAGGGGACGATGACGACCTCATCGACGGCGGCGATGTTGCGCCGGACGGTCTCGACGCGCAGGCCCAGCACGATGGCGGGCGGGAGTTTTGAGAGGTCGATGCCCGTTTGTTGATCGGCCTGCGCGGGCGGCGTCGCCTGCTGCGCGGCAGCGGCGCCTGCGAGGAGCGCGACGAGGGCGGCGGAGAGCGGACGGCGAGCGCGGGAAGGCATACCCGACGATACTCGATCCGGCGCCTGCGGGTTCAGAACGGGCGTTTCACGGGGTTCACGACGAGGTTGTCGCGGCCGAGGATGAGCAGGTCGGCGATCTCGACCGCTTCGAGGAGACTCGCGCGGGCCTGTTCGAGATCGCCCGCCTGACGCGGCGCCTGACCCTGCGTGAGGTGCTCGATGGTGGGCACGGCGTCGCCCGTGACGACGAGCGTGTGCTGCGCGTCGGCGACGATGAGCCCGGTCATGCCCGGGGTGACGCCGGGCAAGGGGAAGAGCGAGACTCGCTCGGCGATCTCGTCGGGCGCGGGCGCGCAACGCTGGAGCAGCGCGACATCCTTGTGGAGGGTGTCGGCGGTCTCGTCGTCGTTGGCTTCCATCGCGTCGCGCAGCGCGGTGGCGAGCGGCACGCCCACGGTCTCGCGCTCGGTCTCGCTGATCCACCAGGTCGCTTCGGGGAACGCGGCGAGAGCGCGGCGTGCGTGGGGGTGGAAGGAGGTCAGAAAGACATGCGTGATCTTGTCGGGCGTGAGGCCCGAACGCTCATTGAGGCGAGCCGCGAGCGCGGGGGCCGGGAGCCCGGGATCAACCAGAATCGTGCGCCCGCCCGAGCGGATGAGGGTCGTGGTGGCGTGGCCTGTGCGCGTGGGGACGCGTTCGCTCCAGAAGGGGTTGAGGTCGAGCGTGCCGATGGAGATCACGCGGACATCGAGGTCGGAGGGCTTGGAGGGTGTTGGGGCGGCCATGGTGGCGATGGTATGCGTCCGGGGGCGGTACACTGTGGAATCGCCGCTTCCGCCGTGTATTGAGGAGTTTCGAGATGACGCAGGCCCCCGCCCGGACGAATGTCACCGCCGCGCAACGACGCGAGAACCCGTTCTACGCGAGGACGCGCGCGACGCTGGAGACGCTGGAGAAGGGCGGCCAGTACAAGCGGCTTCAGACCCTCGAGGGCCCGATGGGCCCGGTGGTGAACATCAAGGGCTACGGCGAGTGCCTGTGCTTCTGCTCGAACAACTACCTCGGGCTCGCGGATCATCCGGAGGTCGTCGAGGCGGGGCACAAGGGCCTTGAGGAATACGGCGCGGGCACGGCCAGCGTGCGGTTCATCTGCGGCACCTTCGAGCCCCATCACCGGCTCGAGGCGCGGATCGCGGAGTTCCTCGGGGTCGAGGCGTCGTACACCTTCGTGAGTTGCTGGAACGCGAACGAGGCGATCTTCGCGACTCTGTGCGAGCCGGGCGACCTGATCCTGAGCGATGAACTCAACCACGCGTCGATCATCGACGGCGTGCGCCTTGCGTCGGTCATCAAGAAGGGCCTGCGCAAGGGCGTGTACAAGCACAACGACCTGAACGATCTTCGCGCCAAACTCGAGGCGGCCCGCGCGGACTCGTCGTTCGACGGCGTGGTCTGGGTGTGCACCGACGGCGTGTTCAGCATGGAGGGCGACATCGCGGACCTCCCGGCGATCCGCGCGCTGTGCGACGAGTTCGGCGCGCTGCTGATCGTCGACGATTCGCACGGCACGGGCGTGATGGGCAAGACGGGCCGCGGCACCCACGAACACCAGGGGATGCCCGGCGCGGACATCGACTTCTTCACGGGAACGCTGGGCAAGGCGCTGGGCGGCGGCGCGGGCGGGTACATCGCGGGCGCGAAGGACGGCTGCGAGTTGATCGTCCAACGCGGGCGGCCCACGCTGTTCAGCAACGCGCTCCCGGTCACCGTGGCGTGCAGCGCGGACAAGGCGATCGAGGTGCTGATGCGCGAGCCCGAGCGGGTCCAGCGCCTGCGCGATAACACGGCCTACGCGAGGAAGCAGATCAAGGCCGCGGGGTTTGATGTGCTGGAATCGCCGACGGCGATCTGCCCGATCATCGTGCACGACACGGCCAAGGCCATCGCGATGAGCAAGCGTCTGCTGGAGATGGGCGTGTTCGTGATCGGCTTCGGCTACCCGGTGGTGCCCGAGGGCGAGGCGCGCCTGCGCGTGCAGATCAGCGCTGCGCACACGAGCGAGCACATCGACGGGCTGGTGAGCGCGCTGAAGAAGTTGTGATCAGGCGGCCTTGCTTGGCGCGATCGTCTTGCCGACGGCCTTGATCATGCCGACCGCGCCGTTGTGCGTCTGCGCGAGCGTCGCGAGGGCTCGCTCCTGCTCGGGGATGGCGTGCTCGAAGCACAGCCCGATGACGCGGCGGAAGGGGCCCAGCGGGCGTACCCAGACGCACTTGGCCTCGAGGGTGACACGCGAATGCTCGTCGAAGACCGTGACGATCCGGCGCTGGCCGTCTTTCCACGGTCGCCAGGTCTGCAGGCGCATCCCTCGGGTGGAGAGGTCGATGACCTTCCCCCGATTGCACATGACGCCGACGGTCTTGAGCCGGTCGGAATCCCGGCGTTCGCCCGGATCGGAGGCGCAGCGCCCGGTGTGGCCCTTGATGGTCGAGGCCTGTTCCACGCGCGCAGCATCGGCATTGGGCATGGCCGCGATAAGCGTGAGGCGCGGCGCGACACATCGGTGTGCTTTGCTGACCGATCTGTCCGATGCAGATCGCACAACCGCGTGCTTTCCGGGTCCGAGAACCATCGGGATGGAACACGCGGGCGCCGCGGGGCGTTGTGTGGATGGAGTACGGAAAGGAGCGATTCCCTGATGAGCGCGAGCGATTACGGCATTCCGGCACGAAGCGGCGCACGGGCGTGGAACATCCTGACGGCGCTGGTCGTGGCCGTGATGGTCGGCGCGCTGGGCTGGATGTTCGTCCGGGCGAACGCGGCGTCGGGGGGCGTTGCGCCCAAGCCCGCGATGTTCGAGAACGGCGTCGAGACGCTCGACGAGGCGAAGGCCGCCGCCGGGAAGAGCGGGCTGGTGTTCGCGTTCGCGACGGCGGACTGGTGCCCTCCCTGCCAGCAGTTCAAGCGCAACGCGCTGGTTGATCCGGAGGTCGAGGCGTGGGTGCGCGAGAACGCGACGCCCGTGTACATCGATGTCGATGAGAATCAGCGTGACGCCGAAGCGCTCCAGACGAGGGGCATCCCCCAGACGACGCTCATGACGGGCGACGGGAGGGTGCTGGTTCGCGAGGTGGGCGCGATGAGCGCCGAGGAACTTCTCGCGACGCTCAAGGGCGCCGTGCGCGGGGAGTGAAGCGCGACTCTTACCCGGCTCACCTGCTGTGAACCACCCTCTCCCAGCGAGAGAGAGTGCGCAGTCAGGAACGCACGCGCAGGACGATGAGGGTGGTGTCGTCGGTGCGTTCGTTGAGACCCGCGAAGCGGCGGTTTTCCCAGATGATGTGATCGGCGATGGTCTCGGCGCGCGCGTCGGGCGTGTCGCGGAGCGCCTGGAGCGCGGCGCGGCGGATGCGGCGCTTGGTGAACCGGTGGCCGTCGAACGCCATGGTGTCGGAGAGCCCGTCGGTGAACATGACGAGCGTGTCGCCCGGCCTGAGGTCGAACGACGCCGACTGATAGCGCTGCTCGGTGTCGACGCCGATGACCATGCCCCCGGTGGAGAGTTCGTCGATGTCGCTGTCGCGCGGCGGTTCGCCCGCGCGGGCGCGGATGACGAACGGGAAGTCGTGCCCGGCGTTGCAATAGGTGAGCCGGAGCGTGGAGGCGTCGAGCACGCCGTAGAAGACGGTGGCGAACTC
This sequence comes from uncultured Phycisphaeraceae bacterium, assembly GCA_964350875.1. Classification (GTDB taxonomy): domain Bacteria; phylum Planctomycetota; class Phycisphaerae; order Phycisphaerales; family UBA1924; genus JAHBXC01. The sequence goes on along the minus strand of CAYGLT010000003.1, from coordinate 30,636 downwards.
GGACTCGAGCGTGTCGCGGCACATGGCGGCGTTGACGCGGTTCATCACCTCGTCGAGGTCGGGGAGGTCCTGCACATGGGCGCGGAGCGAGGCGCGCACGCTGGCCATGAGCAGAGCGGCGGCGACGCCCTTCCCGACGACATCGCCGATGAGCAGGCCGAGGCGCGCGGCGGGCGCGGGGTTGCCCGGCCCTGCGGTGTGCAGATCACGGAGGTCGAGCAGGTCGTAGAAGTCGCCCGAGAGTTCGAGTGAGGGGATGTGGCGCGCGGCGATGTCGAGGTTCGTGAATGTGGGCGCCGTGCGAGGGAGCATGCGGCCCTGAACCTGCGCGGCGAGTTGCACCTGTCGGAGCATGCGCCGGTGGTCGAGTTCGGTCTCGATGAGTTCGGAACTCGCGACGGCGGCGGAGGAATGCTGCGCGATGGAGCGAAGGAGCGACTGTTCGCGCTCGGTGAACTCGCGCCGGGTGCGCGTGTAGAGGCGCATCACGCCCAGCGGCCGGCCGCGGAACGCGAGCCCCGCGCTGAGGATCGAGCGGAGGCCTTCCTGGATGACGGCGGGGCGTTTGACCACGCGCGGGTCGTTGGGCAGGTCGGCGATGGCGATCACGCCGCCGCGGAGTTCCTCGGCGTCGAGCGCCTTCTCGGCGGGGAGGACGGACGCGGAGGCGATGAACTCGTCGGAAAGCCCGGTGTACGCGCGGAGCACGAGTTGCTCGCGCGAATCGTCGAGCGTGCGGATCGTGCCCGCGTCGGCGCCGAGGAGTTCGACGGCGGCGTGGAGGGCCGACGCGAGGGTCTCATCGGCGTCCCCGGCGGCGACGAGCATCGACGAGAGTTTGAGGAGGGCGGCGAGTTCGTCGTTGCGTTCGCGCTGCTGGAACGCGCTGTCGCAGACCTCGGCGGCGAGGGACGCGAGCAGGGCGGCGAAGCGCTGGACCTCGGGCTCGCCGATGCGCGACTCGATCGTCGGGTCGGGCGGATCGACGGAGAGTGAGCCGATGGTCTGGCCCTCGACGACGATCGGCGCGACGAACGAAGGCGTGGCGCGGACGGACGACACGAGCCCGGCTCGCGAGGCGATCCCGGACGGGCTGCCGTGCTCGCCGTGATCATCGCGGATCTGCCAACGTGCGGCGCTGGCGGCGTCGGGCTCGCGGGTGAGGATGAGCCGACCATCGACATCCTTGAGTCGAACCGTGCGGCGCGTGATCGCCGTGGCCACCTCGCAGAGTGCGGCGAGGGAGCCGTCGGTCAGGAAGTCGGTGAGTGAGAGCCGGTCTGGGTTCATGCGCTGGGCCGTCGAGCGAGTTGCGTCGCGGGAATGTGCTCGATGGCCCTCAATCTTTGGCGCCTCAGCGCGATCCGGCGCGTCGGGCCGGCGCGTCGAGCCACGCGCCCTTGAGCATCTCGACGAGCGGGTCGGGCTCGACCGCCAGCGACATGCTGTTGCGGTCGTAGGCGTCGAACGCGTTCTTCACCTCGCGGTGGTTGTCGGTCTGGTACCCGATGTACGCGAGCAGCAGGGCGGCGTCGCGGCCGAAGGCGCGCTCCTTCAGGGATTCGTCGCGGAGGTAGAGTTGGACTTCCTGCAGGCGGTTGCCTGAGAGGAAGAGATCGGGGCGGAATCGGACGGCGGCCATCTCCGGGTGGGCGCTGAAGAGCGCGCGGAGATTCACGGACGCCGAGAGGTACATGCCGGCGCCGAGTTGGGCGCTGATGCGTCCGGCGGAGGCCATCGGATCGCCCGAGCGGCGGTTGATCGCGCGAGTGAACGATTCTTCGGCGTCGAACCAGCGTCCGGCCTTCAGGTTCGCCTCGCCGTCGCGGAGGTAGCGGTTGAAGACGGACGAGTCGGAGCCGGTGGCGGCGAGCGACTTCATGGTGGGGACGGTCGCCTCGCCGAAGGTCTGCGCGGCGCGCTCGCGTACGGATTCGACGCCGCCGAGGGACTCGGGCGCCTCGACGACTTCGCCGGTGCGCGGGTCGATGACCTCGAGCGCTTCGACCTCGTCGGAGTCGGTCTCGGCCTCGCGCGGCGGCAGGCCGAGGATCTCGCGGCGGAGGTCTTCCACGCGGTCGAGGAACGAGCGGGTGTCTGCCTCGACCTGCTCGGGGGGCAGTTGCGACGGGGCTGTTGAAGGATTTGCGTCCGCGTCGTCGGAGGTCGGCTGGACGGGGTTGATGTATTCCTGGATCAGCGACTCGTACGGCGAGCGCGGCTCGATGCGGTCGGAGATCTCGTTCGTGCCCAGCGATTCGGGCTCGACCTCGCCCTGAATGCGGTTGGACATCGGGGTCTGCTTGATCTGACCCGGGCGGGGCTCGGCGGGTTTATCGTCAGAGTCGGTGTTCTGCGTTCCGTCGATGGCGGGGAGATCGGCCGGGTTGAACACGAGCCCGCCCGGCGAGCGTGCGTCGGTCTCGGCCGGGTCGGGATAGGTGGCGTCGGCGCCGGTGGGGACGACGACATCGCCGGGCAACCTGGGGAGGGGCGCCTCGGCGTCGGGGTTCATGAAGAGTTGCTGGGCGATCACGCCGCGCAAGGGAGACGAGCCGATGGCGTAGGCCTGGCCGTTCTGGTCCTGCGTGGTGCCGAAGAACTGAGGCTCGAGGGACTGGCCGCTGAGGTAGGTGGAGGTGGAGCGCATCGAGCCCATGCGGGTGGTGAAGGGATCGATGGAAATCTGGGGGGCCGCGTTGTTGAAGTCGCCCGACATCGTGCCTGCGCCGGCGCGGTTGATGAAGAGCCCGCCCGTGTCGAAGGTGGGCGCGCCGCCCGTGGCGAGGGACATCTGGGCGCGCAGCGCGTCGATGTTGCGCACATTGCGCGTGGCGAGGCCGGAGTACAGGGAGTCGCGTTGGAAGTCGTAGAGGGTGTTCTCGCCGGTCTCGGCGGAGAAGTCGTCGGAGGCGAGGTAGCCGGCGTCGCCGCGGAACGAGAGCCCGTTGGGCGCGTTGCCCGTCACGATCGCGTTGCGGAACCGCACCTCGTTGGCGAAGTTGGCGTTGCGCCCGGCCGGGTTGTACCTGCCGTACCCCTGCTGGAAGTTGGCGTCGAGGGCGCGGCCGTCACCGAGGGCGTTCTGGGCGAGGCCCTGCGCGGAGAACGCCATGCCGCACGCAGCGGCGAGGGCGAAGGCGGCGGAGCGGCGGGCGGTAGTCGTGGTGGCGGCTTGCATGGCGTGGTCTCCTGACGGGCGATCGTGCGTCGCATTGTACAGGTCGGCGAGATGGGGCCGTGACATCGGAACCATCCAATAAGACGCGTGGTGTTCGCCCTCGGTTCATCCCGCTGAGGGGTCGGAGGGGTTCTCGGGCGTTGGGCGGGGGTTGCCGGCGTCTTCGCCCGTCCCGGTGGGGGGATGGTCGGGTTCGTCGATGAATCGGGGGTCATCGTCGTCGAAGGCGCCGTCGATCGCTTCCTGCGCGATGCCCTCGGGGAGGGTGTACGGGACCTCGAACCAGACGGTGGTGCCCTGGGTGTAAATCGATTGGATGCCGACGCGGCCGCCGAGCGCTTTGACGGCGTGGCGGACGATCGCGAGCCCGAGGCCGGTGCCGCGCTTGGCGCGCCCGATCGACGAGAGTTGGTCGTAGCCCGGGCGAGCGGGATCGACCTGATAGAACCGCTCGAACACGCGCTGCTGCTGCGCGAGGGGGATTCCGATGCCCTTGTCGCGGACCTCGAAGCGGACGAAGTCGGTCTCCGAGCGTTCGATGCGCGCGACGACGCGGATCTCGGTGTTGTCGTTGGCGAACTTGGAGGCGTTCTCGACGAGGTTGCGCAGGATCAGCACGACCAGGCGCGGGTCTGTGCGCCAGCCGTCGAGCGCGTCGGGGATGTCGAAATGGATGCGCACGCCGCGCGCCGCGCAGGAGTCCTCGAACTGATCGAGGATGGCGCGCTTGAGCATGTCGAGCACGAGGGGTTCGATGCGCAGCGCGGCCTCTTCGGATTCGACCCGCGACAGATCGAGCAGATCCTGGACGAGGTCCTCGAGCCGATTGGCGTGCCCGGCGATGATCTCGTGCATGCGCGAGGCGATCTTCGGGTTCTCGCCCGCGTCGGACTGGAGCGTCTCGACGGCGCCGCGGATCGCCGCGAGCGGGGTGCGCAGTTCGTGGCTCGCGTTCGCGACGAAGTCCGTCTTGATGCGCACGGCGTTGGCGAGTTCGGTCACCTCGCGCAGGCTGAGCAGGGCGCCGGGGCTGTCGTGCCCGGGGAGCGGAAGGGGCGCGGCGGCGCAGTCCCAGATGCGCTCGCCGCTCTCGGTGGGAACGGTGATGCGTCCTCGGAAGGTTCGACCTCCGAGCGCGGCCTCGAGCGCTTGCAGCAGCCGCGCGATGGTGAGGTAGGAGCGGAGCGAACGGCCGGGAAGGCTCCCGGCGCCCGCGCTGAGAAAGTGCTCGGCGGCGGGATTGCACAACACGACGAGCCCTGCGGGATCGACGGCGAGCATCGGTTCGGCCTGGCTCTCGAACAGCGCTCGGAGGGTGCGCTGCTCACGCTCCAGTTGGGCGTCCTGGCGGGCGAGACGTTCGCCGATGCGTGAGATCGCCCGGTCGAGGTCCTGTAGTTCGTCCCTGGAGGCGGACTTGCGGAGAGCGCGATCTTCGCCCGCCGTCAGCGCCGCCGCGCGGAACCGCAGGCGTCTCCCCGGACTGATAAGGAGTGACCAGCCGATCCACGAGACGGCGGCGGTCATCACGGCGGCGATGGCGACGATGATCGCCTGCCGCGCAAGCGGGTCGGCGTCGATCGGGAAACCGAGCATGACGACGCTCGCGAGCGCGAGGAGCCACAGCGCGATCAGCCCGGGCGCGAGCCCGCGTGTGAGCAGGCCGAGCGGGCGGCGAGGTGTGCGGGCACGCCTTGGTGTCATCAGAGGAGGTATCGGCCGGATCGACGCCGCGCCCCGACGGGCTGTTCGCTCACGCGCGAACGTCGTGCGTGGGCTCGGGCGGGGCGGTGATCGCCACGGCACGATATCCCACGCCGCGAACCGTGCGGATCATGTCGGCGCACTCGCCGAGTTTGCGTCGAACGGCGGCGATGTGGACATCGATCACACGATCGGTGACCGCGATCCCCGGGCCCATGGCGTATTCCACGAGTTGCGCGCGGCTGAGGGTTCGGCCCGCGGCCTCGATGAGCGCGCACAAGAGGCGGTACTCGGTGGGCGTGAGTTTGAGTTGTTCCTCGGACACGAACGCCTCGTGGGCGTCGAGGTCGAGCCGGATCGCGCCGAGCGTGAGGGAGTCACGCGTGGACTTCCCGGAGGCGCGGCGGAGGATCGCTTCGACGCGAGCCTTCAGCACCTTGAAGGAGAATGGCTTGATGATGTAGTCGTCGGCGCCGACGGAAAGGCCGACGATCTGGTCGGCCTCGGCGGCGCGGGCGGTGAGCATGATGATGGGCACGCCGCTGGTTCGGGGGTTGGCCCTGAGGCGTCTGGCGACCTCGATCCCGGACAGGCCGGGCATCATGAGGTCGAGGATGACCAGGTTGGGCAGGTGCTCGGAGGCCTTGGCGAGGGCCTCGTCGCCGGAATGGGCCGGGAGGACGCTGTAGCCGGCGGCCTCGAGGTTGACGGTCATCAGTTCGACCAGATCACGCTCGTCGTCGACGACCAGAATCGAGGGGTTGTCACTCATACTCTCTTGCACCGCAAAGGGTTATGAATTGACTTGGCCGTCAGAAGGCCGGGCTGAAGGCGACTGCGGACGCCTTCTATAAAGATGGTAAAGGGCCGGAAGGGTCCGGGACAGGGGCTCGGGGCGCAGAAACGGCCTCTCGGGGGCGAATTCACGAAACCCACATGTTTCAGAGGGCGTGAGGGGCGAAAACCTTCCGGACCGAGTTTGCGATGGCAAACTTCCTTGGTATAGTGTGCACTCGCTTCGCCCTGTGTTCCGATAGTCGTAGGGAAGCGAGTGCCGCGCGGGCGGAGTCCCGTTGCGGTTGAATCGGATTCGAAGAGTAGAAAATGAAGTGGCCGCCGCGTCGGCGCGCCGGACCCGGATGCAGGAAGCAAGCGGGTCACCTTCACACAGGACGGACGAAGTAGCGATATCGCGTCCGACAGAAGATCCTCAGAGGAGTAGTCTCGCATGTCTCACACGAAGAGCCTTGTGATGCTCGCCGGCGCCGCGATCGGCCTGACGGGCACCGCGTTTGCCAACCAGAACGCTTGGTCCGACCAGAACGCCGACGAAGTTCGCGCGCTCGTCGCCGAGATGATGAACGACGCCCAGACCCGCTCGTCGCTGCTGCAGAGCGGCGCCACCGCCGGTCACGACGGCAAGTTCTTCATGGGTTCCGCCGACGGCAACTTCCGCCTCAATGTTGGCGGCCAGATCCAGTTCCGTTACCTCGCGAACTTCCGCGACGGCACCTTCCCCGACAACCCCGCCACCGATCGTGACGAGTCTGACGACGACACCACCCTCGGCTTCCAGACCCGCCGCACGAAGATCTGGTTCGACGGCCACATCTTCGACCCGAACCTCTACTACAAGATCTCCGGCGCTTTCGAGCGTGACGGCGGCGACTTCGTCCTCGAGGACGCGTACGTCGGCTACAAGTTCGACAACGGCCTGAACCTCCGCTGGGGTCAGTTCAAGCTCCCCTTCATGCGTGAAGAGCTTGTCTCCTCGACCAAGCAGCTCGCCGTCGAGCGTTCGAACACCAACGAGTTCTTCAACCAGGGCCGCTCGCAGGGCGTCCAGGTTGCCTGGATGAACGAGCAGTTCCGCGTCACCGGCGCCTTCTCGGACGGCTTCCGCTCCGCGAACACCGACTTCAACGCTGACCCCGCCGACTACGCCCTCACCGGCCGCGTCGAGTTCCTCGCCATGGGCGACTGGAAGCAGTTCGAAGAGTTCACCGCTTTCCGCGGCACCGCCAACGGTCTCATGATCGGCGGCGCCCTCCACTGGGAGGACGACAGCGAAGAGGTCAACAACCCCGTTGACGACTTCGTCGCCTACACCCTCGACGCCTCGTGGCAGTCCGACGGCTGGAACCTCTTCGGCGCCATCACCGGCGCGTCGATCGACGGCGACGGCCCCTCCGGCGACAACGACACCTTCGGTTTCGTCGTCCAGGGCGGCGTGTTCATGACCGAGGACTGGGAACTCTTCGGTCGCTACGACTTCACCGACGGCGACACCCTCGACGACTACTCCGAAATCACCTTCGGTGTGAACTACTACCTGCACAAGCAGGCCGCCAAGTTCACCTTCGACGTCGTCTGGGCGCTCGACGAGACCGTCACCTCCACCGGTGGCCCGACCTCCGCGGTCATCAGCACCGGCAGCGGCCTTCTGGCTTCGGATGACTCCGACCAGTTCGTCCTCCGCGCTCAGTTCCAGCTCGTGTTCTGATCTGAACCCGACGGAACCCGCCTGATCCTTCCCGGATCAGTCGAATCAGCATGAAACACCGGCCGGTCCCTCGATGGATCGGCCGGTTCTTTTTTTGTCCGTTCGCGCCGCTACCCTTTCCGCATGAGCGACGCCGACGCACCCAAGGCCATGACTCTCTCGACCATCGCCGGGCCCGGACTGCCCCCGCTCGACGGGGACTTCTTCGCGCCCCAGGAACTCGCGACCGCGATGGTCGCCTCCATCCAGGCGCCGAATATCCCGACGATGCAACGCCTCGGCGAACTGCGCGAGGTGTACTGGCAGAATGTCGCCCGGGAGATGCTCGTCGCGTTCGCGACCCTCGCGCGCACCAACCCCGACATCATGGACGGCCGCGTCTCCGTCCTGACCTCGCTTGGCGAGCGCATCCCGGTGTCCGATGTGGAGCCGCTCTTCCCGTGCAGCGTCGTGAAGGACCCGAAGTCGCGGGAGTTGTGCGTGGCCGTGCAGTGCACGGTGTTCAACATCCGTACGCCCGTGGGCGAGATCGTCACGCTCCCGCTCCACGAGATCAGCAGCGTTCGCGTGCTGAGCGATGAGTTGCTCAGGCAGTTGGAAGCGGCGTCGAGGAAGGTGTCCTCGGGCAACGACTCCGAGCCGTTCGGGTTCGCCGCGTACACATCGCTCGCGCGAGATTCACAGAACAACGCCGACCGGCGCACCCCGCCCGCGCGGGGGTGATCGAGCGTTACTCCTCGCCTGAGCGGAGCGCGGCCAACACGCCGTAGTCCTCGAGCGTCGTGGTGTCTCCCACGGTTTCCTTGCCCGCGGCTATGTCGCGGAGCAACCGCCGCATGATCTTGCCCGAGCGGGTCTTGGGCAGCGACGCGGCGAAGCGCAGCATGTCGGGTTTGGCGATCGCGCCGATCTCGCTGGCGACATGCGCCGAGAGTTCCGCGCGCAGCGCGTCGCCCGCGCGCGAGGTCGCCGACTCCTTGAGCGTCACGAACGCCGCGATGCCTGTGCCTTTGATCTCGTGCGGAACGCCGACGACGGCCGCCTCGGCAACCGCGGGGTGACTGACGAGCGCGCTCTCGACCTCCATCGTTCCCAGGCGATGGCCGCTCACATTGATGACATCATCCACGCGGCCCATGATCCAGAAGTAGCCGTCGCTGTCGCGGCGCGCGCCGTCGCCCGCGAAGTAGAACGGGCGGCCGTCGGGAGTCTTCACGCGCGACCAGTAGGTCTCGAGGAAGCGTTCGCGGTCGTGCAGGATGCCGCGCAGCATCGCCGGCCACGGCTGCCGGATCGTGAGCAGTCCGCCCGTGTTCAGCGGTTCCTCCTCGCCCGCGTCGTTCACGCAGGCGGCGTCGACGCCCAGCATGGGCAGCGTGCACGAACCGGGCTTCGTGGGCGTTGCGCCGGGCAGGGGGGTGATCATGTGGCCGCCGGTTTCGGTCTGCCACCATGTGTCCACGATCGGGCATCGCTCGGCGCCGATCACGCGGTGGTACCACATCCACGCCTCGGGGTTGATCGGTTCACCGACCGTTCCCAGCACGCGCAGCGATGAAAGGTCGTGTTTCGTAACGGGCGCATCGCCCTGTTTCATGAACGCGCGGATCGCGGTCGGCGCCGTGTAGAACTGCGCGACCTTGTGGCGTTCGACGATCGCCCAGAAGCGCGACCAGTCGGGGAAGTTGGGCGCGCCCTCGTACATGAGCGTGGGCACGCGGTTGGGCATGATGCCGTACACGATGTACGAATGCCCGGTGACCCAGCCGATATCGGCGGTGCACCAATAGACCTCGCCGCTGCCCGGCATGAGGTCGAACGAGAGGCGAGAGGTCATCGCGGTGAACACCATGTACCCGCCCGTGGTGTGCATGATGCCCTTGGGCTTGCCCGTCGTGCCGCTGGTGTAGAGCACGAAGAGCAGGTCTTCTGCGTCCATCGGCTCGCACGCGCGGTCCGCGCTCGCGTCGCGCATCAGGTCGTGCCACCACGCGTCGCGGCCGTCGGTCCACGCGATGTCGTTGAGGCATCGCTGCACGACGACGACATGCTTGATCGTGTCCGACTGCGCGCAGGCGGCGTCGACATTGTCCTTGAGCGGGACGACCTTCCCCCGGCGCCAGCCGCCGTCGGCGGTGACGAGCACCGAACTGCGCGCGTCGGCGACGCGGTCGGCGATGGCCTGCGCCGAGAACCCGCCGAAGATGATGGAGTGCGCCGCGCCGAGTCGTGCGCACGCGAGCATCGCGATCGCGAGTTCGGGGATCATGGGCATGTAGAGCGTGACGATGTCGCCCTTCTTCACGCCCAGCGTTTCGAGGACGGACGCGAACTTCGCGGTCTCGCGCTGGAGATCGGCGTAGGTGAGGCGGCGGACTTCGGGCTCGCCGCCCGCATCAACGGGTTCGCTTTCCCACACGATCGCGGTCTCGTCGCCGAAGCCCGCGTTGACATGGCGATCGACGCAGTTGTAGCAGAGGTTTGTTGTCCCGCCGACGAACCACTTCGTGTCGTAGGGGCGCTTCGGGTCGTGCTCGCGGACTTTCGTCCAGGGCGTGAACCACTCGAAGCCGCGCGCGACCTCGCCCCAGAACGCGTCGGGGTCGTTGATCGATCGCTCGTGGGCCGCGCGGTACTCGTCCATCGAGCCGATGTGGGCCCGCTTGGCGAACTCGGCCGGCGGCGGGAAGAGGCGGGTTTCCTGGAGCAGCGATTCGATGTCGCTCGTGCGGTCATTCATGGGCGTGCCTCGTGTATGAGACATTCAGAGTACCCGAAGGACGCGCGCACGAAAACGCCGGAAGAGGCCGGCGGGATGGTCAGGATCGGATTGGATAGTGATCAGCGACGACGACGGGCAAACCCCACTCCAGCGAGCGTCAGAACAGCCGCTGCGCTTGGCGCCGGGATCTCCGTGGGCAGCAGGAACGGAAGCGACACGCCGTCGCTGATGAGATACGCCTGCGAGACCAACCCGTCGGGCGCGTTGTAGTTCCCGAGATAGGTGAAGTCTGCGCTCAGCGTGATGCGCAGCAACTGCGACAGACCGCTCGCGCCGATCGGCTCTGGCGGCAACACCTGGACTCCGCCGCGCAGCCCGGCGATCCCGTCGGAGAGATCGGTGCCCCCGAACGAAGGGACGAGGGACATCTCTGTCTGACCGTTGATCGTCATGTAGGTGTCGAACTGGAGCAGGGTGGCGAAGTCGTAGATCGGGCCGTCGTTCCGCGGGAGATTGCCGCCGGCGGGATGCTGAAAGATCTCGCCGTCCGTGTAGATGACAAAGTCGTCGAGGTCTGGGAAGAGCGGCGAGCCGAAGTACCAGCCGCCGATGTTGGTTCCCGGATCGCCGAGGACCATGAGATCGAATGTCCTCCACCCGGCGGGGTTCGCGAGCCACGCTGCGCCGGCGACGGGATCGCTCGCGGGGTCAACGATCGTGTTGTCGACCTCGACCCAGCGAAGGCCGGTGACGGTCGCGTGCGCGTGGCACGACACGGCTCCGCACAGTGCGGCGAGACAGAGAAACCGAGTTGACGACATGGCGTGTTTCCTCCCGAATCGTCGTCGGGCCTCCCTCCTACAGGCGCCCGTCGCGATGGGCGCAATCTAGCCGATCGATCCGGAAATTGGAAGCGCAAAGTCGCCGCTCTGCGCAACGAAACGCCCCGCGGCAGCGCGGGGCGGATGCTGTGATTGAATACTGGCGAGCCGCGTGTCGATCAGCGGCGGCGACGGACCAGCGCGAGCCCCGCGAGCGCGAAGGCGCCGGCTGTGAACGGCGAAGGAACAATCAGGAACGAGGAGACCGCGACCGGGATGAACGCGGTCGGAGTCGACGGGTCGCCGTCGATGACCGTGCCGATCTGGATGCGGCTGCCGAGCCCGCCGATGATCGTGGTGTCGCTCGAGACGGTGAGACGCATCAGGTGCATCTCGCCCGATTCGTCGATCCTCGCGGGCCACGCCTCGCCTCCGGGGACGGCGAACCAGATCGCGCGCATGATGTTGCTGTCGATGCGCACGGAGTTGCCGACGGTGGAGAGTTCGAGCGCCGGGATGTCCCCGAGCGCGAGGTAGGTGTCGAATTCGCTGGCGGGGTCGTACGGGAAGATGGCCGGGTTGGGCGCGAAGTACCCGGGGTTGTTCTCGTGCTCGTAGACATTCCCGTTCTGGTAGATGTACTCGTTGTGGACATCGGGGTCGGCGGCGTAGCCCATGTTGATGGCGTTGATCCGCGTGCCGACATCGCCGCGAAGGAACAGATCGAAGGTGTAGAAATCGCGGTGCAGGCCGGTTTCCTCTCCGGTCGCCGAACTGTACCGGTTGTTGACCTGACGCCAGTAGGTCGAGAAGTTGCCGTCAGCGAGCGCCGCGGTGGAGGGGATCGCGAGGCCGGCGCAGAGGATGAGCGCGCCGAACGAGGTCGGGTGAATCGAACGCATTTTGGAAATCTCCCTGTGCATGCCCGCCGTCTGGCCCCAGGAGCGTCCCGGACCACCCGGTACGGCGGCATCACCCGTTCTATCGGGGATCAAAGAAAATCGCAAGAGTTAGTTTGACAAATCGGAAATCGTTTTTTGCGATCTCCGTCGAGCGTTGACAGCCGAGTGGCGCAACGCGCGAGACTCCCGGACTCGTCGCGTTCGATGAGCCGGATGCGGCTCTCCCACAAGGCGATAACCGAAGGGACCTTGCGGCCCCGTCGGGGGCGATCTCCGGCGATCATGTGATGTCGAGGGACCGTCAGCGACGGCGACGGGCGGCTGGGTGAACCAGGCGCCGAGGACTTCGCCGTTGGCGTTGTCGAAGGCGGCGGGGCCGCCGCGGTTCGTTGAGTGGCACACACGGAACTCGGTAGTCGCGGGGGCTGCTCCGCCCGGACGGAAACGCACACGCGTTACGGCGACAAGCCGCGCAGCGTCCGAGATCAAAATGCGGCGTTCCTGCGCCAATGCCAAAGGAATTCCATCGGGGCGTGAGCCGGCGACATGCACGGAACCAAAAAACAACCGACGGGCCCTTGCGGACCCGTCGGGGTGATCAATCGATCAGATTGCGATCCTTCGAAGCCGGATTAGCGGCGACGACGGATGGCGGCGATGCCGCCGAGGCCCAGGAGGGCAGCGGCGCCGGGGGTCGGCACGAAGCCGAACACGCCGGTGGTGCTGTCCGAGAAGCCAACTTCCATGGTGGAGTTGGTCATGTCGAGCACGCCGTCCCGGATCGTGAGACGCATGAAGCGGAGGCTCTCGCCGGCCGCGACCATGACGGGGGGCTGGGTGAACCAGGTGCCGAGGACTTCCTGACCGGCGAACGAGGCCGAGCCGGGAACGAAGGACACCGCGCTGTTACCGACCGCGAAGTACGAGTCGAACTCGAGAGCGGGGAAGGCCGGGATGAGGGCGGGGTTCGGAGCGGTGTCGCTACCGAACGCGTGGTTGAACACGGTGCCGGTGTGGAACATGCGGTAGGGGGCGAGGCCGGGCTGAGCCGCGGTGCCGAGGTTGAAGCCGTTCACGCCGACGGTGGAGTCGCCGTTGTTGGTCCAGAACAGATCGTAGGTGATCGTACCGGCGAGGTCGGCGGGGGAACCGTCCGAGATGCCACCGTTGTCGACAACCACGGCCTCAAGCCAGGGAGTGACGACACCAGCGTTAGCAAGGCCAGCGGCGAGGGTAAGGGCCGCAGCGGCAGAAATCATACGAACCATGCGCAGTCTCCTCTCAAAGTAATCTCTGTCTCTCCGTCAGCCCGTTCGTTCCAAGCTGTCAGCGGCGAACGGGTCTGAGGCAGCGAACAATCGCTCCCAGACGACGATTGAATGTATCACAGGATTCGCATCTGTGAAAGCCTTGGCTCGCGAGAATTCCAAAATTTCCGCGATAAGCCGTCTAAGTTCTCAAGCTTCGCACGATCTTGACTTTGGCCCGAGAAATCAGACCCCCGCAGCAACAGGATCGTGACCGGCGGCGCAGGAATCTCTGCCTCCGACGCCACGGATCTGAGTGGGTTTTGATAGGGTTTTGCTGCCCTGGGGCTTCCCATGGGGCCGCGAGGGGCTTAGCCGGCGGTGGCGCCGAAATTCGCGAGCACCGTGTTCAGGTCCGCGAAATCGACCACGCCGTCGCCGTTCAGATCGCCCGGGAGAGCCCCGGGGGCGCCGGTGAAGCCATAATTCGCCAGCACCAGATTGAGGTCGGAGAAATTCACGACCCCGTCGCCGTTGGCGTCGCCCTCCAAAGCGTTGCGGGGCCCGAGGAACAGGACCGCCTCATACGCATTGGTCTGGCCTGACCCGCGGTCGTAGCGGATCGTGGCGTTCACCACGACGCCGCCCGCCGCGAAGGCAGAGCGGCGGTTGGAGGTTTCACGGCCGGGGATCTGGGCCTGAAGCACCTGCCCGCCGTGGAACCCGCCCGAAGCGATCGAATCCGCGTCGGCCAGAGTGAGCCGGGAGATCGTCCACGGCGTGTTGCTGTTGACTCCTTGGACGGTCTGGTCCGTGCAGAGCAGGAGTTCGAGTTCGAACTGACCGGAATCGTTGCGCACGGCTCGGAAAAGGCCAGTCTTGCGGCCCGGGCCGCTCTCGCCCCCGGGGCCGGCTGAGCCCGCGGGGCGCGTGTCGTCCCAGGCGGCGACAAAGTAGATGTTCCCGAGCAGGTCCACGGCAGGGGTCGAGATCGACGCCGGCGACTGGGTCGCCAGCGTGCCGATCTGGCTCGGCGAACCGCTAGAAGAGGGCCCGGTGAACACCGCCATGCCCGGATGCGCGGCGACGGTCCACGCGAACTCGCCCGAGTTGGGATTCCGCGTGGCGACCGCGAGGAATTCCCTCGCGCCGGCCGGAGCGCTCGGATCGGTCGCCACAGCCGCGAGGACGAGTTCGCCCGCGTTCGTGCGACCGACGCCGACCTGGCCGCTCGGGCCGCGGAACGAGATCTGGCTCAGATAATGCGTGAACTCCGCCTGCCCGGTCGCGTTGCCGACGAAGCCGTTCGGACCGTTCAGAGGGGAGGGGAGCGCCGCCGAGGTCGCCGACCCGGGGGTGATCGAGGGCGAATCGACCGCCGAGGCCGGGCTGGTCAGGCCGAACACATTGATGCGCGTCGCGCGGGTCGAGCCGGTCGGGATCGCCAGCGAGGCGACGACGCCTGCGGTCGGAGGCCCGGCCAGATCGGTGGCGATCGAGAATGTCGGGTTGCCGCGCAGACCGCTCACGCCGCTCGCCAGGTGCGTGGCCGTCGAAGTCGCGGCGTTCGAGGTGTCACGGCCGATGGTCACGCGACCACGAAAGTCGAGCGACATCGTCGCGTTCGAGAATGTGGTCAGCCCGGGCGCCGCCGGGGAGTACAGGCCCACCGGCGTGTTGAGCGTGACAGTGCCGTTGTTCACGAGGAACCGGGTCGCGCCCGCGCCGGAGAACGGGCCGTTCAATCCGGTGGGGGAGCCGGTGAGATTCACAAGGAAGTTCAGCGAATTCAGCCCCGGGGTGACGTCTCGCTCCGAGAGAGACACCGCGAGCGCGTTCTCGCCTTTCACATTGGCGAAGCCGAGCGTGGCGCCGAAGTCATCGACGCGCAGGTACACATTGCCGCCCTGATCGATCGACCCCATCGAGATCGACGACGAATCGGGCTCGAGCGTGTCATTGCGGCTCACAAGGGCCGTGGTTCGCTCGACGAAGAGTCGGGTCGGGTTGGCCGTGTCCTGCCCGACGATCGCGCCGACGGCCGAACTCGCGAGGGTCTGGTCCGTGGTCTCCAGCCCGAAATCGCTGAATCCCACGCCGAACGCCCGGCTGAATCCGGTCTTGGTGACCGACGAGCCCGGATTCGCGTTGTACGACGGGTTCACGCCCTGTCCGGGAGCGGTCCAGAGCGAGAAAGCGGCGGAAGGGATCTCGACGGCCGTGCGGTGGCCGGCGGACAGCCCCGCGCCGCCGAGGATCTGGGTGCTGAAGGTCGGCGCAATGCTTCGCGACGCCTTGAGCACGGGCGCCACGCCGAACGCCGTCCCCCACCCCGACACGACGGGCGAAAGGTCAACGACATATCGGACCCGCTGCAGGTCGAGATCGAACGCGGAAATCGCGTCGGACTGGCTGGCTGAGGTCGCCACGCTGTCCTGGGCGAACGCGGCGCCGCCGAGCGCAAGCCCGCAGATCGCCGCGATCAGGGTTGGACGGACATCTCGATGCATCAGACTTCCTTACGAGCGACGACCCGCCTGGGATCGCGCGAGATGCCGATCAGAGCCCACCCCTCAGGGGGTGTTGAACGAGCCGCCGATGCCCGAGTAGGTCGGCTGGGACAGTTCGTTCTGGATCCGGACATTCTCCAACTGGAACCAGTTGCGCCAGCGCTCGTTCTTCTCGATCATGAGGGCCGTGCGGACCGTGTCAAGGGAAGATTCGGTGTACCGGCGGAGCAGCCACGACGCGCGGGCCGCGCCGCGAAGGGCCGGCAGGTAGTTCGAGTCGCGCTGGAGCGCCGACTGATAGTGCGTGAGCGCGTCGCTCGGGTACCCCGCCTTGTCCCAGGTCAGGCCCAGGTTGTACGACGGGCGGGGGTCCTGAGGCGCCATCTCTTGCGCGTTGACGAAGCACTCCGCCGCCTCGAGGTACCGCTGCTCCTTGAGCATCAGCACGCCCATGTTGTTCCAGGCGGCCGGGTAGTCCCGGTACTGCTCCACGGCCTGCTGGTACAGCGAGATCGCGAGTTCGTTCTTGTCGTCCTTCTGGGCCTTCTGCGCCTGCGCGACCAGCCCCACCGCCTTCGTCAGGTCCTGAGAGACCTCGCGCCCGTTGGAGATGGTGATGTCGGTCGGCTTCTTCGCCGAGCACCCGCCGATCGCGCCCGCGAGGGCCACGACGGAGAGGATCGCCACCGCGCTGCGTCGAGTGTTCTTGATCGCGTTCACTGCTTCAACTCCCAGCGCGAGAAGCGCACATCGATGTTCCACCCAGTCGTACGGTTGGGCGTTGCTTTGAACTGAGAAACATAGAGCCCGTCCATCTGCTTCAGCACGGTCTCGATCCAGCGAAGGACATCGCCGATCTCCTGGCCGCTGATGCTCGCCGAGACATTCTGGCGGATCAGCGCGCCGTTGCGCTGCTCGTCGGACTTCAGGGGCGTGATCCGGGGACGGACGCTCAGCCCGGCCACATCGGCGGAAGTGCTGAGCGTGCTGAGAAGGTTCGGGTTGCGCCGGTACTTGGCGTCCGGCGTGTCGGTGACGGTCTCCTCGGTGCGCAGCCGCTCGATCTCCTCGGAGATCAGCGCCACATTCACCGCCTCGCCCCGGGCTCGCTCGACGCGACGCTCGGCGGCGCCGACGCCCTTCGCCGACCACATCAGGAAGCCGAACGCGCCGACCAGCAGCACCGCGGTGAACGCCACGATCGCCGTCGGACGGTTCGCCCGTTCGGCGCTCAGCGCCAGCGGGCGCAGCATCGGCTCGTGCTTCAGAACGCTCATCGTGCGGCCTCCGGCGGCGCAATCCATTGACCGGTCAGTTTCCAGTCCTGCAGGTTCTGCCCCAACTCACGCTGGAAAGTCACCGACCAGTCGATCTGCCCGGGAGAACGCATCAGTTCCTCGCGCAGCCGCTCGCCCGTCGCGAAGTCGGGCACGCGCACCGTCGCGTTGGGGAGCGTTTCGTTCAGGTCAAAGTCGAGGAAGAACAGCCCGTCCGCGCCCAGCGCCTCGAACGCGGCGCTCAGCCGAGCGAGTTCGTTGAGGATCGGACGCGCCGCGGGCGGATCGCTGATCTCCGGGCGCTCCTGGCGGAGTTGCTGGAGCACCGAATCGAGCGCGCGCGCCTTGTCGGGGTTGCTCGCGAGCGAGGGCTCGACCTCCTGCACGGTCAGCGCGACCTGATTCCGCAGGTTCGACGCCGCCCGCTCGAGTTGCGCCTTGCGCTCCATCGTGCGCCAGCCGACCGCGAACACCGCGACGGCGCACAGGCCGGTCGCCACGCCCGCCCAGGTGTACAACTTCGCGTGCGCGCGCCCGCGGCGACGCGACAGCGCCACCAGCGTGCGTCGTGGATCGTCGTCGGCGTCGGGCGAGACATTCTCGCGTTGCGCGAGCGCACGCACCGTCCCGCCGATCGGGTCGTTCTGCACCGTCGCGCTCACATCCGCGTGCGGCCAGCGCTCGTCGAGAACCTGCGCCAGATCCTTGGCGTCCGAACCGACCACACGCACCTTCGTCGGGCTGGCGCCCATGTGCGTGGACCAGGTCAGCCAGTCGAGCGTCAGACGCGACGCAGCCACCGGGAACCACGCCTCGCTGTTCCAGCGCTCGGGGTCGACGCCGCCCGTGCGGCGGATCGAGAGTTCGCCCGCCGCGATCAGGTTCCCGCCGCGCATCCACGACCACACGAGCCGCCCGGTGTCCTCGAGGATCACCGCATCAATCGGCCCGATGTCCTGCGCCTCGACGGATTCACCGTCGGACGCGCCGGAGTTGTCCTGCGACCACGCCTCGCCCAGCGCGTGCCAGAGCGACACGACCACCCCGACGCTCGCGCCGAGACGGTCGAGTTGGTCGAGCCACAACCGCACGAGCGAGTCGGGCGTCGCCAGCACCGCCATGCGGAGGGAACCCGCCTGCGCCGCAGGCGCTGCCTTGCCGCGCTTCAACAGTTTGTCGATCGTCGGGCTCGAGAACGAACTCGGCTTCGCCGCCGCCTTCGCGAGGGGCTGCAT
This sequence comes from uncultured Phycisphaeraceae bacterium, assembly GCA_964350875.1. Lineage (GTDB taxonomy): Bacteria > Planctomycetota > Phycisphaerae > Phycisphaerales > UBA1924 > JAHBXC01. The sequence goes on along the minus strand of CAYGLT010000003.1, from coordinate 12,534 downwards.
ATGCCCGCGCATCGTGAGCGCGTCGTAGTCGGTCGAGCCGGAGCGCATCGCGGCGGCGACAACTTCGGGATCGGCGCTCGGCGCGCTCGCGAAGACGCACGCCGCGTCCTCGATGTCCACGCACACGATGCCCAGCCGCTTGGCGCCGCCCAACTGAGAGACAGCCCACGCCGCGGCGTCCTTCGCGCGATCACGCATGAAGAACGCGTCGGGCTCGTCTTCCTTGGGCGCTGGCTCCGCGCGCCACGACACCTCGCCGCTGGGCGTCCACAGCCGGACCTCGGAGAGGTCCTCCCGTATCCAGGCGGCGTACACGCTCATTGACGGTTGTTCCTCGGGCGGGTCATCGTCGGCGCGCGCCGGCCGATTCCCGTCTGATCCCCGAACACGCTGGATTCCGGGTCCACGCTCGCGCTGGCGTCTGTCAGGACGCGGCCGCGGTCCGATTCCTCACGCTTGATCTCGTACTTGCTCCCCCGGCGCGACACGATGACCTTCTCCGCGTCGATCGAGTCGATGACGAACTCGTCGTTGGCGATCGGCTTGTCGCCCACGCGAGCGAGTTTCTGGCGACCATCGACATGCAGGATCGCGAGCGGCGTGCGCCCGCTCCACATCAGACCGATGAATCGCCAAGTCGGCGCGAAGCGGCCATCCACTCTCGTGTCGGTCGGTGCGCCGTCTTCGGCATTGCCGTTCTCGGCCGCGGCTCGGGCGGCCGCGTCAGCGCGACGCCGCTCTTCCGTGCGCCACCACTGCTCCAACTCCGGCTGATCGCTCTGGAGCGAGAGCATGGTCGACGACAGCGCCGACCAGTTCTGAGGGCCCAGGTTCTCGGTCGGGTGCACGCGCACCTTCTCGGGCGTTTGTGCATGCCCGCCGTGCGCGGTGGGATCAGCGTCGATCGTCACCTTCCGCGCAGGGAGCACGAAGATGATCACCGCCGCCGCCCCCGCGAGCGCGGTCGCCGCCCACGCGGCCTTCGTCCACCGGGCTGCGTCGGATTGTCTGAGCGGAAGCGATCCCATGGCGTGCTGATTCCTCGTCAATCTCTTACTGTCGTCGTGTCGGCGGCCTCGCGTTCGACGCGGGGCAGATTACCGCTGTTCCCTGCCCGCCCCGGATGATCCTCTTTGCCCGACCCGCTCATTCCCCCGGGTCGACGACCCCCCGACGCCGCTCCCGGCGTCGTTCTCGGTCGGACCGGAAAGCAGCAACGCGGCCGCCTCGTCCTCGTCCACCTGGCGCCATTCCACGATCTGCGGCTTCCCGGCGTTCACGCCGCCCGCGTCGATGTACGCCGCGAACCGCATCACCCCGGTCGTGTCCTCGACTTCGACGAGGGTGCGCAAAAAAGTCGGCTCGAACGCGATCAGCCGGAAGATCTCGGCGATCTGCTCGTTGTCGTACCCGAAGTCCGTCAGCAGCGTCCTCGCGCTCGCCTGATTCAGACGCTCTTCCTGACGCGCCACCAGCACCGTCGGCGCCAGTTCGCGGCCGTCGGGCGCCAGCGCGGCGATCACTTCCTCCGGCGCGCTGTTGATGCTCACCGTCACCGGGCCCAGCCGGCGGTACAGATCGGGCCGGTCCGGGGGGAGCCGGCGCTGGAAGGTCTCGTACGCCTGACGCATCGCGGGCGCCTCGTCGCTGACATCCGCCTTCGCCAGCCCCTGGCCGTCGAGCAGATACACGGCGATCCGTCGACCGCCGGGCAGTTCGAAGCGGTGCGCCGGAGTGATCGGCGACGCCTTGGCGCCCAGATCGCCCAGGCGCTGACGCTCGATCCAGAGTTTCAGCACCGCCCGCGCGCCCTGCACATCGTGATGGCGCCGGTACCCCTCGATCTGCTGCTGGACGATCAACTGCTGGGTCGAATACCGCTCCAGCGCCGACGCGATCACCAGCGACCCCACGAAGATCAGCAGGATGATCGTCGGGAGCACGAAACCGCGCTCGCGGCCGCTTCGGGATGGATCGCGCCGCTGCTTCACTGGGCGGGCGCCTCCAGGTTGTACACGCCCGCGGTGGTCACCGAGGGCTCGAACATCCAGTCAACGGTCTGCCCGGTCGAGAGCAGGGCGATGAAGCGCACCGCCTTGGGGAATTGCCGCGCGACATTCGCGTTGAGTTCCGCGACGCGCACGCCGCCTTTCTCGATGTCGTCCTCGTCGCGCGCCTTGAGCATCCCGCCGCCCGACGATTCGCCGCGCACGAGCAGTTCCCAGCGCATGTCGCGGATGCCCTCGAGCAGCGTGATCGGCTCGCCCGCGGGGGCCAGCGGCACATACACGAGCGCCCAACCCTTGTTCATCGGGACGGCCTCGAACGCGCCGCGCACGAAGAGCGGCGTCTTCGGCGCGCCGGGCGCCGGCTGCGCCAGCATCGTCACTTCCATGCGACGGGGCGCCGCGCTGTTGTCCGCTGCGAGCACGCCCGCGGCTTCCAGCACGAACATCGGACGGGCCTTGATCTCCCGGTTGTACTCGTCGTACTGCTTGCCTTTGGCTTCACGCTTGAACTCGCCGTGCTGGCCGTGCAAGCCCGGGATGATCGCGCCTTCGCGCTGGCGGCGGCGCAGTTCTTCGTTCCCGTCGTTCGGCCCGCGCGGCTCCTCGAGTTCCGCGTCGTCGGGGTTGATGCCCGTCGAGCCCTCGATGATCTTCTCGGGGTCCTGCTCGGCCTGCGCGACCAGCGTCTGCATCGCGCGCTCCAGCACCGTGTGCGCGAAGACCTGATCGGTCGACTCGCGGAACCGCTGCGCGTGGAAGCGGTCGAGCCGCTCCATCATGCCGAACACGCCCAGCGCGGCCAGCAGCACCACGGCGCCGACGGCCGTCGCCATCATCAGTTCGAGCGCGGTGAAGCCCCGGCGGTTCATCGGCCACCCCCGCCGCGCAGGCTCTTCTCGAACTCCTCCTGCTGCTTCTTCTGCTCCTCCGCCTGGATCATGTTGTCGATCAGTTGCTGGAGTTCCGGATTGTTCTTCGTCGCCTCGCGCAACTGGCGGAGCATCTGCCCGCTGTCGCTCGTGTCGCCGAACGGGTCGAACACCCGGTCGAGCGACGCGACCTCGTCCAGCAGGCCGTCGCCCTGATCCCAGTTCACGCTCACGCGGATGAGCAGCAGGCGCCCGCGCAGGCGGTCGGCCATGTCCAGGTTGTTGACATTGCGCCCCTCGCGGCGCTCCACGCCCGTCTCGCCCGCGCTGTCCTCGACCAGCGCTTCCTTGCCGATCGTGTAGCGGAACCTGAAGCGCCCCATCTCGAGCGGCAGGTGCTCGGGCGGCAGCGAGTCCGGGTCGTCCATGTACTGCAGAATCAGCCGGTGCGCGACCTCGTACCCCGCCAGCCGCGCATCATCACGGAGCGAGAGCCGCTCGATCAGCGCGAAGGCGCCGGTGATCGCGCCGGCCGCGATCGCCAGAATCACCGCGGAGAAGACCACCTCCAGGAAGGTCACGCCCCGGCGCGCTATCGGCGCGCGAGCGGGAACCGTCGGGATGGTCCGTCCCCCCATGCGCATGTCAGTCGATTTCCCAACTGCGGATGTCGTCCTCGGTGCCGTACTCGCCGTCCTTGCCGACGCTGATCAGGTCGTAGTCGCGGCCGCTTTGGCCGGGGTGGAAGTACGCGAACGGGCGCTTCCAGCCGTCGAGCGGCGGCTTCTCGATGAAGGTCGGAACAAGGATCGAGATGCCTTCCTGCGTCGTCGGGTACGCGCCCTTCTGCAGGTAGTACGACTTCAGCCCGCGGTCGATGGTCTGCATGCTGGTCACGGTCGCGCTCCGGCGCGCGTTGTCGGCCTGACCCGTGACGGCGATGGCGGCGACGGTCGCCAGCACGCCGAGGATCACGAGCACAAGCATCAGTTCGAGCAGCGTGAAGCCGCCCGAAGCGCGGGGGAGGGAACGCGAAGCACGATCGGTCATCGAGGGACGGGGCATGGTCGGGACGCTCCAGCAGGAAAGGCGCGTGAGGAAAGGTCGCGCAACTCTACCCGTAAGACGGCCCGCCGCGACCCGCGGTTCCCCGCGATTCGGCGCCATCTCGGGGCCTTCCCGGCCGAAACCGTTGGTGTGGAACGCGTTCACAACTGGCTCCCCGCGCTGGTGGAGAGCGTGATGAGCGGAATCATGATCGCCAGGAGCAGCGCCCCGATGATCGTGAACATCGCGACGATGATCGCCGGCTCAAGCAGCGCGAGCAGGCGGTCAGAGCGCGTGTCGACCTCCTCGGCCATGTCTCCGGCGAGGGTGTCGAAGACCTGATCGAGGTCGCCGCCGCGCTCGGCCGCGATCAGCAGGCGGCGCGTGGCGACGGGGAGGGCGGTCACTTCGTCGATGAGCGTCTTGAGAAGCCCGCCCTCGACGAGTTTCTTCCGGAGCGATTCGAGTTGGCCGCGGAGTTTCGGGTGGGTGATCGACTGCGCGGTCGTCGCGAGCCCGTCGGCGATGGGCACGCCCGACTTGGTCATCGCGGCCATGATCGCGAAGAAGCGCGTGCTCTCGATCGCCAGTTGAAGCCGCGACACGGCGGGCAGGATGCGCAGGCCCTTGAGCAACGCGCCGACCAGTTGCCGGCGCAGCGCGATGCCCAGCACCACTGCCGTCAGCATCGCGAGCACGATCCAGATCAGGTTGTCGCGGCACCAGCCGCCCACGCTGAATACGAGGTCGGAGAACCAGGGGAGTTTCACGCCCGCCTCGCTCAGCGCCTCGCCGATGCGCGGCACGACGAGCGACAGCATGCCCAGCACCACCACCACGCTGATCGACATGACCACCGCGGGGTAGATGAGCAAGGTGATCGCCTTGCGGCTGATCGCCAGGCGCCTGCGCGCTGAACTCGCGAGCCGCTCCGCGGCGCCGCCCAGATCGCCCGCGCGCTCGGCCGCCCGATAGACGGCGATCGACACATCCTCGAACCCGCCCGCCTTCTGGCACGCGTCGGCGAACGACGAGCCGCTCACTACCATCTCGCGGATGCGCTCGATGCGCTGCTTCGTGCCCGGTTTGACCACCGATGTCACGACATCGAGCGCCTCGACGAGCGGCACGCCGCGCGGCAGGAGCGTCGCGAGTTGGTCGTTCATCGCGAGGTCGTCAGAGACGGGGATGCCGACAGACTCGGTCGTCTGCGCCCACTGGGGGAGTTTCCACGCGCGGAGCAGCAGGAGTTGCTCTTTGCGGAGCAGTTCCGAGAGCAGCGGCTCGTTGGCGGCGGCGCGCACGCCCATCTTCCGCGAGCCCATCGGTGTCGCGGCGACGAAGAAGAACGGGCTGGTGCTGGCGGCCTCGGGGGGCATCGGCTCGTCTCAACCTCAGGGCGGCGTCACTCGAGGACGCGGCGGATCTCTTCGTCGGTCGTCAGGCCCAGACGCATCTTCTCGAACGCGTCCGAGCGCATCGGCTTGAACCCCTGCGCCACGGCGAGTTCGCGGATGCTCACCGCGTCGGCGCTCTTGGCGACCTGCGCGCGGATCTCGTCGGTCATCGTCATGATCTCGTACGCCGCGACGCGGCCGGAATAGCCCGTGCCGACGCACTTCTCGCAACGAACGCTGTTCACCTTGCCCGAGCCGTTGCACACCTTGCACACGCGGCGGAGCAGGCGCTGCGCGAGCACCGCGAGCAGCGACGAGTTGATCAGGTACGGCGCAACCCCGATGTCCTCGAGGCGGCTGATCGCGCTGGGCGCGTCGTTCGTGTGGAGCGTCGCGAGCACCAGGTGGCCCGTGAGCGACGCCTGGATCGCGAGGTGCGCGGTCTCCGCGTCGCGGATCTCGCCCACGAGGATGACATCCGGGTCCTGACGCAGGAGCGAGCGAAGGCCCGCGGCGAAGGTCACGCCGCGCTTCGGGTTCACCTGCATCTGGCTCACATTGTCGAGGTGGTACTCGACGGGGTCCTCGATGGTCATCACATTGCGCGCGGTGCGATCGATGCGCTCGAGCGCGGCGTAGAGCGAGGTCGTCTTGCCGCTGCCCGTCGGGCCCGTCACGAGGATCATCCCGTTCGGGCGGTTCACGAGCGAGAGGAACTCGCTCTGCATGAGCGAGGTCATGCCCACGGCGTCGAGCGAGAGTTGGGTCTGGCTCTGGTCGAGCAGACGCAGGACGATGCGCTCGCCGTACACCGTCGGGATGCACGACATGCGGATGTCGATCTTGCGCGAGCCGACGCGCACGGTGGTCTGCCCGTCCTGGGGCGAGTGGCGGTTCGCGATGTCGAGTTCGGCCATCACCTTGAGGCGCGACGAGATCGCCGGGCCCAGCGAGGGCGGGGGGGTGAACGCGTCGATCAGCATCCCGTCCACGCGGAAGCGGATGAGCAGTTTCCCGTCGAGCGGGTGGATGTGGATATCGCTCGCGCGCCGGCGCAGCGCCTCGAACAGGATCATGTTCACGAGACGGATGACCGGCGTCTGCCGCGCGAGTTGGAGAAGGTCGGTCGCGTTGCCGATCGTCCCCGCAGCATTCTTGAGCGCCTGCTCGTCGAGGGGGATGTCCTCAACGATCTCGGTGACCAGGTCCTGCTTCTGCTCGTAACCCCGGTTGATGAGGTTCATCACCTGGGCGCGCGGCGAGAGCACGATCTGCACGGGCATGCCCAGCAAACGCTCGACCGACGCGAACACCGCGGGCTGCATCGGCTGGGAGGTCACGATGGTCATCGTGCGTCCGTCGCTGTTGATCCCCGCGAGTTGGTGCTGGCGCGCCACATCGGCGGGGACGCGCTCAAAGAACGCGCTGGCCGACGGGTGGGCTGTGGGGTCGGCGTCGAACGCGAGCCCGACTCGCCGCGCGAGCGTGGCCAGCGCCGTGTGCTCTTCCATCCCGATCGTGGAGAGCAGGGCGTCCCACGGCTCTTCGTCTGCGCCGGGCGCGGACGACACGGCGCGCAAGTGCTCGTCGCGCACGGGGAGCGCGCCGAAGATCCCTTCGCTGCGCAGTTTCGCGCGATCCTGCGACTCGGCCGGGTTGGCGGTCGGGTTCTCGCTCACTGGCCGCCCGATTCCTTCTCGTTGACGATGACGACGGCGCCCATGGGCTTGGGACGGTCCGCGGCGGGGGTCTTCTTCGGGCCCATCGCCGTCGGCTCGGTCGGGCTGTGCTCTTCGATCGGGCTCAGTTCCGGGGGCTCGAGTTCCTGCTTGGGCGACACGACCGCGCCGCTGGTGGGCATGAACACGGGCTCGAGGTCCGGCAGATCGCCGTCGAGGTTGACGCGCGTCATCGGGCCTTCGGTGAGAAGTCGCAGGTCGGTGAAGGTCGGGTCGCGGACGATGCGCGGCGTGACGAAGACATAGATCGTCGCCTGCGTCTTGTTGTCCACGGTGGCCTTGAAGAACTCGCCGATGATCGGGATGTCGCCGATGAACGGCACCTGCTGCACGACCTTCGCGTTGCGCTCGCGGACCAACCCGCCCACAACCATGGTCGCGTCGGAGGGAAGCGTCACGACGCCCGCGTAGTTCTCGGTCTGCTTGGGCGGCTGGAGGCCGTCCGAGCCCTGACCCTCGAAGTCCGACAGTTCGAGTTCGTAGGTCAGGTTGAGCATGCCCGCGTCGGAGATCTGCGGCGTCACGCTGAGCGAGGTGCCCGCTTCCACCGTGCCGCCCTGCGAGGTCGATGTGGTGCTCGAGTTCTGCGTCGTCTCGGCGTAGGGAACCTCGCGGAGACTGTCGACGCTCGCTTCCTCGTTGTCGTTCACGAGCACGCGCGGGCTGCTGATGATGCGCGTGTCGCCGATCTCCTGGAAGGCGTTGATGACGAAGGGCACATAGTCCGACTCGATGATCGCGCTGGTGAAGCCGCGCAGCGCGGGGTTCACCTGGCGGGGCGTGGTGGCCGAGCCGCCGTCGGGGACGGTCGTCAGGCCGAAGTTCGTGAAGAGCACGCTCTGGCCCGGGGTGAACTGGCTCTCGATCGCGAAGCGGAAGTCGTCGTTCGCGGTGACCGAGACGATCTGCACCTCGATGTAGACCTGCGGCCTGCGGAGGTCGAGTTTCTCGATGATCTTCGCGATCTCGCGCTGCTGGCGCGCCGGTGCGCGCACCGCGATCTGGTTCCGCGCGATGTCGGGTTCGATGCTGAGATCGGCCGTCGGTGTCAGCGCTGCGCCGTCGCCTTCGGCGCCCTCCGCGCTCTCGCCCGGCGTCTGCAGGTCGATGGGCGAGGGGATGGTCGGACGGTTGCGATTGCCGCCGATGCCCGCCTGAGGCAGGAACGGGCTCTCACCCGAGCGGCTCTGGGGGTCCTGGATCAGCGCGTTGAGCAGTTCCGCGACCTGCTCGGCGTCGGCGTGCTTGAGTTTGTAGAACTCGACGACGATCCGCGCCCCGCGCGCCTGCTCTGCAAACGCGTCCACGAGCGACTGCACCTGCGCGTGCTGGGACTTGGTCCCGAAGTACACGAACGCCTCGAGGTTGTCCTCGATGACGAAGCCCGAGCCGTTATTGCCCTGCTGGTTCTGGACGCCGCGGTTCTGCGCCGCGTTGAAGTTGCCGCCGAACGAGGTCGTGCGGCCGGTCTGGTTCGAGCCCATCGAGGTGACGGAGCCCAGACCGCGACGCTCGCCGAACTGCGCGATCTGGGTCGCGGCGGGTCCGACGGCGTAGCGCGTCGCGATGAGCCGGCTGGGCACATCGATCACGCTGATGAGTTCGATGAGCGAGTTCGCTTCGGCGGCCGAGCCGCGGAAGATCACCGCGTTGCTCTCGGCGTCGACGAAGAGCCGCTCGGGAAGGTTGCTGAGCGAGCCGCTCTGCCCGCCGCCCACCTGCACGGCGCCGCGCTGGGCGCCTTCGCCCAGGGGCTGGCTCTGCGCGCGCACCTGTCCGGCTTGGACGCCGGCAAGAAGAGAAAGAATCTTCTCGCGCGCCACATCGGCGCTGAGGTTCATGAGTTCGAAGCGGTGGAGCGCCATGCGGTCGCGCTCCATCGTGACGGCCGCGACAAGGTCCTCGACCGCCTGGATGTTGCGCGGCGTGTTCGTGACGATCATCACGCCCAGTTCGTCGAGGAACGCGACGCGGCCCGCCTGCCCCTCGGTCACGCCCAGCGCCTTGCTGACGGCGTCCTGCAGGGAACTGGGACGGATCATCGGGGTGGGGATGACGCGCGTGGTCGAGAGGGGGCCATCCCCGAAGATGACGGGCAGGTTGCCCGCCTGCTTGATGACATACCACCCGGGCTGATCGGCGGTGATCGCGTAGCCGCGCTGCTCAAGGAGCATCGAGAGCAACGAGAGCAACTCGTCGCGCGGCACGGACAGCCCGCCGTTGAAGATGACGGTCTGATCCGCGAGGCCGGGATCGGAGACGATGTTGATGTCGAGTTCCTTGGCGACGAAATCGACGAGGGGCTCGATGAAGACCGGCTCGGAGGCCGCAGAGATCTGGATCATGTCGTCCGAGTCGGGGCCGCCGCGCTGTGACCGCGTCGCGGGCGCGGCTTCGTTCTGCGCGGGCTGCGCGTTCTCGGGCTGCTGCTGATCCTCGGGCTTCACCTGACCCCACGCGCGGCGGAGCCAACTGCTCCCGCCTTCCTGCTGGCGGTCTTCCTGCGCAAAGGCTTCGGAGGTGAGCGCCGGGGCGCACACGAGCGCGGCGCACGCGAGGGTGACACCGCCGATCCCGCCCGAGAATCGCCAGAGGGCGTCGGCGAGGAGTGCGTTGCGCGTGCGCAGAGGTTGTGTTGTGCGGTTGCGGGTCAAAGCGGCGGCCTCTCGAAGGTGATCATCGCGCAAGTCGGGCATCGGCGCTCCGTCGCCGGCGGGAACCACTCAGAAGTGTCGGGTCAGACGCACGAGGGTGGAAGGGACGAGGGTAGTTCGGAAGGTCGTGAAGGGCGATGCAGGGCGTCGCATCCCTAGCATGGCGACGATGCGAGTCGTGAGTCTGCTGCCCTCGGCTACTGAGACGCTCTCTTTCGTGGGCGGTTCCTCCCTTCTCGTCGGCAGGTCGCACGAGTGCGATTTCCCTTCCGGGCTTTCTCATCTGCCAACGCTCACAACCCAGATCGTCGACTTCCACCAGGCGGGAGGATCGGCAGGCGTCGACCAGGCCGTTCGCCGCGCACTTTCTGCCTACCCGTCACAGACGGAACCTGTTTCCGGGTCTGGAGAAGGGATTGATCACGGCGCCTTGCCCAACGAGGACGACTCCGGGTGGATCACCCAGGGCGGGCTCTACCGGCTCAACGCCCGCCTGCTCCGCGAACTGCGCCCGGATGTCATCCTCACGCAGGACTTATGCGAGGTCTGCTCGATCGACCTGAACACCGTGCGCGCCGTCGCGCGAGAGATGAAGCCAGAGCCGCGCATCGTGTCGTTGAATCCGACGACCTTCGAGCACATGCTCGACGATTGTTATCGCGTCGGTGAAGCGGTCGGGCTGGCCGCCGAGGCCGAGGAGCGCGTCGCCGCCCTCCGCGAGCGGTACTTCCACGCGGCCAACTTCGTGAACCCCTTCACCGAGGGCCCACGGGTCGTCTTCCTCGAATGGACCGACCCCGCGTTTGTCGGCGGCCACTGGACGCCCCAACTCATCGAACGCGCCGGGGCGAGCCATCCGCTCAACCCGACACAGCCGCTCCCCGGGGCCGGTTCGGGCGAGGGCCAGCAGGCGGCCTTCCGCGTCGCGGGCAAGTCGATCACCGTGCCGACCGAGGTCATCGCCGCCGTCTGTCCGGAGGTCATCATCGTCAGCCCGTGCGGGCTGGATCTGCCCACCACCCGCGAGGAGACCGCGAAGATCGCGGATCAGCCCTGGTTCGCGGATTCCCCGGCGGCGCAGTCCGGACGCGTCGCGCTGGTGGACGGGAACCAGATGTTCAACCGCCCCGGGCCGCGCCTCGTGGACGCCTACGAGTTCCTCGTGGGGTATCTGAACGACCTGCCCGACCTGATCCCGGGCGATTTCCCGTGGGAGCCGTGGCGCCGCTGACCCGCCGGGCCGCGCCCCTACGCTTCCTTCATCTATGGCATTAGGCAAAGGCAACGAACGCGCCGACATCAAGGTCGCATCCGAGAAGGCCGTGCTCTGCGCGCTCCACCTCCCTGAGATGGAGATCGACGAGGCCGACCCGCTGGGCGAACTCCGCGCGCTGGCCGAGTCCGCCGGCGCGACCGTCGTCGGGGAACTCATCCAGAAGAAGCAGCGCCCCGAGGCGGGCACCTTCATCGGCTCGGGCAAGGTCGAGGAACTCAAGCGGCTCTGCGAGGCCACCGGCGCGGGCGTCGTCATCTTCGACAACGACCTCTCCCCGGCCCAGATCACGAATATTCAGGAGGGCGTGGGCGGGAAGATCATCGACCGCTCCGAACTGATCCTCGACATCTTCGCCAGCCGCGCGAGCACCCACGAAGCGAAACTCCAGGTGGAACTCGCGCAACTTGAGTACACCTATCCCCGCCTGCGCGCCATGTGGGACCACCTCGAACGCATCGTGGGCGGCGCGGGCGGGATGGCCGGCATCGGCACGCGCGGCCCGGGCGAGCAGCAACTCGAAGTCGACCGCCGACTCGTGCGCAACCGGCTCACCCAACTCCGCCGCGAACTCGAGGAACTCCAGGCCCGCAAGCGCCGGGAGGTCCAGAAACGCAGGCAGGACCACTTCACCGTCGGGCTCGTGGGATACACCAACGCCGGCAAGAGCACCCTGTTCAACACCCTCACCGAGGGCGGCGCCTACGCGGCGGACAAACTCTTCGCGACGCTCATGACGCGCACGCGTGAGTGGGACATGGGCGACGGCATGCGCGTCATGCTCTCCGACACCGTCGGGTTCGTGCGCGACCTGCCCCACGACCTCGTGGCGTCGTTCAAGGCCACGCTCGAAGAGGCGACCCACGCCGATGTGCTCATCATCGTGCTCGACATCGCCGATCCCAACGCCGAGCGCCAACTCGCCGTCGTGCACCGCACGCTCGATGAACTCTTCGAGGAGGTCCGTTCGACGGAGCGCAAACTCGCGAAGAAGGCCAGCGATCGCGGCGCCGCGGGCGACCTGCGCGAGTGGAAGGAGCCCGAGCGCATCCTCTTGCTGAACAAGGTGGATGCGCTGCGAGACAACGCCGAACTGCTCGCGTGGCAGTCGACCGACCCGTCGGCCATCGCCATCGTCGCTCCCGACCCGGACCACCCCGGGCACGCGATCCTCCGGGAGCGCGTCGTCGCGATCGCCAAGGGCGAGATCCGCGAGCGGCTCGTCACCCTGCCCATCAGCGACGGGCGGAGCGTCCACCTTCTCGAGAGCCGCGGCGAGGTGCTCGACCGGACCTACGACGGCGCCGAGGTCACGCTCAAGGTGCTCATCGGGGCCCGCGAACTCGACCGGATCCGCGCCGGGGGCGCCCGGCTGGCCGTCGTGGATACCTGAGCCCGGCAGCGGCTGGCGCACGGAGTTGCGGCCGAACACTGGACGATCGCCGCGAGCCCTCCGATACTTGGGCCTTCGCCACCTTAGCTCAGTTGGTAGAGCGGCGCTTTCGTAAAGCGCAGGTCGCTGGTTCAAGTCCAGTAGGTGGCTTTC
>CAYGLT010000002.1:1341-80389 GCA_964350875.1 uncultured Phycisphaeraceae bacterium | reverse complement strand
CAGGGCTCGTGCGCATCACCGACGCCCCGCTCCAGCAACTCGCCGAGTCGTTCGAAGCGGCGCCGGTTATTCCTGCGCCGCGCCGAAATTCGCCAGCACAACATTGAGGTCAGCGAACCCGACCTGCCCGTCGCCATCGAGATCGGCGCCGGAGAAGCCGGGCTCTCCAGTTTGCCCGTACGCGGCAAGCACCGCGTTGAGATCGGTGAAGTTCACCTCACCGTCTCCGTTTGTGTCGCCGGGCAAACCGACGCTCCCGAGGTCGATCGCGTAGACGAACGAACGGTTCTGGATGATCACTCCCATGTACACCCGCGAACCGTCCGGTGAGAAACGCGGATGCCCGGTCGGCTGAGGGAACACCCCGTCTTCCTCGGGGAGCATGATCGACCAGAGGACCTCGCCTGTGTCGGCGTCGATGCCCCTGATGGCCCCTTGTGACGGGAGGATGGATTCCGCCGTGCCCGTGACCACGACCGAACCGTCGGGGCTGACCTCGGGAGCGCTCATGATCGCGCCGACGCTGTTCGTGAGCGTCGTCGCGTCATCGTCCGGTGAAATCCGGATGATCCGCGAGAACGCGGAGACGCCGAACCCTACATCGTCTGACCTGATCGAGACACGCGGCCCCGCGCTCAAAGACCCTTGCGAGAACTGGACCGAACCCAGCGAGCCGTCCGCGGCGTCGATGCTCCGTATTCCCGAAGGCGCAACCGGGAGAAGGATGCGGCCAGAGGGTGAAATAGCGGGCACGAACGGCGCGGTTGTCTGCGCGTCCCACTCGACGCCGCCGTCATCCATGCGCAACGCCATTGCGCCGGAGCCGAGGCAATTCCCGCCGCAGTTCTCCGGGATCTGCGGCGCCACACCGATCGCCAGCCCGTTCGAGAACATGATCTCGTGCTTCGGGAAGGCTGAATCCGCGTCGCCGAACCCGGGAAGATTCCAGCGCAGATCTCCGGAAGGCGTCACCGAACCGAAGCCGTAGCCCTCGAAGCCATCGTCGATGAAATAGATGTTCCCATCAGGACCGACCGTCGGACCCGCACGCTGGCTGTACACCGGGCCGAGCGGCGGCAGCGTCCAGAGCGGGGCCCCGCTCGGGCTGAACGCCCGGATACCCGCGACACTGTTCGCGTACACACGCCCCTGATCGTCGATGTCGCAGATCGAGTCGGCGTCCGCCCAGAGGATCGTGTCATCGCGCCACCGGACCATCCCGTCGTTGTCGATCACGACCAACTCACGAGATTGGACGGCGATCTCGCCGTCAGGACCAACCGCTGGACGGTTCAGCACAAACCCCGAGACCTCAACCCGCCACGCGACAGAGGGCGAACCCGCGTGCGCGGCAACGGACATCATGCCGACCACGGCAAGCAAGAACGAGGCGTGGACACTACCGACTCGTAAAGATCGAACAGAGACCTGCATGTAAGTACCTCGGGTTTGTGCAGCAGTGCCGCATCCGGACCTGAGAGTCTGAATGCGATCGTCGCCAGAACGAGCATACCGCTCCGACTCACAAGGACGCGCAGTTCCGCCAAGTATTGCAGAAATTCCCCGGAAAGGAAGCCCCGTGTGGCCAATCACCGAACATCGCAACTGGGAGAATCGCTCGCAAACGCGAGGTGATCAGGGATGCTTGATCCGCTCGATCGCGTCGAGCGGCAACCACGCCTCCACGCCCGACGAAAGTTCGACCTTCGCCCAGCCGTCGCGTTCGCTGACGATGCGCACATCGCTGGCCGCGGCCGCGGCGCCCGCGACGGAATCGAACGCCTCGCCAGGCCCCGCGCGGGGCGTCACGCCGTCGCGAACAACCACGCCCAGATGATCGGCCCGCGCGTCGGCGACCGACGCCGCAGCGAGCAACCCGCCCGACAGCGCGCCCGCGACGAGCAGCGCCGCGATCGCCAGCGTCGGGGTGCGCGCGATCCGCGCGACGCGTGCGCCGAGCAGGAGCCAGCCGATCGACCAGCACCCGATGAAGACGCCCGCGAGGGTGGTCACGCCCGCCGATTCCGACGCGGTCAGCGCGAGCCGCGAACCCGACGGAAGGATCATCGGCGGCCACGCCTCGCCCTCTCCCGGACGCAGCGCCGCGTACGCCGCGTTCACCGCACGCGCCGACGCGTCGTCGTGGTTCATGCTCGCGAGACGCCCTGCCGCGCGCAGGTGGAGCGCCGCGCGGCCGCGATCGCCGAGTTGGACCTGCGCAGCCGCAAGATTCAATCGCAGCGCCGGGCTGTCGAGCCCGCCGTCGAGCACCGTTCCGTACGCCGCCGCCGACTCGCGCAGCGCGGCCTGCTTCGCACCCTCGCCCGTGGCGGGGTCCATCGCCTTCGCCAGCGCCGCGTTGCCCCGTTCGAGCAGGGCGCTCACGCGTTCACGAGGAAGGTCATCCCCCTGCGCAAACACGCACGATCCGAGAACGAGCAACAACCCCGCGAACCATCGGATCATCGCGCCGCCCCCTTCGCGCGCAGGTCGTGGTCGATCTTCGGCAGCGCGATGCGCACCGCGTCGCGGGCGCCGGAGACATCTGCAACCGTCGCGCCGCCGAACCGCGCCGCTTCGCACGCCTGGACCGCCTCGCGCACGGCCCGCGCGTCGCGTACGCCGCTCCGATCGAAGAACTCGATCGCCTCGTCCGAGGTGAGCGCCTCGCGCGACCTTCCTGTCCAGTCCGCCGCGAATGAGCGCACCGCGAGCAGCACGCCCTCCGCGTTCTGAGAACCTTCGAGCGTCTTCATCGCCTCGCGCAGCGCGCGGCCGCGACGCCGACGCGCGGGATCGGCCTTCGACTTTCTCCTTACCGCGACGACGCCGACCAGCGCCAGCGCAACCACGGGCGGGACCGCGACCGCGGCAACCCCGATCGGCCCGCGCACGAGCGCGAACACCGACTCGCGCGAAGGCAGGAGATCCTCAACGGTGATCTCGCGCGGCCCGCTCGGCGCCTCGGCCTTCGCGACCGCACGCTCTCCGTTCCCCGCAAACTCGCCCGCATCGCCCGGGAGATCGACGCGTTGCGCCGCCTGCACCCTGAGCGGGATCGGCTCGCTCGCCGCCGTGCGGTATTCGCCGGCGTCCGCGTCGAAGTAAGTCAGTTCGAGCGGGGGAATCTCGGAGACCCCCGCGCTGCGCGCGCGGATCATCGCCGTAAACCGCTTGCCGTCGGGCACGAGTTCGACGGTCGGTCGCTCGCCCGTGAGTTTGAACATGTCCTCGAATCCCGGCTGACCGGCGAGGTCGAGCATCGGGATCTCCTCCGCCGGGCCGCTGCCCTTCACCGTGACGCGCAGCGTGATCGGATCGCCCACGCGCACATCGACGGGCTCGGCTCTGGATTCAACGGTGTACTCGCCGACGAGCCCGCTGAAACTGGGCGGGCGCCCGGCCGTTGGGAGCGGGAGCACAACGAGCGTCACCGGATCGCTCGCGACGACCTCGGTGCTCGGTCGGTCCTGATTGAAGAACGGGCTGTCGAAGATGGAGTTGCGTCTGCGCGTCGCGCGCGAGAACGCGACGGTCGCGGGGCCGAACTCGTACTCGCCCGGATCGCTGGGCACGATGAGTTTCTCGATGGTCAGCGTCGCGAAGTCGCGCCCGTCGAGTTCAGCGCGTCCGGCGCGCGCGACGCTCCGCTCGCCGAGGAAGTTCACCTCGTAGAACTGCCCGCTCTGGAAGTGCGCCGGCGTCAGGCCGCGATCCGCGGGGGAATACAGGCCAAAGCCGCCCGGCAGTGCGGGCATGGAGAAACTCGCCTTCTGGACCTCGGCGCCGATGAACCAGGTCAAGCGAAGCGTCACCGGCTGCCCGGCGTAGACATCCTGATCGCTCACTTCGAGACGCAACTTGAAGTCGTCGAGTTCACCCGGTTCCTCGACCGTGATCTTCAAGGGTTCAGTGCGCTTCACGCCCTCGCGAGTGGTCACCTCGAAAGGCGGGATCGACAGCACGCCGACGCGTGTGGGAGTCAGCGAGAACTGGAACACGCGCCGCGTTCGCTCGACCGTCCGGGTGCCATCGAACACGATCTCGCTGTTCGTCGACGAACCGCGCTGCTCGACATGGAACCCGTCGAGCGCCGGAACAACCGGCGGCTGGCTCCTCGTGTCGCCCTCGACGGAGACCTGCAACTCGAACGGTTGGCCGACATACACGCGGTCGCTCTCGACCTCGGCGCTCACGCGCACGGGACTCGACGCCGCGCCCGACTGCGCGACAGCCACGCCCGGCGCAGCAGCCAGCGCGACGATCGCGGCGCCGCGCACCAATGCCGAAACGAGTATCGCTGCAAGGGAGTGTCGCATCGCCGATCTCCTTACCAATCCTTATCGACGGCCGGGGCGCGGCCGCGCTGCATCTCGCGGACCCGTTCGCGCGCCTCGCGCTGGCGCTTCTCGCGGTCGAGCAATCGCTCGGCGAGCGAACGCGGCTCGCTCGCCTCATCGAACGCCGAACTCTCCTGCTCGGTTCCCTGCTCGCGCCGGGCCTGCTGTTCCTGCTGGCCCTCGCCCTGCTCGCCTTCCTGCTGCTGGTCCTGTCCGTTCGATTCGTCCTGCTGCTGCTGTTGCTGCTGCTTCTGCGCCTGCTCGATCAGTTGCTTGACGATGTCCTCGGCCTGCTTCGACTGCTCGGCCGATCGCTCGCGCCGCTGGGACGCTTCTTCGGGCCTCCCCTGCTGCTGCGCGCTCTGCGCTTCGCGGCGCTGCTGGGCAGAATCGCGGAGTTCCTGCGCCGCCTCGCGCAGCGCATCCGCCGCGGGAGAACTCTGCCCGCCGCGCTGCTGCGCCTGCTGCTGGAACTGATCCGCGAGTTGCTCGCTCTGCTCCGCCGCCTGCTCGGCCTGATCGGCGATCTCGTCGTTCTGCTCGCCTTCCTGCTGTTGTGATTGCTCGGCGGAATCCTGCTGCTGTTGCTCTTCCGCCTGCTCGCTCTGCGTGTTCTGCTCGCCCTCGCGCTCGCTCTGGTTCTTGTTCAGTTCCTCGAGGTCTTTCGCGAGTTTCTCCAACTGATCCTGCATCTTGCGCTGCTGTTCCATGCGCTCGCGAAGTTCCGCGATCCGCCGGTTCGCCGCCTCGAGGTTCTTCGCCGCCTCGGCGTCGTCCGGGTTCAGCCGGTGCGCCGCTCGGTAGAGCGACGACGCCTCTCGGTACTGCGCGATGGCGCCGTTAGGGTCCTGATCCGCGAGCCCCGCGGCCTTGGTCGCCGCGATGTCGCCCTGATTGAACATCGCGCGTGACGCGATGTCCGCGCGATCGGCCGCGAGCCGCGCCGCCTCGCGGTACGCCATCGCCGCTTCGTCGAACTGCTCCAGACCCTGAAGCGCGCGCGCCCGGTTGTACGCCGCCTCCGCGGCGAGTTGCGCGTCCTCGAGGGAAAGCACGCCCTCGTACACCTCCGCGGCGCGGGTCCAGTCACCCGCCTCCGCCGCGGCGTTGCCTTCCGTCAGCATCTTGCGCGCCGACTGCGCATTGACCGACGCGCACAGCCCTGCGAGCACAATGAGTGCGGCCGCCTTACGCATGCTTGCGCTCCCTCACAAAGGGTTCGAGCAGCAGCAGACCGATCGCGGGCAGCAGGAACCACTGGAATCGTTCGATCATCGTCGTTTCTTCGCGGGACTCCATCTCGCGCTTGTCCGCGGATTGCACGAGACGCTGGTAGACCGTGTCGAGGTCGAGCACACCCGTCCCGACCTTCAGGAACACGCCGCCGGGCGTCGCCTCGGCGATCTTCGCGAGCGTCGCGCTGTCGAGCGTGCTGCGCACCACCTCTCCGTCGTAGCGCATGTAATCCGGTCCGCGGTTCGACGCGGTCGGGACGGGTGAGCCCGTGTCGCTCCCGAGGCCCAGCGCGATGACGCGCACGCCCGCTTCGCCCGCCTGCTTGGCCGCCTCGATCGGGAAACTGCCCTGATCCTCACCGTCGGTGATCAGGATGATGTCGCGTGTGCGGCCCTCGGCCTTGTCGTCGCCGAAGAGTGTGTTGAGCGTCACGCGCAGCGCGTCGCCCAGCATCGTCCCGCCGCGCGACACGCTGCGCGGCGAGAGTTCGTCCAGCGCCAGGCGAAAGAACGAGTGGTCGTAAGTCAGCGGGCATCGCACGCTGGCGGTCCCCGCGAACGCGACCAGCCCGACGCGGTCGCCCTCGACCACGGTTAGCGCGTCGCGGATCATGAGTTTCGCGCGCTCCAGACGGCTGGGAACGAGGTCTTGCGCCAGCATGCTGCGCGAGACATCGAGCACGAAGACGACATCGCGGCCGCTTCGCGTGATGGTCTTGGACTTCTCCCCGTACGCCGGCTTCGCGAGCGAGAGGAAGACAAGCGAGGTCGCGACGAGCATGAGCGCCGCGCGGACGCCGCGCCTCCACGAAGGGCCGCCGCGGATGACGAAATCGCGCATCGCGCCCGGCGCGAACGACGACGCGGCCCTGCGCTGCGATCGCAGGCTCATCGCGAGGACGATCGCCAGCGCGACGGCCAGCCACTGAAGGTTCAGCCATTCGGGCGCGAGCCACCTGATGTGCTCAAGAATCGTCAAGGCGACCTCCTGAGGATCGTGGCGCCCGCGAGCAGTTCGAACGCCAGCAGCCCGGCGCCGACCGCAGCGAACGGCCAGAACAGTTCGGTGTATTCGGTGTATTGCCTGGACTCGACGCGCGATTTCTCCAGCGCATCGATGGCCGCATACACGCCGCGCAGTCCCTCGGCGTCGCTGGCGCTGAAGTGCCGCCCGTCGGTCATCTCGGCCATGCGGCGGAGCACGGACTCGTCCACCCCGCGCGAGGGCACGCGCATCGCGCCCAGCGGGGTCTGCACCACGCGCTCGCCGCCGCCGACCGCGATGGTGTAGATCCGGATGCCCCACTCTTTCGCGAGGCCCGCGGCGTCGATGGGGCTGACCTCACCCGCGTTCCACTCGCCGTCGGTGAGCAGCACGATCGCCTTGCTCTTGATCACGAAGCCCGCTTCCACGGCGATCTTCTCGTCGCTCCGTTCGACGCTCTGGCCCGCGGCCTCCGCGAGCGCACGACGCTTCAGGTCTTCCTCGGCGTCCTTCAGGCGCGCGGCGGCGAGCGCGACGCCGTCACCGATCGCCGTGCCGTCTTCCGAACGCACGAGCGGGAGGTCGAGCGTGTCCACGAGCGCGGCGACGGCCTGCGGGTCGCGCACGAGCGGGCACACGGTCTCCGCGTACCGGGCGAAACTCACGATGCCGATCAGGTCGTCGGGCCGCCCGCCCAGCGTGTCGCCCGAGCGTTCCAGTTTGGCGTCCTCACCTTCCTCGACATTGTCCGTGCCCAGCACGAATTCGCGGAAGACGCGCTTCACGACATCGAGGCGCGACATCACCTGCCCGCCGAAGGGCATCTCCTCGCCCATGCTTCCCGAGCGATCGACGACCATCATGATCGCGACGCCCTCGGTGACGACGCTCGTCTTGCCCACGCCCGCCTGGGGCCGCGCGAACGCAACAACGATCGCGGCGAACGCGAGCGCGCGCATAGGCGTGAGGAGCGACACGGCGCGGGTGCGCCACGAGCGGCCCACGCCGCGCACGAGATCGAGCGAGGGCAGCATGACCGCTGACGCGCGGTCGCGGCGGCGCCAGAGCCACCAGCAGAGCGGCAGCGCGAGCAGGATCAGCAGCGCGATGGGCGACTCAAAACGCGTCACGCGGCGCCCTCCTCGTCGGCATCGCCGAAGGTTTCCACGAACGCGCGGACCTCGTCGATGGCGCGGCCCGCGGCGGCCATGCCCGGCTCGGCGCCCGCAAACTTCACCTCGTCGCACGCCCCGAGCACGACGCCGAGTTTCTCGGCCGCGTCAGATGGGAGTCCGCCCGTGCGATTGTCGGACGCGTCGCGCAGGAACTCTTCGGTGGTGCGTGCGGTTGCGCGGTACTCGAAGCGGCCCTCGATATAGGTGCGCAGGATCGACGACAGGTCGGTGTACGCCCGTTCGTTGGTCGGACGCTGGCCGACATTCCCTTCGCCGCGCACGGCGGCTTCGAGCACGGCGAGCGCCGCCAGCGCACGACGGCTGGGCGACTCCGCGCTCACTTGTCCGCGCCGGCGCAGCGCGATCAGCGTTCCCGCCGCGATGCAGAGCACCACCGCCGCGGACCCGCCCGCGATGAGCAGCGTCAGGTCGTGCGCCGCTTCCTCGGGAGCGTCAACGATGCCCTTGGGGCCGATGAACTCGGCGGGCGCGTTTTCCTCGAGGAGCGGTCGGATCGTGATCTTGAGCGCGGGCAACATCAGTGTGTCGGACGGGGCGCCCTCGCGCTGCACGGCGAATTCGAACGGTCCGAGTTCGGCGTCGCCCGGGAGGAACGGCTCGATCTCGAACTCTCGCGCTGTCACGAGCATCCCCTCGGTGTCGATGCGCGAGGGCAGGTCGCGAACGGCGGCGATCGTCATGCCGCCGAGTTCACCCCCGGCGACCAGCGACGCGGGCCATTCCAGCGAGACCCCTTCCCGCGTAGTGGCCTCAACGCGCAGAGTCAGGGTGTTGGCGACAGTCGGCGCCGGCGGCGTCAGCAACGCTCGCGCCTTGATGCCGTCACCGACGACGGAAGTGGTGATATCCGCGGGGAAGGACAGCGCGTACGCGTTCGCCGCGCTGAAGCCCAGCGCGATCCCGAGCACACCGATGGAGAGCGTGCGCTTCATCTGCGCCCCCTCCGCTCGCGGCGGGTGAAGAAGCGCAGGAGCGCGTCGATATACGATCCCTCGGTCGAAATGTCGATGCGGTCCACGCCCGCCGACGCGAGCACTCGAGACAACGCCGCGTCGCGCTCGACGGCAGCCAGCGAATAGGCGCGGCGGGCGCGCTTCGAGGTCAGATCGACCAGCCGTTCGGCGCCCGTCTCCAGATCGCGCACCCGGAACATCCCGCCCTTGTCGATGTGGCCCTCGCGCGGGTCGCGCACGGTGACGGCGACGACATCGTGCCGGCTCGCGAGCGCGCGGAGCGGCCGGGAGTACCCGTCCTCACCGTCCGCCTCGTCGAGAAAGTCGCTGAACAGGAAGATGACCGACTTCTTGCGCAGGGTTCGCGCGAGTTCCTGAAGCGATGCGCCAAGATCGGTCGCGGCGCCCTGGGGCTCGAAGCCCAGCGCCTCGCGGATGATGCGCGTCGAGTGCTTCAGGCCCTTCTCGGGCGGGACGACCAACTCCGCATGGTCGGTGAACAGCATCAGCCCGACCTTGTCGCCGTTCTTCGCGGCGGCGAGGGAGAGCACGGCGGCGACCTCGGCCGCGCGTTCGCGCTTGGCCTCGTCTGCGCTGCCGAACGCGCCGCTCGCTGAGAGATCCACCGCGAGCACGATGGTGAGTTCGCGCTCCTCGTCGAACTGCTTGACGAAGGGCTTGTTCTCGCGCGCCGTCACATTCCAGTCGATGGTGCGGATGTCGTCGCCCGGCTGGTACTCGCGGACTTCGGCGAACTCGACGCCCCGTCCCCGGAACGCGCTGTGGTATTCGCCCGCGAACAACTCGTCGACGAGGCGCAGGGACAGCACGCGGAGCCGACGGACCTTGGCCATCAACTCTTCGGGGGTTGCTGCGCCCCGACGCGTGCCGTGATGATGCTTGGCCGTGCGCATGGCTCTGCGAATCAGGGCGTGGGGATGGTGTCGAGGACTTCCTTGACCACGGCGTCGGCGTCGAAACCCTCGGCCTCGGCCTCGTAGGTGAGCAGCACGCGGTGGCGCAGGACCTCCATCGCGATGCTCTTGACATCCTGGGGCGTCACATAGCCGCGGCCCTTGAGGAAGGCGTGCGCACGCGACGCGAGCGCGAGGCTGATGGTCGCGCGGGGCGAGGCGCCGAACTCGATGAACCGCGCGAGTTTCTCGAGCCCCACCTCACGCGGCGTACGGGTGGCTTGCACGAGGTCCACGATGTAGTCGCGGACCTTGGGATCAATGAAGATGCGGTCCACGATCCGCCGCGCGTGCATGATCGCGTCGACCTGCACGACGGGCTCGATCTTGGTGTCGGGCGCGGTGAACGCCATGCGGTCGAGGATCTCGCGCTCGTCGTCGCGGGTGGGGTGGCCGATGCGGAGCTTGAGCATGAAGCGGTCGACCTGCGCCTCGGGGAGCGGGTAGGTGCCTTCCTGCTCGATGGGGTTCTGGGTCGCGAGCACGAGGAAGGGCGTGGGGAGTTGGTGGGTCTCGTCGCCGATGGTGACCCTGCGCTCCTGCATGGCCTCGAGCAGCGCGGACTGGACCTTGGCCGGCGCGCGGTTGATCTCGTCGGCGAGGACGAGGTTCGCGAAGACCGGGCCCTTGCGCGGCGTGAAGGTGTGCTCGCGCGGGTTGTAGATCAGCGTGCCGATCAGGTCTGCGGGCAAGAGATCGGGCGTGAACTGAATTCGCGCAAACTTTGCGTGCATCGCCTGGGCGAGCGAGGTCACGGTCAGGGTCTTGGCGAGGCCCGGCACGCCCTCGAGGAGGACATGGCCTCCGGTGAGCAGGCCCAGGAGCAGGCCGTCGACCATGGCCCGCTGGCCGACCACGACCCGCGAGACCTGCTCGGCCAGGGCGTTGATAGGACCGGAGGCGGCCTCGACCTCGCGGGCCACTTCTCGGACATCCACACTGTTCGTCGCCGTTGCGCTCATGCTGGGCTGACTCCGTCGGTTCAGGGCAACAATCATCTCCCACCCGGCGGAGCGGTGCGTCGCTCGCCGGGCGCTGATCTCGCGGCACAGTTCATCGGCCCCCGGGGGTCTTGAACACCTGACGCACGACGCGGCTGCAAGGTTCGCGCCCGGAAGGCCCTTCGGGCGGGTGAATCCGCCCGGAGCCGCTATCCTCCAACCCATGACCGCCGCCGCCACCGGACAAGCCGCCCAAAGCCGAGCCAAAGCGAAGGAGACGCCCAAAGAGGCGCTCATCGGGCTGGTCATCTCGTTCGCGGTCGTCCTTATCTATCGCGGGTTCATCTTCGAGACCTTCCACATCCCCACCGGCTCGATGGCGCCCACCCTGCGCGGCGCCCACATGCAGTTCACCTCGCCCCAGTCCGGCTTCACCTGGGCCGTGAACCCCTGGACCGATCGCAACGGCGTGCCGACCAACCCACAGGGGACGGCGGGCAACCCGGTCCGGGTGAGCGACCCCGTCACGGGCGTGCCCATCCAGCCGGGCGCCTACCCGCTCCGTTCGGGCGACCGCATCGCGGTGCTCAAGTACAACTGGCTCCACCATCCCAAGCGCTGGGATGTCATCGTCTTCAAGATGCCCGAGAACCCGCGCGAGAACTACATCAAGCGACTCGTCGGGCTCCCCAACGAGGACCTGTGGCTCGTCGACGGCGATGTCTTCGTTCGACCCGGGACCGGCGAGCGCGGCGACCTCTCGAACGGCTGGAGCATCGCGCGCAAGCCCTCGTACATCCAGGACGATGTCTGGTGGACGATCCACTCGTCCGAACTCACGCCGCTCAAGAAGGACTTTGACGGCGTGCCTTGGCGTTCGCCTTGGCAGGGCTCGGGCTGGACGCGCGGCGACGAGGGCGAATTCCGCACGGACTCCGCCGAATCGCGCACGCTCGCCTGGGACTCGGACTACTGGCCGATCACCGAGTTCACCGCGTACAACCAGGTCACGGAGTGGGCGCCGAACCATCGTCAGGGCAACCCCCGCGCGATGGTCTACCCGACGGGCGACCTGCGCGTCCGCGCGGGCGTCGAGCCCGACGGCCCCGACACGACCGTGCGGATCGCGATCGAAGTGAACCAGCACATTTTCTCCGCGACGCTCACCGAGGGGAAAGTGCAGTACTCGATGCAGCCAGCGAGCGGCGGCGAGCCGACTCTCCTCGCCGCGGGTGGGTTCCCCGGCTTCCCGCAGGGCAAGGTCTCTGATGTCGAGTTGCGCCATGTCGATCAGTCGCTCGAGGTGCGCGTCGACGGCCGCATGTACGGCCGCATGACCTACGACTGGTCCCCGCTCGAGCGCCTGCGCAACGCGACGCGTCTCACCGACGAGCAACTCGACGCCGTGCTCGCCGAGCCGGCCGACGCGGCGCTCAGCAACCCTTCGATCTACCACCAGCCGCAGGTCTCGATCGAGACGAGCGGCTCGCCCGTGACGCTCCACCGCGTGGGCATCGACCGTGACCTGTTCTACCAGCCCGCGATGCACTTCGGCGGCTCGCGCGCCGGCGCGCCGGGCCTCGCGTCCCACCCCGAGCACATCGCGCACATCGGGAACTGGGAGTTCTTCGCCGCGGGCGACAACAGCGGCAGCAGCCGCGACTCGCGCCTCTGGGACAATGTGAACCCGTGGGTGCTCGACCAGACCAACGCGCAGGTCGGCATGGTCCCGGGCGACATGCTCATGGGCGAGGCAGTCGTGGTGTTCTGGCCCGCCCCCAAGACGCTGACCGTGGGGCCGCTCCGCCTGCCCTTCGTGCCCGATGTGGGCCGCACGCGGCTGATCAAGTGACTCTCTCACCCTCTCCCGCGGGAGAGGGTGGCGGCGCAGCCGCCGGGTGAGGGAGCATCGCATCCCGAAAGTACATCTCCGCCGCGCGTACACTGCCCGTATGGACCTCCACCTCACGGGCAGACGCGCCCTGGTCTGCGGCGGCAGCAAGGGCATCGGCAAGGCCGCGGCCATCGAACTCGCCGCCCTCGGCGCCTCGGTGACGCTCCTTTCACGCGACCTCGACGCGCTGGAGAAAGCCCGCGCCGAACTCCCCCTCCCCTGCGCGCACAACGGGCAGGGACACGATTGCGTCGCCGCCGATCTCAGCAACCCCGATGCGCGGGCCCGCGCCATCGCACAGATCAAGAATGTGGACGGCGCGGTGCACATCCTCGTGAACAACGCGGGCGGCCCGCCCCCCGGGCTGGCGATCGACGCGAAGTCGGACGACTTCCGCCGCGCGTTCGAGACGCACATCATCGCGAGCCACGCGCTCGTGCAGGCGCTTGTCCCCGGGATGAAGGCCGCGAAGTACGGGCGCATCGTGAACATCATCTCCACCTCGGTGCGCCAGCCGATCGTCGGGCTGGGCGTCTCGAACACCATCCGCGGGGCGATGGCCTCACTCGCCAAGACGCTCTCGATGGAACTCGGGCCCTTCGGCATCACCGTGAACAACATCCTGCCCGGGTTCACCGCGACCGAGCGCCTCGATTCGTTGGTGAAGGGCAAAGCGACCAAGGGCGACACCACGCCCGAGGCCGTCGAGACCGAGATGAAGAGCCAGATCCCGCTCGGGCGCTTCGCCGACCCGCGCGAGACCGCGTCGGTCATCGCGTTCCTCTGCTCGCCCGCGGCCTCGTATGTCACGGGCGAATCCATCCGCGTGGACGGCGGGCGCACGGCAACGATCTGACGCATGACGACCATCCTCAACTTCATCGACAACGACTTCCGCGAGCCTCGTTCGAACGCCTGGCTCGACGATGTGAACCCCGCGACGGGCGAGATCATCGCGCGGATCCCCGATTCGTCCGCCGAGGATGTGAACGACGCCGTGCGCGCCGCGCACGCCGCGTTCCCGGCATGGTCGTCCTCGACCGCCGAGCAACGCTCGCGGGTGTTGCTCCGCATCGCCGACCTGATCGACCGCGATCTTGAGTCGCTCGCGCTCGCCGAGTGCCACGACACGGGCAAGCCCCTCTCGCTCTGCAAGCGAGTGGACATCCCGCGCGCGGCTGCAAATTTCCGGTACTTCGCGCACGCGATCATCTCGTCCAAGAGCGAGTTCCACGACACCGACGGCGCCGCGATCAACTACACGCTGCGCCGCCCGCTTGGCGTCGTGGGCGCCATCTCGCCTTGGAACCTGCCGCTCTACCTCTTCACCTGGAAGATCGCGCCCGCGCTCGCGACGGGCAACACCGTCGTCGCCAAGCCCAGCGAGGTCACGCCCATGACGGCGTACCTGCTCTCGAAACTCTGCGCCGAAGCGGGCCTTCCCAAGGGCGTGCTCAACATCCTGCACGGGCTCGGGAAGAACTGCGGCGCCAGGATCGTCGATCACCCGGAGATCAAAGCCGTCACCTTCACGGGCGGGACGAGCACGGGCGAGACCATCGCGCGGACCGCGGCGCCGATGTTCAAGAAACTCTCGCTCGAACTTGGCGGGAAGAACCCGAACCTCGTGTTCGCCGACGCCGACATGAACGACGCGGTCGAGACGAGCGTGCGGGCCGCGTTCACGAATCAAGGGCAGATCTGTCTGTGCGGCAGCCGCGTCTTTGTCGAGCGATCGGCGTACGACAACTTCGTCGAGCGTTTCGTCGAACGAGCGAAGCGGCTCAAGATCGGCGACCCGCTGGACGCGTCGAGCGATCTCGGCTCGCTGGTGTCGGCCGAGCACCGCACAAAGGTCGCGTCGTATGTTGCGCTCGCGAAGGACGAGGGCGGGACGGTCCTGCTCGGCGGCGCCGCGCCCTCAAAGGTCAATGACCGCTGCGCGAACGGCGCGTTCTTCGAGCCGACGGTGATCACCGGCCTCGACCCGCGTTGCAGAACGCAGCAGGAAGAGATCTTCGGGCCCGTCGTGACGATCACGCCGTTTGACGACGAGGCGCAGGCGATCGAGTTCGCGAACTGCACCCAGTACGGGCTGGCGAGCACGGTGTGGACGCGCGACCTGTCGCGCGCGCACCGCGTGGCCGCAAAGATCGAGGCGGGCATCGTGTGGGTGAACTGCTGGATGCTCCGCGACCTGCGCACGCCGTTCGGAGGCGTGAAGCACTCGGGCGTGGGCCGCGAGGGCGGCGACGAAGCCCTGCGCTTCTTCACCGAACCCAAGAATGTGTGCGTGAAGATCGGGCAATAGGCAACAGGCAATAGGCACGAACTGTGGGTGCCGTGGCGCATGCGAAGCAGGCGCCACGAGAGAGGCGAGCATGAGCAAGAAGAGCGGTTCAGTCGAATCCACCAAGGCCGCGGAACCCGTCGGGCCGTACCCTCACGCGCGGCGTGTGGGCGACCTGCTCTTCCTCTCGGGCATCGGCCCGCGCGAGCGAGGAAGCAAGACCATCCCGGGCGTCACGCTCAACGATCGCGGCGAGGCGATCGACCACGACATCGTGACCCAGACCCACTCGGTCATGCGCAACATCAAGGCGGTGCTCGACGACGCCGGCGCCAAGTGGGACGACATCGTCGATGTCGCCGTGTACCTCACCGACATGAAGCGCGACTTCGCGACCTTCAACAAGGTCTACGGCGAGTACTTCAAGGGCGAGAACCGCCCCACGCGCACGACGGTCGAGGTGGGCGCGCTGCCCACGCCCATCGCGGTGGAGTTGAAAGTCGTCGCGTATCTGGGCGACTAATCCGCGCGCATCCGGTACGGGCTCTCGATCGCGCGGAGCACGGCGCGCACGGGGCTCGCGTCGAAACCCATCAGTTTGAGCGGCAGCGCGATGAGTTCGTACTCGCCGTCGGGAACCGCTTCGAGACGCAGCCCTTCGAGGATCGCCATGTCGTGACGCGCGAACGCGGCGTGGCTGGGCAGGTCTTTGCTTGTCTGCACATCCACGCTCGGGGTGTCGATGCCGATGGTGATGACGCCCACTGCCGCGAACGCGTCGACGAGCGCGGGATCGAGGGCGGCGAAGTCCTCGTTCCACGCGTTCGAGTCGGGGAATGTGCCGGTCTTGATGAGCGCCCGCCGCGCGTTGAGCGTTTCGATGCTGTCGATCGCGAGGTCTTCGACGCGCACGCGGGCGCCGCGCTCGACCTTCGCGGAGATCACGCGACACGGCCCGAGGTAGTAGGTCAGCGAGCGCTCGCCGATGCTCTCACCGCCCCTGGCGTAGTGGTTCGGCCCGTCGGCGTGCGCGCCGAGATGCACCGTACTTCGAAGGGTGGAGAGCGTGACGGTGTCGCCCTTGGCGAGGTCCATCAGCACTTCGCGCGAGACCGGAGTGTCGCCGGGCCACACGCCGAGTTTCGGAGAGACCGCGGGAGTGATGTCGTAGAGCATGGATGGCCTCAGGTTCGCGAACCGAACGGATCGTCGTCTGTTGATCGCGAGGACGATAGCCGCAATATCGCGAGCACCCCGATGATCAACGCGAACACGAGGGTGGTCCCGAGGACGGCGAGCATCGGCAACGCCGGCGAACCCGATGCGCCGAAGAACCACATCACATTGTCGAACGCGAGGGTGGCGACCGGGTCGGCCGAGTTGTAATCGATTGTGTGCTGGCCGAACGCCTGGCCTCCCCACGCATAACGGCCGATGGCCATCCCCCCTCGCGCGTAGTAGCCGGCGGCCATCCCGCCCATCGCGAGCGTGCCGATCGCGCCGCCGCCCGCGCTCATACCGAGCCCCGCGGCGAGTCCGCCCATCGAAGCGAGCAGACCGACGCTCAGCCCGCCCAGCGTGCACACGCCGAGCGACATCCCCCCCAGCGCGACGACACCGACGGGCATGCCGCCGATCGCGATGCCGCCCACGGGAAGATCGCCGATAGCGATGAGCCCGCGCGGCTTGCCGACGCGTTCACCCTTCGTCGGATCCGGTCCGAGCGCAATCGCGATCACCGGAACCCCGAAGATCGTCGCGTCCGAGTGGAACCGTTTGCCGCGGATCGCCGACTCGCCGCCCTTGCGCTGGAGCACTTCGACGAGCGCGCGGCCGCATTCGGGGCATCGCGCCGCCTCGGTCGCGCCGACGAGCGCGTAGCC
Source organism: uncultured Phycisphaeraceae bacterium (assembly GCA_964350875.1). Taxonomy (GTDB): domain Bacteria; phylum Planctomycetota; class Phycisphaerae; order Phycisphaerales; family UBA1924; genus JAHBXC01. The sequence goes on along the minus strand of CAYGLT010000002.1, from coordinate 63,698 downwards.
GCACGCGCCGCAATACGGCTCGCCCGGCGCGAGTTCTTCGGGCGCCTGCACGGTGAACGGCGTGTTCGGCGGCTGCGCCATGCGCGTCTCCTTCAGATCGTGTCGGACGGCTGAGAGTCTCGCCGCACGAGCGTCACCACGCGATCGCGATGATCAGCGCGAGCACGAGGAACAGGGCGAACGCGACGATCGCCGCCACAACCGCGAGCACCACGAGGTCCTGCAGGCGCGAACGCTTGACCGCCTCGTGATAGGGGATCGTCGAGAATGTGACCATCTCGTAGAGCGGCAGGTATCGATTCGGGAAGGTGCGCGCCAGCCAGTGTTCGAACTGCTTCTTGCGGCGGAAGGTCTGCGATCCGACATGGTCGCGCATCTCGACGAAGTTGTCGACGGCGAGGTCCGCGATCGCGTCGCCCGCGGGCTTGCGGCGCGACTGATACTCCGCGAACGCGGCGTCGATATCGGCGCCCGCGCCGTGCTTCTCGACGCACTCGCCCAGCACATGCACATCCTCGAACGAGGCGTTCATCCCCTGCCCGTAGAACGGAACGACCGCGTGCGCGGCGTCGCCGATGAGCGCGACCTTCCCGCCGATGGTCCAGGGGAAACACTTCACGGTGACGAGCGAACTCACCGGGTTGCGCTCGAAATCGTCGAGCAGCGTGGGCATGTGCTGGATCGCGTCGGGGAAACGCTTCTCGAAATACCGCCGCGCATCGTCGCGGGTCTTCACGCGGTCGAACCCGTGCTCGCCCTCGAAGGGCGCGAAGAGCGTGCAGGTGAACGAGCCGTCCGCGTTGGGCAGCGCGATCATCATGTACGAGCGGCGCGGCCAGATGTGCAACGCGTTCGGATTGATGCGGAACTTGCCGAACAGGCCCGACTCGTTCTCGGCGGGCGGGATCTCGAGTTCTTTGTACCCGTGCGTCTGGTAGTACTGGTGGTAGTCGAAGCGGTCGCGCTTCATCATGCTGGAGCGCACGGCGGAGAAGGCGCCGTCGCCGCCGATGATCACCTCGCACTTCTTGGTGTGCTTCACGCCCGACCCGCCCGGGCGCTGGTCCTCGATGGTCGCGTGCATCGTGTCGAGGTCGACGCTCGTGCACCGCGCGCTGAAGGTGATGTTGATGTTGGGTTCGTTGCTCGCGGCGTTGAGGAGCGTTTCGTTGAGCCCGCCGCGTGAGATGGAGTAGATGCCCTTCTGCTCGTCGGAGGAGTAGGGCTGGAAGGCGAGATCGCCGTGGAGCGGGTGGATCGCGCGCCCGCGCATCAGGATGCCGTCGGCGAGGACCTCGTCGGCGAGGCCCATCTCGCGGAGCGCCTCGATGCCGCGCGTGGAGAGCGCGAGGTTGATGGAGCGGCCGCCCGCCGCGCCCGCGACGCGCGGATCGGCGCGGCGTTCGTACAACTCGACCTTGTAGCCGAGTCGCGCGAAGCGGACGGCGCAGAGCGTTCCGGCCAGCCCGGCGCCGAAGACAGTGATGACGGGTCGCTGCACGCTCATGCGCCGGCGGTCTCGCCGAGGGCCCGCGCGAAGCGGAGGCAGTCCTCGAAGGTGTTGTAGAGCGGGACGGCGGAGATGCGCACGATGTCGGGCTCGCGGAAGTCGGTGACGATCCCCTTCGCGAGCAGCGCCTGCTGGACGGCCTTCGCGCCCTTGCCCGCGACGCCCGGCGCGCCGGGGTTCACGCGGATCGAGATCTGCCCGCCGTGCGCCGCGTCGGGGCGCGGGGTGATAATCGAGAGTTTGCCGTTGAACTTTTCCTCGCTCACTCGTTCGACGAGGTGGCGCGTGTACGCGTGGAGACGGAGCGATTTGGCGCGGAGCGCGTGCATGCCAACACGGTCGAAGATCGCGAGCGATTCCTTGAGCGGCGTCATCGCGAAGATCGGCGGGTTGCTGAGTTGCCACGCCTCGGCGCCGAGCCCGGGGACGAACTCGGGCGCCATCTTGAAGCGCGTCGCTGGGTCGTGGCCCCACCAGCCCTCGTAGCGCGGGTAGTCGGCGTCCCAGTGGTTCTCGTGCACGAACGCGCCGGCGACCGCGCCGGGCCCGCTGTTGAGGTACTTGTACGAGCACCACGCGGCGAAATCGACGCCCCACTCGTGCAGGCGCATGGGCACATTGCCCGCGGCGTGCGCGAGGTCGAAGCCGACGACAGCGCCGGCCGCGTGTCCGGCGCGCGTGATGCGCTCCATGTCGAAGAGTTGGCCCGTCGCGTAGTTCACGCCTCCGAGCATGATCAGCGCGATCTCGTCGCCCTGCTCGCGCAGGATGCGCTCGATGTCCTCCTCGCGAATGGTGTCCTCACCCTCGCGCGGCGCGACATGGATCACGGCCTCTTCGGGATCGAAGCCGTAGAAACGGGCCTGGCTCGCGACGGCGTGCTCGTCGCTCGGGAAGGCGCCCTGCTCCATCAGGATTTTGTAGCGCTCGGCCGTCGGACGGTAGAACGAGGCCATCAGCAGATGGAGGTTGACCGTGAGCGAGTTCATCATCACGACCTCGCCCGGGATCGCCCCGACGAGCCGCGCGCCGGTCTCGCGGAAGTTCTCGTGGTACGGGAGCCACGGGTTGCGCGCGTCGGTGTGCGCCTCGACGGCGAGTTCGGCCCAGTCCTTCAACTCCTGCGCCATGGCGTCGGGCACGCTGCGCGGCATGAGACCGAGCGAGTTGCCGCAGAAATACGCCTGATCGCGGCCCGTGCTGTCCTTGGGGATGGCGAAGTTGTCGCGCTCGCCGCGGATCGGGTCGTCGGCGTCCAGGGCGCGGGCGCACTCGTCGGAATCGTCGACCTGCGCGAGGAACGCCTTGGAGTCGAACTCACTCGCCGCTGTCGTCGTCAACGAATCGCTCCCTTCGCTTCACGGATCTTGCCCGCGCCCTTGGCGCGGAGTTCGCTCTCGGTGGTGTTGAGGAACTCGAGGGCGGCGCCGCCGAGCAGCATGGCCTTCGTGTTCTGATCGAGCCCGCTCGCGCGCTCGATGAGTTCGCCCGGGCGGTGCTCGCCGAGGGGGAACGGGTAGTCCGAACCCATGCACACGCGGTTGGCCCCGATGAGATCGACGAGGCGCTTGAGGCAGGCTTCATCGTGAACGAGCGAATCCGCCCAGAAGCGGCCCATGTAGTCCATCGGGTCGCGCTCGTTGTTCACGGCGCAGAGGTCGGGGCGGACATCGAATCCGTGCTTGATGCGGCCGCAGGTTCCGGGGAAGGAGCCGGCGCCGTGCGCGAAGCAGACGCGCAGGTCGGGGAGGCGTTCGAGCACGCCGCCGAAGATCATCGAGCAGATGGCGAGCGTGGTCTCGGCGGGCATGCCCACGAGCCACGACAGCCAGTACTGCTGCATCCGCTCGCGAGCGAGCATGTCCCACGGGTGGACAAAGACGGCGGCGCCGAGTTTCTGCGCGAGTTCGAACACCGGGAAGAGCGCGGGCTCGTCGAGGTTCCAGCCGTTCACATGCGTGCCGATCTGCACGCCGTGGAGCCCGAGGTCTTTCACGCACCGCTCGAGTTCCTCGCACGCGAGGTCGGGCGCCTGCATGGGGATCGTGCCCAGCCCGACGAAACGGTCGGGGAAGTCGTTCACGACGCCCGCGAGGTGATCGTTGAGCATGCGCGCGATGTCGAGCGTGTCGCGCGGCTTGGCCCAGTACGCGAACATGACCGGCACGGTCGAGAGTGCCTGCACATCGACGGAGCAAGCGGCGCATTCGTCGAGTCGGACCTTCGGGTCCCAGCAGTTGGACTCGATCTCGCGGAACGACTTGTCGTCGACCATCATCTTCGCGCGGCAGGAGCCGCAATGCTCCAGGCGCACGAACCCTCCGTAGCCGAACTTCTCGGAGAGGTTGGGCCATGTCTCGGGGAGGATGTGGGTGTGGATGTCGATCTTGAGCATGCGTGGATCAGTCGACGGGCATGATGGGGCCGTCGGGCTTCTCCATCTTGTGGCCGCACTTCTTGCAGGTGCGCAGGTCGTCGCTGCCCCAGAACTTCTCCATCGCGGCCTTGAGTTGGGTCACGATGTTCTCGAGTTCGAAGGTGTCCTCGTGGAGGACGGCGCCGCACTTCTCGCAATTGAAGCGGAGGTGGTCGACCGCGCCGTCGGGTCGCTTGCGCTCGACGACCATGCCGACGGTGCCGGCGGGGCGCTGGGGCGAGTGCGGGATGTTGGCCGGGAGCATGAAGACATCGCCCTCGCGGATGACGACATCGCGGGGCTTGCCGTTCTCGAGGATGCGGAGGTTCATGTCGCCCTCGATCTGGTAGAAGAACTCCTCGGTGGTGTTGATGTGGTAGTCGCGGCGGGCGTTGGGGCCGCCGACGATCATGATGATGAAGTCCCCCTCGTCGTACATGCACTGATTGCCGACGGGCGGCTTCAGTTTGTCGCGGTGCTCGTTGACCCACTTCCTGAGGTTCATGGGGGATGCGACGGGCATGGGGAGTCCTCCGTTGGGGTTGGGCGTCGTGGCCGGTGCGGTCGGGGATTCAATCTTACAGCGTTCGGGGCGTGCCGAACCGCTGTCAGCCGCGAGAAGTAAGATCGCGCATGCGCGAGCGAAGGCCTTGGGAGCGCGGGTTCTTGGCGGGCGCCGGGCTCTGGGGGCTCATCACGGCGGCGCACTTCGTGATGGGCACGATGGCCGGTTTCGTGGCGCAATCGCACTCGGGAGCGTCGCTGAACGGCGGGGCCGCGGTCCTCGTGGGCGCGCTGATCGCAAGCAATATCGCGTTCACGGGCGTGGTTTTCGCGGTCCTGTGGCAGACCGACCTGCGGCGATCCGTGCCCCGCGTGTATATCCCGCTCATGGTCGTTCTGACGCTGATGGCGTGGGTTCACCCCGCGCTATGGGTCGCCGCGGCGGCGCTGGTCTATCTCGCGCTGCTGATGATCGTGAGGGGCGCTTTCGACCGGGAACTCCTGGCCGGAACTCCTGACCCGGGCGTGTGCTCGGCGTGCGGGTACGACCTTGAAGGGCTTGATCCGGACCGGACCTCGGTCTGCCCTGAGTGCGGGACCGGGCTTCCGAAGTCGATCCAACGCCGTAAGGCCATGCATTATCAGACCTTTTCAAATAGTTAGTATTTACTTGACATATAGATAGCAATCGCTAACTTGAAAGGCCGAAGGACTCTTCGAAGGGAGACCCCGATGGCCAATCTCAGCGACCTTGTGATCGAGCGTCGATTCCGCGATCTGTCGAAGCGAGTTGAGACGCTCGAACTCCTCGTGCTCGGCGCGCCCGTCGAAGACGCCCCGCCGTCTCGATACGAGGCGGCGGCTTCGCAGTCGCGGCCTGTTCCCGAGGCGGACGAGGCGGACGAACCCCGCACCGAACCCCCTCGCGGGCCCCGGCAAACGCCGGAATGGGAGCCGCGGACCACGCGCAGGCAGCCCGTGTCGGGGTCCGCGTCCTTCGACTTCGAGCGGCTCATCGGCGGGAAGACCTTCGCCGTCCTCGGCGCCGGCGCGGTCGTGATCGCCGCGGCGCTCTTCCTCAAACTCGCGTACGACCGGGGCTGGCTCGGCAACATCCCCGACGGCTGGAAGTGCGTCCTCTCGGCGCTCTTCGGCGGGGCGCTGCTGGCGGCGGGCGAGTTCGCCCTGCGCCGTTGGGGGCGACTCGCGTCGATGGGCCTGACGGCGGGCGGCCTGGGCGTTGTGTACGCGAGCGCCTTCGCCGCGTACGGGTTCTACCACCTGGTCAGCGCGCCCATTGCGTTCGTGATGCTCGCGGGCGTTGTCGCGCTGGGGATCGGGCTGTCGGCGCGGGCGCGCCGTTTGCCCGTCGCGATCCTCTCCACCATCGCGGGGTACGCCATCCCCTTCGCGCTGAACGATTCGAGCGGGCCGGAGTTCATCTTCCCCGCGCACCTGCTCGCGATGCTGGTCGTCGCGCTCGCGCTGTGCGCAAAGATCGGCCACTCCTTCGCGCCGGTGCGCACGATCGCGTGGTGGGCGACGCTTGTTCTGGGCGGCCTGTGGATGCTGCCCAACCTGCACGATCACCCGTTCCTCACGCTCGGGTTCCTCGCGTCGTTCTGGGCGCTCGTGCACGGCGAGTTGATCTGGTCGTGCGCGCGCGACGACCGTCGCGACGGCACGGACTACGAACTCGACTTCGACAACCTCAACACACGCCCGATCCGGACAGCGCTGAACCCGTTGGTGCGCCCGATGCTCGCGAGTTTCTCGCTGACGGCATGGGCCACGCTGTTCGGCGCGATGACGCTGAAGCACGGGCTGTCGGCGGAGACCTGGCACGCCCCGGCGGCGTTGTTCGTCGCGACCGGGCTGCTGTGGCTGGTGTTTGCGGGGGGCCTGCGCGTGCTCCGCGATTCGCCGCGCACGCGTGTCGAGGCGTTGGGCATCGCGTTGGCGTCGCAATCCGGCGCGTTGTTCGTCATCGCGGGCGCGCTGGCCCTGACCGGCTTCGCGGAGTCGCTCGCCGGGCTTGCGCTGGGCGTGGGCGCGATCTTCGCCTCGCGCTGGCTCGGCGTTCGCGCGTTCCGCGTGTACGGAGTCGTGGTGCTGCTGCTCGCGACCGGCCGCCTGCTCGCGATCGACTTCGTGAGCGCGCTGGGCGTGCCGATGGCGCCCGTGTTCGCCGGGTGGGAGTCGATCGAGATCGGTCGTGTGCTGCTGACACGCTGGACGCTCTTGGCAACACTCGGCGCGTTGGCGTGGTTCATCGCCGCCGCGCTCGTCCCCTCGCACGATGAAGACTCAGGATGCGACGCCCTTCCGGGCGACGCCCGGCCGCTCGGCGCACGCTTCGGCTGCGCCGCGGTCGGCGCGGGCCTGGTTGTGCTGGGTTTCGTGAGCGAAGGCGCGCACGCGAGCGGGCTGTTCGCGGCATGGCTCGCGTGCGGCGTGGCGTTCGCGTACGCGCTTCGCCCGCTCTGCGGTGTTGGTGCGAGCGCCATCGGTCTCTGCATCATCTTGCTGTCCAGCGGGGCGTGGGCCGTCGCGTGGCCGGTCCAGCGGTGGGATGAATCGAGTGCGCCGCCCTTGCTCGACACCGGGTTCGTCGCCGCCGCCCTGCTCTTCGCGGGCCTGCTCGCGGCCCGGGTGTCCACGTCGCTCGGTCGGCGCGCGGAGTATGTCGCGGGAGTGCGCCTGGGCATCGACGCGTTCGCGCTGATCCTCGTGTTCATGGCGACCTCGGCCGAGACGGCACGGATCGCGTCGATCGCCTTCACCGATGAGACCGCGAAGTACGCGAGTCTCACCGTGTGGTGGGCCGTGTTCGCGACCGCGCTGATCGTCGCCGGATTCGTGCGCACGATTCCCGCGGTGCGTCACATCGGGCTCGCGTTGCTCTGCGTCGCCGCGGGCAAGGCCGTGATCTACGACCTCGCGGAGGTCGAGCCGGCGTGGCGGATCGCGAGTTTCCTCGGCGTCGGGCTGCTCATGTTGGGCGTGGCGACGGGGTACATGCGCATCGCGCGGGGCGCAAGGAAGACCACCGACGAACCCGCACGGCTCACGGAATGATCAGTTCGTGCCCGGGATGGCGTTGTCGATCGCGTCGTCGAGGCCGCTGTCCATCGTCGTGAAGTACATGTCGATGATCTTCGGCTGGGACTCGCCGCGCCAATCGCGCACGATCTTGCCGTCATCCACGAGCAATGTGATGGGCGTGTGCGCGCCCCATGTGTAGGTCGGGATCTTGAGCGGGATGAGATCCTCCCACTCGATCAGCAGCACGCCCATCGCGGCGTTGCCGTTCGCGGAGTCTTCCTCGTAGATCTGCCGCGCGTCGTTCCACTCGGGCAGGTGCTCCTGGCAGATGTCGCAATTGCGGTTGTAGACATAGATGAGCCACGGGAGCGACGCGTTCGGGTCGCTGGCCTTGCGCAGGTCGTCGAACCACGCGGGCTTGGCCGTCTCACCGAACGCGCCGCGATCGAACGCGGCGGGGATGCGCAGGAGCGCGTCGCGCGCGGTGACCTTGCCGGTCTCGACGGCGGCGCCGAGGTCTTCCGCGGGTTTCGTCTCAACCGGCGCGGCGTCGCCTTCAGCCGGCGTGACGGGAGTCTGCTGCGGCGGCGGGGGCGCGCTGAAGATGTCGTCCAGTTCGGCGTCGGCGTCGGGAGTCGCGTTCTTGCTGTACACCGCGCCGGCGATCATGAGCGTCGGGATCATGCTCGCCGTGAGCGCGAAGCCCCACGGGCGCAGCCCCCACGCGCGGGCGAGCCACGCGCTCATGAACACGACGGCGGCGTCGAGCGAGAGCGTGATCTCAGGCGGGATCTTCAATCCCCCGAAGCAGCCGCACGATTCGGCGTCGATGAGCAGCCGGTGGAGCGTGACGCCGCTGAACCCGCTGAAGAGCAGCGCGACGAACGCCCACATCACGCCCCAGCGGTGCAGCGCGAGCAGCGCCAGCCCGACGACGGCCTCGAAGACCGCTTGGTATTCACCCGGGATGGGCTCGATCTGATCGACGGGCTTGGTCGTGAGCAACTTGCCGTACACACCCAGTCCGAGGAACGCCGTGACGGCGAGGGCGGCGACGATCGTCACGCCCTTCTTCGTCTGGCTCGACGGCTGCGGCTGGGCCTTCGCTCGGGCGTCGGTCATGCGGTGTGCTCTCGTGGCGGCGTGGGCGTGGGAAGAAAAATACCGGCGCTGGGTCTCCCTAGCGCCGGCATGCGATCGATCGATGATTCGGGATCAGTCGGCGCGCGCGTGGCCGCCGTCCGGACGCTTCGTGAGGCGCCCGAAGACCCAGAAGGTCTCTTCGGTGTCGCGCCACTCGATGGTGATGGGCTCGACGATGAGGGTCTTGCCGTCCGCGGGGGCGCTGCCCGAGAGCGCGAGTTCGAGGGTGTAGCCCTCGCCGTTCTTCTCGAGTTTGACGACCTCAACCTTCATGTTGTCGTGCTTGGTCGAGACCTCGGGGAGCGGGAGTTCCTCTTGCGCGCGGCGGCGCTCTTTCAGTTCGATGGTGATGTTCTTCACCTCACCGGGCTCGAGGTAGCCGATCAGCGCGCGGTCCTCGGCGAGTTGCCAGGCGCGGCGCGGATCGACGCGCGGCATGACGGCCGGGTGCAGCACGCGGAGGTCAACGACCGGCGCGTCGGGGTGGTCGGTCTCGATCACCCACCAGTACGGGAGGTCCTTGGGATCGACGCCCTTGGTGGACCAGGTGAGGGTGTACTCGTTGGAAAGAGCGTCGTTCGCCGGATCGAAATCCTTGAAGGTCGGCGCGTTGCTGTTGATCGAGAGGATGCGGAAGGCGTCGCCGTTGACTTCGGTGACTTTCACCTCGCCCGAGTCGCCCTGGAAGGCGCCGATGTAGACCGGGTCGGCCTTCACATCGTACGAGACATCGGCGACGACCCAGACCTCGTACGGCGCGGCGTAACCCTCGACATACACGCGGACCTGGCGCTGCATCGCGCCGATGTAGTTGCCCGCTTCGAGCGTGGCGGAGAGTTCAACGCTCTCGCCCGGCGCGAGTTCACGCTTGGGGAGGTCGGCGACCGTGCACGAGCACGACGAGTTCACACGCGCGATCTTGAGCGTCTCATCGCCCGTGTTGGTGATGGTGACGGCGCCGGCGATTTTCGCGCCGGGCTTCATAACACCCATGTCGATGCGCGCGGGCTCGGCGCTCAGCGGGGGCGACGAGCGGCGGACGGGTTCGACATTGGGGTTGCTCGCGCGGGGCGCGACCTTGATCCCGTCCTGGGCGACGGGCGCAGCGGGCTGGGCCGGCTGAGTTTCGGGCTTCTTCCCGCCGCCGAGTTGCGCGAGCGCCGGGGCGCCCATCGCGAGGGCGCCAGCAAGGGCCGCCGACCAGACCAGTCCCGCGGGGCGGGCCGAAGAACGCTTGGTAGACCGTTTCATCACGCACTGTCTCCTCATCGAGATCGCGAAGTCGAAACCTGTACGACGCGCCGGGGAACGCCCGGTTCCCGGTGGAATGGGCGCGAATTCGTCGGCCCAACAATGCCTCCCGCCGCGAGCCGGGCAACGCCCGAGAACCTCAATCCGCGGGCCGGATCGGGCGGTAGGGCCCCGAGCCCGATACGCTCTGCCCGTCCGAGCCCGCTCCCCCACTCGCACGCCCACCGGATGTGCCCCGAACGGTCCCCCCGTTGCGACCGCCCGGGTGACGCCCGCTGGAACACCAGATGCCTCAGATCTTTCCATTTCTGGCCGTCCGACCCGCCCCGGAGATCGTCGGCAAAGTCGTCGGCCTGCGCCGGGATGTCGAGACCCGGGACGAGGCCATCGCGCTCTCCCGCGACAACCCGGTCTCCTTCCTTCATGTCTGCCACGCCGAGGCGGATGTCCCCGAACCCCTGGCCAACCCAGACCCCCGCGTGCCCGAGCAGGCCAAGCGGGCCTGGAACCGGTTCCTCGACGAGGGCGTGTTCGTCCACGGCGACCGCCCGCGCGTCTTCGTCTATCGCCAGTCGGGAACCGTCGCGGGCGAACCCCACACCCAGACCGGCCTGCTCTGCTGCGTCTCCCTGCAGGAATACGACGAGGGACGGATCAAGAAGCACGAGAAGACCCGCGCGGCCAAGGAAGAAGCCCATGTCGCATTCCTCCACGCCGTGAACGCCCACACCGCGCCGGTCCTGCTCGCCTTCGAGGAAGACCGGCGCATCATCGACCTCCTCGACGAAGCCACCCGCGGCGAGCCGCTCTACGAGTTCGAGGACTCCATCCACCACGAAGTCTGGCGAATCGACGACGAATCCCCCTTCGTCGACGCCTTCGCCCGCCACGAAGCCCTCTACATCGCCGACGGCCACCATCGATCCGCCGCCGCCTCACGCGTCTCCGAGCAGTTCCGCGCCGAACGCGGCATCGAGACCCGCGGCGCCCACGAGTTCGACCGCTACCTCGTCGCGCTCTTCCCCTCCAACCAACTCAAAATCCTTCCCTTCCACCGCGCCGTGACCGATCTGGGCGACCTCACGCCCGAGCGGTTCCTCGACCGACTCTCGGAGATCGCGTCCATCGAGAGCGCCGATTCCCCCCAGACCGCCGTGGGCGGGATGAGCATCCGCTTCGCGGGCGACCCTCAATGGCGCCGCGCAACCTTCCGCCCCGACCTCATCGACCGCGCCTCCCCGGACCGCCAACTCGATGTATCCCTGCTCAACGACCTCGTCCTCGGACCGATCCTCGGCGTGACCGACCCCCGCTCTGACCCGCGGCTCAACACCGTCGGCGGCGCCGACGCCCTCGACGAGGTGAACCGGATGCTCGATTCGGGCGAGGCCGCCGTCGCCTTCGTGCTCCACCCGACGACCTTCGAGCAGATGGCCGCCGTCGCCGATGCCGGGCTGACCATGCCCCCCAAGAGCACTTGTTTCGAGCCGAAAATCCGCCCGGGCCTCCTCGCTCATATGCTTGATTGACCGATCTCGGTCCTTCGAGCAAACCAGCCCCACGCGGGGCCAGTACCACGAGGAGAGACGATGAAGGCGCTGATCGCTGACAAGTTCGAGAAGTCGGGCATCGACGCCCTTCAGGCCATGGGCCTCGAGGTCGTCTCCAACCCGGACGCCACCGCGGAAACCCTCCCCGAACTGCTCGCCGAGCACGCGCCGGACATCCTTATCGTCCGCTCCACCAAGGTGAAGGCCCCCGCCTTCGACAAGGCAGACTCGCTCCGCCTGGTCATCCGCGCCGGCGCGGGCGTCGACAACATCGACCTCGACGCCGCCACTTCCCACGGCGTGTTCGTCGCCAACTGCCCGGGGATGAACTCCTCCGCGGTCGCCGAACTCACCTGGGCCCTCATCCTCTCCGCCGACCGCCGCGTCCCCGATCAGGTCGCAGAACTCCGCGACGGCAAGTGGAACAAGAAGGAATACAGCAAGGCCCGAGGGCTCCGCGGCCGCACGCTCGGCATCGTCGGGCTCGGCTCCATCGGCAAGGAAGTCGCCGCCGTCGGCAAGGCCTTCGGCATGCAGGTCGTCGCCTGGTCGCGCTCGCTGACCGACGCGCAGGCGAAGGACCTCGGCATCACCCGCGCCGCGTCGCCCGTCGATGTCGCGAAGCAGAGTGACATCGTCAGCGTGAACATCGCCGCCAACGCCGACACCAAGCATCTTGTGAACGCCGCGTTCTGCGCCGCGCTCAAGCCCGGCGCGATCTTCGCCAACACCAGCCGGGGGAGCGTCGTCGACGAAGCAGCGCTGCTCGACGCCGTCAAGACCAAGGGCGTGCGCTGCGCCCTCGATGTCTACGAGAACGAGCCCGGAAGCGGCGTCGGCGAGTTCACCAACGACCTTCTCAAGCAGCCGGGAGTCTTCGGCACGCACCATGTCGGCGCGTCCACCGATCAGGCCCAGGACGCCATCGCCACCGAGGCGGTGCGCATCGTTCAAGAGTTCAAGAAGACGGGCACGCCCCCGAACACGGTGAACTCCCCCAAGCCCCGCCCCGCCGCCGTCTGATACACACCAGCACACTTCACGCCGCACGATCGCAACGAGGAAACGAGAGCCATGCAAGAGCGCAAGACCTTCAACTTCTCCGCAGGCCCCGGCACGATGCCCGAGACCGTCGTCAAGCGCATCCAGCGTGATGTGTGGGACATCGACTCCACCGGCATCGGCATCTGCGAGCACTCTCACCGTGGGCCCGTCGTCGACCGCATCTTCGAGAACACCCAGGCGCTGCTCCGCGAACTGGTCGGCATCCCCGACTCGTACGATGTCATGTTCCTCACGGGCGGCGCCAGCGCGCAGTTCCACCTGCTCCCCATGAACTTCATCCCCAAGGGGAAGACCGCCGACTACATCGATACCGGCGTCTGGGCCAACAAGGCCTATGTCGAGGCCAAGTCCCTCGCCAACATCCACCTCGCCGGTTCGAGCGAGGACAAGAACCACTCCTACATCCCGCCCAAGAGCGCGCTCAAGTTCACGAGCGACGCCGCCTACATGCACTATTGCTCCAACAACACCATTTACGGCACGGAGTGGGACCGCATCCCCGAGTCTCCCGCGGGCGTCCCGATCGTCTGCGACATGTCGAGCAACTTCCTCTCGCGGCCGATCGATGTCACCAAGTACCACCTGATCTACGCCGGCGCGCAGAAGAACCTGGGCCCCTCGGGCACGACGATCGTCATCGCGCGCAAGGACTTCGTCGAGAGCGGCGCCAAGGACATCGCCTCACTGCTCCAGTACCGCGAGTTCGCCAACAACGACAGCCGCCCCAACACGCCCCCCGTCTTCCCCATCTACGCCGTCGGCGAGATCCTCAAGTGGGTCAAGGAGATGGGCGGCGCCAGCGGCATGAAGACGCGCAACGAGGCCAAGGCCAAGCCCCTCTACGACTTCCTCGACGCGCAGGACTTCTTCATCCCCCACGCCGAGAAGGCGTCGCGGTCGCTCATGAATGTCACCTTCCGCCTGCCCACCGCCGAACTCGACAAGAAGTTCATCAAGGAGGCGGCCGCGGAGGGCTTCGACGGGCTCAAGGGCCACCGCAACACGGGCGGCATGCGCGCCTCGATCTACAACGCCTTCCCGCCCGAGGGCGTCAAGGCGTTCGTCGGGTTCATGGAGAAGTTCGCCAAGGCCAACGCCGGCAAGGCGATGGCGTAAGCGATCATCTCCCTTCAGTCCCTCTCCCCTCAGGGGAGAGGGTGATCGCGTAGCGATCGGGTGAGGGGCCACAACAGAACACTCACCACACGGGTTGAGCGCACGCTCAGCCCGTGTTTTATTTTCTGCTCCCTCCCCTATCGAAGATGGGGGAGGGCCGGGGAGGGGGCGCGGTCGTTCTTGTTCTTCCTCCTCTGCACCCTCTCCTGTTCGGCGCAGCCGAATGGGAGAGGGCAGGGTGAGGGCTACTCCATCTCACCGCGTTCTTCCGAGCGCGGCTCTGACAGAAATCACGCCACCGCGTGCGCGCCATCGTCAGCCACCCGCGGCGAGGCCTGCGCGATCTGCGCGAACTCCTCGCTGATCCGGTGGAGCAGCGGCTCGAGCACCAGCGCGCGGTTCCCGTGCGCCTCCGCCTCGATCGCGGCGCCGATCGAACCCAGCAGCAGCGCGTCGAACAGCCCGCCGCCCGCTGCGAGGGTCAGGCCCACCACGCTCAGCATCGCGTCGCCGCAGCCCAGCGGGTCGACCGCGCGCTGCGCGAAACTCGGGAGGAAGTCGTTCAGCATGCGCCCCGACGCGTCCTTGCGCGTCGCGTCGAACGCGACGGCGCCGTCCTCGCCCAGTTTCACCAGCACATGCTTCGCGTTCGCCCGCGCGGCGATCGAGCCCGCCAGCGTCGCCACGCCCTCGGTCTGGTTCTGCAACGCGTGACGCAACTCCGACTCGGTGGGCATGAGCACATCGCACCCCTTGAGCGCCATCAGATTCGCGCGGGGGCCCGATGTGTCCCCGAGCATCACCCGCGTGCGCGGCCGGAGCATCTGGATGAGCCGCGCGAGCGTGTCCTGCGCCAGGGCGCCGTACCCGAAGTCGATCAACGCGGCCACATCCCACGCCTTCGCGTCCGCGTCGATCGAACGCACGAACTCGTCCGTCGCGTGACGCGAGAACGCGGGCGGCGGTGGATCGTCCAGTTTCAGCAGTTTCTGGTTCTTCGCGAGGTACCGGCGCTTGCGCGGCAGGCGGCCCTCGTGACGGAGCGGGATCACCTCGACGCCGTGGTCATCGCACAGACGCATCAGTTCAGCGCTGACTTCACCGCGGCCGACGGGCGTCGCGAGCGTGACCTGCGCGCCGAGCCCCCGGAGATGCTGCGCGATGATCGCCGCGCCCCCCATGAAGCGTTCTTTGCCCACGAGCGTCGCGTTCATCATGGGGGATTCGCCCGCGATGTGGGTCGGATCGCAATGCATGTACTCGTCGACGATCGTGTCGCCCACAACGAGGCACTTCAGCCCCGCCGCGTGGCTCATGAGTTTCCGCAGGCCGCGTTCGGTCTGGTGGTGACGCTGCGCGTATCCCGCGACGCGGTCCGCGTTGAGCGCCCACTCGCGCGCACGCGTCGAGATCAGCCGCGTCGATGAGTACACCACATCGCCCGACGAGAAGAGCACCTTCCCGCCGTAGGAGTGCACCACATCGCGCTCGGCGGCGACGCGCGAATCGTGCGACTCGCGGTATTCGGCGCCCTTCACATACCGGTCGGGCTTGATCGCCTGGAGCGTCTCCACCGCCGTCGGCGTGGGGGACACGACAACCATGTCCACGCACTCGAGCGCGGCGAGGTTCTCCGCGCGCAATCGCTCGGGCACGAGCGGCCGACCGAGCCCCTTGTCGATCACCGCGTCCGCCGACACCGACACTACCAGCAGGTCGCCCTGCTGACGGGCCCAGAGCAAGTGCCTCAGGTGGCCCGGGTGGACGATGTCGAAACACCCGTGGCACAGCACGACGCTGCCGCCCCCACGCTGGGCCTCTCGGACCCTCGTGGCGGCCTCTGGAATGGAAATGACCTTCGGCGCGTGATTCACGGTGGAGTTATCGACCCGTTTCGGTCGATGGCTGAACCGGAGTTCAGGCACATGGGACCATTCAGTGTGATCATCGCGACGCGGAATCGCGCGGCAGCCCTGCGCGAGACGCTGCGCGCCATCCCCGCGGACGCCGAGGTCCTTGTCGTCGATAACGCCTCGACGGACCTTACCCAAAGCGCGATCCGCGACGCCCGACCCGACGCGCAGGTGATCCGCCTCGAGCGCAACCTCGGGCCGACCGCCAAGCAACTCGCCCTCGAGCGTGCTTCCAACGATCTGGTGATCGCCCTCGACGACGACTGCGCCCCCGCCTCGCCGCGCGTCTGGGCCGAGATGCTCCGCCGCATGTGCGCACGCCCCTCGCTGGCCTGCGCCGGGTTCGGCGTGCGGCTTCCGAGCGGCGCGTGGGAATGCGCCGCGCTCCCCCGCGTGTTCGTCGGCGCCGCCGTCGCGTTCCGCCGCGAGGCCCTCCTCGCCGCGGGCGGGTACGACCGCCGCCTGTTCATGCAGGCCGAGGAGTACGACATCGTCTACCGCCTCGCGTCCGCCGGCTGGGCGTGCGAGGTGTTCCATGACCTCCCCGCGATCCATCGCAAGCACGCCTCGGGACGCCGCCCCGCACGGACGCTCTTCCTCGACGCGCGAAACAACATCGCGCAGGCGATCAGGTACCTGCCCAGCGAGTGGCGCGCCCAGTATGTGCGCAACTGGTCGAAGCGCTACATCGCGCTGGGCGACGCGGGCCACGCCGGGCTCGCCGCGCGACGGGGCATCCTCGCCGGACACACCGCGGCGACGATCCGCGCACGCCAGACCCTCCCCATGTGCGCCTTCGAGGACCTGTTCTCCCTCACGACCGTGGCCCCCGCCCTGCGCGCCCTGCAGATCGCCGGCGCCCAGCGCGTGCTGTTCGCCTCGCTCGGGAAGAACATCCCCATGTACACCCAGGCCGCACGCTGGGCCGGGCTCCGCGTCGCGGCCATTGCGGACAACCGTTTCGCCCGCGCGGGCGTCCGCTGGTGCGACGGCATCCCCGTCCTCACCAACGACCAGGCCCTGCAAGAAGATTACGACGCCGTGGTCGTCAGCGACAGCGCGCCGATCTTCGCCAATCAGACCGCGCAGCGCTGGCGTCGCATGACCGAGCGGCATGTGCTGGCGCCCGACGGGATCGATCCCGATCGCGTCGAAACGGTCACGCAGCCCGCCTCGCTCACCGCCGCGGCCTGAGCGGACTCCGACTCAGAAACGGACGATCACGCGCACGCCGACGAACGGCGCAGGATCGAATTCCTGCTTGCCCACATCGTCGCCCCCGTCGTCGAGCGCTTCGAGTTTCTGCCAAGCGACCACGCCGCCCTGAAACGCGAGTTCAAACCGGTTCGAGGGCCGATTGCGCAGTTCGAGGCCGAGCAGCAGCCGCTCCTCGCGTGCGACGCCGCCGGGGTTGACGCTCCGCGAATCGTCGAGGCGCCAGTCGCGGTACTCGTACGCGCCGTAGACGCCCAGACTCCAGTGCTCGATCACCTCGTACGACAGGATCAGACCGAGCCCCTGCGTCGCGAGCCGCGTCTTCTCGTTGATGTCCCACTCGACGCCGATGAGCGGGATCACCCAGACATCGTCCTCGAGACGCGCCGTCGCCGCGACGCCGAAAGTGAACTTCAGGTCCTCGTTGACGATGTACTCGGCGCCGCCCGTGCCGCGCAGTTCGAGCGAGTCGCCCAGGTCTGCGCCGGACTCGAACGCCGAGCGGACCTGCACGCCGCCGAACCAGGACCACCGCTCGTCGATGCGCCCGAGCAACACGCCGCCCAGCCGGTAGGCCTGCAGGTGATCCCACGGATCGTCCGTGCCGGGCATGATCGTCGTCACATCGTTGAAGTCGTAGTACGACTGCTGGGTGTTGAACGACAGGCGAAGCCGCAGATCGTCGTTGAGCGAGGTGTTGTACGCGATGTCCGCCTCGAAGAACCCGAGGTCGAAGTCCCCCGACTGCTTGCCGTCGGCGCCGAACATCCACGAACCGCCGACCGTCACCTGCCAGAAGTCGCGCGGCACGGAGATCTGGTCCAGCACCGTCGCGGGGCCGACCGGCGCTTGCACTGGTGGCTGTTCGGGCGGCGTCTCGCCGCGCACGGCGTCTTGCGCGAAAGCGACGGAGCCACAGGCCAGAGCAACGACAACAGCGGCGGGAAGAGTTCGCATGGGTGCGGACGCTACCCGATCACAGCCGCATCCGCCACGCGAAGAGCAGCCATTCGAGCACGAGCAGGCCCACCGCCGCGAGCACGAACCAGTGCCACACCTCGCGTGGGGCCGCCTCCCCTGCCGCCGCCGACGCCCCGGCGCGCGTCGCGATCGGGAGCGTGTCGCTCGTGCGGATCGCCGATTCGGCGGCGTCGACGAGGTTCACCGGCGCGACGGCATCGGCGTCGACGACGCCGCGCACCGAATACACGCCCACGAAAGGCGGCACGCCCAGCGATACGACGCCCGCCGCGCTCGGGTCGCTCACGCGCGTTTCGAGCGTCGTCGGGCCTTCCGCGATCACCCGCTCGGCGCCCGGCGCGGGTGTCACCACCATCGCTTCGCGCGTCGTGAACGATCGGCCGGCGACCATCGCGGCGCGCGGCGCCAGCGTCTCCACCGCGTTCGCCATGAACACCGCGAAACCGACATCCAAGGGCCATGTGCTCTGGGACAGATCGAACGCGACCACCGCGTGCGGCACGCCACCCACTGTCATCGACGCGATCAGAGGCCCCCCGTCGCCGAACGCCAGGGGCTCGACGCTCGACACGCCCCCCGCGCCGAGTTCGGGGAGGGACATCCTCATCGGGCGCGCGACAAGCGTCTCGCCCAGCGAGACAGAGCGAAGCAAGGGATCCGTGCGCCTCCACGACAGGAAGCGCGTCGGCCTTGATGGCTCAGCGCCCGGAGCGACTCGAAGACCTTCGATGGGCAAGCCTGCGCCGAACGAGAGCGTGGGGATAGGCAGGAGCGTCGATGGCTCGACGCGGTCGTAGACGATCAGATCCGACGCGAGGAGCGAACCGGGTGATCGATCACCCGAGCGGACCGCCTCATCGTGCTGCGCGAGCGTCATCGTGCGCACGACCCGGGGGCGCAGCGCGTCCAGCGCTTCGCGCAGGAACATGTCGGGCGCGGCACGCCCGGGGACGGTCCCGACCGGCGCGACGATCGTGACCGAGACGCCGCCCGGCGGGTCGATCACCAGCGACGCGGCGTCGTCGCTCGCGAGGGCGCCGCCGTTGGGCACGCGGAGCGTCACGATCGCGCGATCCGGCGCCGGGGTCTCGAACGCGAGCGCCGTCTCGCCCGCGCCCTCCTCCGTCGCGCCCGGAACCGTCACGCGCTCGGCGCGGCGTGCCTGCCCATCGATCTCGAGCGCCGGCGCGACCGTGACGGGATCATTCGACGCGTTCACGAGTCGCGCAAAGATGCGGATCTTGGCCGGGTCCGCGTCGTCGCGCCGGACGCTCAGCGCGGAAACACCGAGGTTCCCTTTCGCGTCCGTCGGCGAAGGCCCGACGCGGACGAACCGGATCTCGCTCGCCGCGACCGTGTACGGCGCCGAAGGGTTTGCCACACCTCCGTCGGTGAACATCGCAAGAAGCGGCGGCCGCGCCTCTTCTCCCTCCGCCGGCGCCCGCGCGAACGCGTCGACCAGTTCGAGCGCCGCCGCAAGGTCTCCCGGCTGATCGGTCGGCTCGGCCCGCGAGATCGCGCCGAGCAGTTCCGCGCGATCCGTCGTGAAGTTCGCGAGCACGCGCGGCTCGTGCGCGAAGAGGATCACCATCGCCTCGGTCCGCTCGGCCGCGTCGGCGCCGCCGAGTTCGAGCGACTCCACAAACTCCACGGCGCGGCGCTTCGCCTCGGCGAACCGCGTGCCGCCGCCCGGGGCGTCCGACGCGCGCATGGACGCGCTGGCGTCGAGGAGCATGATGACGCGCCCGCTCGCTGGGGGGAGGTCGTTCATCGCGGGCCGCGCGATCGCCGCGCAGAGCAACAACAACGCGAGCAACTGGAGCAGGAGCACCAGCGACACGCGGAGCCAGCGGAACGGCGTGTTGACCTGCAGGTCTTCCGCCGCCTGCTGCCACAGGAATGACGCCGTCACGCGCACCGGACGCCTGCGCAGTTTCAGGAAGTACAACAAGAGGAGCGCCGGCACGGCCACACCCGCGACGACAAGGCCGGTGAGCGGGTCGAGGAATGTCAGCGCAAGAGTGTGCATGGGCAGGCGACGACGGGCCGCGCGTCACTTCCGCGCGACGATGTACACCACGAAGGTATCGTCGAGTTCCTCCCCACGGACGGGCCTGACCATCAGGTTCCCGTCGCCGTCGATCGCGTCGCCCAGCCGATCGTGGACCTCCGTGCTCGCGAATCCGGCCTCTGACATCGCGTCGCGGAGTTCGGGGATCGACCAGAGCCGCCACTCGTAGACGAACGCGTCGCGGAGTTCGCCTCCTTCGGGGAGCGCGAAGTGCATCGCGTTGATCACGCGTCCGGTGGTCGGGTCGGCGAACCGCTGCTCCCAGGTGTAGCGAACGCCGCCGCGCAGTTCTTCGTCGGAATCGCCGCACAGGAACGCGTTTGCGCCGCCGTAGATATCGCACACGAAGACGCCGCCCGCGTTCAGCCGCTCGCGTGCGCGGCGGAGGTACTTCACCAGGTCCGCCCTCGTGTGCCAGTACCCGACCGGGAAGTTGAGCGCGCACAGCGCATCGACGGGTTCGGCCGCGTCGAGCACATCGCTCTGGATGATCGTCAAGCGCTCGATCTGCTCGGGCGTGGCGCGCTCGCGCAGGGCGCCCAGCGCGCCGGGATCGTTGTCCACGCACACCGCGCGATGGGACGGATCGATGTCGAGCCACGAGCGGCAGATCGCGCCGCTGCCGCAGAAGTCTTCCCCGAGCACGCGCGGCGAGCCGCCGTGCACGGCGTGCAGGAAGCGTGCTTCCTGCTCGGGCGATTGCGCCGCCGCCTCGTACAGGTCGTAGCGATCGGGCGTCGCCTGATTCGTCACTGCGCGGTCTCGGTCGGGCTGGTCAGGAGCATGTTGAAGATCGCCTCGACCTGGCCGGCCATCGCGTCGCTCGGGCCGAACGCGCGCATGTACACGGGCCCGTTCGGGCCGCCCTCGATGATCGCGCCGATGAGGAGCGTTCCGGGCATGGGCGTCGGCGCCTGGCCGGGCGTTCCCGACATGTAGGTTCCTTCGTAGCGCGCGAAGGTGATCTTGCGGCCGCCGCCGTCGGCCTCGGTCACATCAGGGAGCGTGGGCTGGCCGCGCTCGTCCACGACCTGGCGTGCCCAGCGTGTGAGGTTGTCGGCGACGGCGCCGGCGCCGCGCTCGCCGAAGTGCGTGAACACGATCGCGCCCTCAGGCATTGCGCCGTTCTTGAGTTCGGCGGCGCGCATCGGGCCCGGGCTCACCAGCGACCAGCCCTCGGGCCGCGTGAACTCCAGCCCCGCGACGGTGAAAGAAGGAGCGTCCGGATCCAGATCGTCCGAGCCCTGCGTGGCCGAAATGCTCATCCCGGGAGCGTCCGACGCCGCCGGGGCTGGCGCCATGTCGGCCTTGGCCGGGGCCGTCTCGGCGGGCGCGTCCGTGGTCCCGGTCCGCTCGGGCCTGCACGCCCCGAGGAGCAACGCTGCCGCGGCCAGAATCACGGCGGAGGGCACGATTCGGGTGGAAGTCTTCATCGCAGGCATGCTAGAACGCCCGCGTGCCCAGCATCGTCCGCGTCGAGCATCCCGACGACCCCCGTCTGTCGCCCTTCCGCGAGACCCGCGACGGCGACGCCCTGAAACGCTCCGGGCTCTTCCTGGGCGAGGGCATGCTCGTGCTTGAACGGCTCCTCGCCACCGACGCCCGCTACCAGATCCGCTCGATGCTCGTCGACGAACGACGGCTGGACGACGCGCTTGCACGCATCGCCGACGCCGATCGCGAGACCGCGGCCCCGGTGTTCGTCGCCTCGCCCGAGATCATCGAGTCCATCATCGGCTTCCGCTTCCATCAGGGCGTGCTCGTCCTGGGCGAGCGCGGCGACGAGCCGAGCGCGACCACCGTGCTGGACACGATCGCACAGCGCGGACGCGGCGCAGCGACGATCGTCATCCTCGAAAACCTCGTCGATCACGACAACATCGGGTCGGTGTTCCGCAACGCGGCGGGATTCGGCGCGAGCGCGGTGCTGCTCTCCCCATCCTGCGGCGACCCGCTCTACCGCAAGTCCGTGCGCACCTCGATGGGCCACATCCTGCGTCTGCCCTTCGGCCGTTTCGCCGCTTGTGACTGGCCCGACGCGGCCCTGAGTTCGCTCCGCGAGCGGGGATTCACGGTGGCCGCCCTGACTCCCGCCGACGACGCCGCCGACATCTCGGCGTTCGCGCAGACGCTCGAGCCCGATCGGCGTCTCGCGCTCCTGCTGGGCAGCGAGGGTCCGGGGCTCTCCGAGCGGTCGATGCGCGCTTCCGATGCGCGGGTCTCGATCCCCATGGCGCCCGGCGCGGATTCGATCAATGTCGCCGCCGCGCTCGCCGTCGCCCTCCACGCGACCCGGGCGCGGTAGCATCGCGGCATGAACGCACCCGACCAACTCGCGCGCCTGGCCGTCGAACCCATCAGCAACGGCATGATCGTCGGGCTGGGCACGGGTCGCGCCGCGACGCGCGGCATCCACGCGCTCGCCGAACGCGTGAACCAGGACGCGCTCAAAGTCGAGTGTGTCGCCACCAGCGAGGCCAGCGGCTCGCTGGCGCGCGAACTCGGGCTCACCGTCCTCCCGTTCGCGGAGGTGGAGCGCGTCGATTACCTCTTCGACGGAGCGGACGAGGTCGCGCCCGACCTGGCGATGCTCAAGGGCCGCGGCGGAGCGATGACCCGCGAGAAGATCGTTGCGCACGCGAGCGCGAAGTGCGTGTACCTCATCGACGACAGCAAACTCGTCCGGCACATCGGCGACCGCTTCGACCTGCCCATCGAGGTGCTGCCGTTCGCGCTCGCGAGCGTGCGCGTTCATCTCAAGGCGCTCGGGCTCGAAGGCCCATTGCGCCGCCGCGAGGACGGCGAGATCTACCACACCGACAACGGCTTTGTCGTGATCGACGCGCCGATCCCGGAGAACACCGACCTCGAGGCGCTCAACGAATCGCTCGCGATGATCGACGGGGTGCTCGGCCACGGGCTGTTCATGCGCGAGGCCGACGAAGTCTTCGTCGAGACGCAGGATCGAACTCGGGTGAATCGGCTCACACGCCCGCGTTGATTCAGGCGTTGTCCGCGCACGCGCGGCGGAGGCGGTCGCGGATCGCGTCCCACATCGAGCCGACGCCTCGCGGCGCTTCGATGAGTATCCGCTCGGGCGAGCGTTCGTCCGCCTCGTGCAGGGCCGCGTAGAGGCGCTGCGCGTACGCGTCGGCGTCCGCGGGCATGAGGATCTCGCTCAGCCCATCGACCGACTCGATATCCACGGGGGAAAGAACGATCGCGGCGCACCGATGCTCCGCGGAAATCTTCGCGCGATCGAGTTCCGAGAGCAGTTCCTCGCGATCGAGCAGCGAGGCCGGCGCGCGCGGCGCGTAGTGCGACGCGAACCGCCCGGGCGATGGCAGGGCCGTCCCGGCGCGTTCGCGGGCCGCGGCGTCATCGTCGACGGGTTCGCCCAAGGCCTGCGCGATGGCGTCGGCGCCGATTGCGCCGGCGCGCAACACACGCGCGCGATCGCTGATGACCGAAACCACCGTCGACTCGATGCCGACACGGCACGGCCCGCCCTCGAGCACGAAGACCTCCGATTCGTCGAACGCGTCGCGCACATGCGCGGCGGTCGTCGGGCTGACCCTTCCCGATGGATTCGCGCTCGGGCCGACGAGCGGGCCCCCGAACGCGCGGAGCAGCGCGAGGGCGACGGGGTGGTCCGGACAACGCAACGCGACCGTCTCGCCGCCCGCGACGACCTCGTCGGGAACACTCTGGCCTTTGGGCACGACGATCGTCAGCGGTCCGGGCCAGAAACGCTCGGCGAGAATCGCCGCGGCGCGGGGCCACGACCCGCACACTTCCGACGCTGCTTCGGCGTCGGCGAGATGCACAATGAGCGGATTGGTCGAAGGACGCCCTTTCAGGCGGAACACCGCACGAACCGCGTCGGGATTCAGCGCGTCGGCGCCGAGCCCGTAGACCGTTTCCGTCGGGAAGGAAACGAGCCGACCGTCGCGCAGGAGCGAGACCGCGTGTTCGATCGCGGCTTGGTCAGGCCCGTCGCGCATCGCTCACCGGCCGGACGCCGGCGCGCTCCCGGGTCGCGGTGTGTTCGGGTCGTTCCAACTCGCGCTCGGGCCTTCTTCGAGCGGGACGCCCCGGTCGAGCAGTTCCTTGGTCGTCGGGATGGTGAGCGTGATGCCCAGACGATCGAGCGAGACGCCGATGGAGTCGTAGTACTGAGCGAGCGAGAACTTGTAATCGAAGATGGCGATCGCCTCTTCGAGTTCCGCCTGCGCGAGACTCTCCTGCCTGTTGAGTTTCAGGTTGAGGAAGTCGGGCGTGAGGCCGCGAAGGGTCTGTTCTTCGACGAGCAGCGTGCGGAGGTTCTCGGCGGCGGCGACGCGGGCGACGCGGGTCTGCTCGATGAGCGCATAATCCGTGACGACGCTGCGCAGGGCGTCTTTCACCACGAACACCGCGTTGCGCACGGCGGCGGCGTAATCGAGGATGCTCTGCAGACGCTCGAGCCGGCGCTGGCTGAAGGCCGCCTCGGGGCCGCGGTTGCCGATGGGCTGCTCGAACTGGATGCCCGCGATGTAGTTCACGAAGTCGTTGTCGATGAGGTTGTCGAGCACATCGCCCGTGCTGTCGTCGATCGCGCCGAACTGCGCGCGGAGGTTCAGGTCGAGCAGCGGGAGTTTCGCGTTCTGGGCGAACTTCTGTCGGACGGCGGCGTCGTCGATGTTGAGCAGCGCGACCTGCAGTTCGGGCCTGGTCTGCAGCGCGTCGGTGATCGCGTCGAGCAGACTGAAACTGATGGGCATGGTGCTCATGTCCATCGAGGGGACAAGGAGCGTCTCGTCGGCGAGGGGGAACCGCTCGCTGTCGAGGAGCGCCTTGACGCGGTCGGACTGCTCGCGGAGTGTTTTCTGCGCGCGGATCAATGACGCGCGGCGGGCTTCGACGCGAGCCCGCGCGTCGGAGTACTCGGCCGGGCGGACATCGAAGTCGAGGCGGCCGGCGAGCACATCGCGGGTCTCGATGCCGCGGTCGAGGAGGCGCTGCTGGATCATCAGCCGCGCCATCGCGAGGTTGAGCAGGTAGTACTCGCGGTGCACATCGAGGACGAGGGTGAGGAGTTGGGCGCGCGTCTCCTCGGCGGCGCGGAGCGTCTGGTTCTCGGCGAGGCGGATCTCGGCCTCGTTGAAGTCGCGGCCGAACCCGCGGAGCAGCGGCTGGTTCAGCCCCAGGTCCAGCGACGCGGCCCGCGACGGATCGGGCGAGAGACTGGTGAACGGGGTCGAGTCGTTCAGGTAGGTGAGCCGGAACGAGGCGTCGAACTCGCCGCCCGTGCGGAGCGGCTTGCGCACTCCGGTGAGCCATTCCGCCTGCTCGTTGACCTGCGCGATGGCGCCGACCGGGGTGTTGTTGATCAGGCGCAGCAACTGGGGCTGGTCGAGTTTCTGCCAATCGACGCCCGTGAAGAAGACCCAGTCGAACGCCGCGTCGGCGGCGATCAGCGCCTCCTGAGAGATCGCTGGCCGGAAGGACACGCTTCGCAGGTCGAGGTTGTTCTCGATGGCGACGAAAATGGCGTCTTCAAGCGACAGGCGGACGGTTGTGGCGGCGTCACCCACCAGATCAGGGCCGATGTCGGGACGCATATCGCGGTACGAGGCGGCGCCGGCCATCTGATCGAGTTCGTCGAGCCGCTCCTGCGAGAAGCCGAGATTGGTCTGCTGCCGCGCGGTGGTCTCGCGGACTTCGACCGTTTTGTTCATGTACGGGGCCTCGACCCGCTCCTCGGCCGCGGCCGACAGGCGGCCGAGCAACTCCGCCCGTTGCTCCTCGAAGGGTGTCTCAGCGCACCCGGAGAGCGCGGCGGTGAGGACGAATCCGGCGGCCCCTGCGGCCAGCACGAGGCCGGACGCGGACAAAGAAGGGCGATTTCGAGCGTCGAGCATGCTGACTCCCACTCGCGGGCGACGCGAGAGGTGAACATAGGCCCCGGCCCCCACCGGGGCAAAGCGGAATCCGGAGGCGCCGGAAACGCGGGCCTTGCGCATCGCGTATCTTTATGAACATGAACCGTCGACCGCCCTCTATGGAGAGAGGGCCCGGCCCGGTTCGGTCCGCGAAGACGACGCCAACGCTTGAGGAGTCCGGAATGGATCGCTCGAAGAAGACGCTCGGGATGCTCGCCTCGACCCTGCTCACGGCAGCGGGGGCTGCGGCGCCGATGATCGCGCTCGCCGTCCCGTCCACAACGGCGATGGCGCAGTCCACCGATGTCGATCCTTACTACGTCGTCGTGAAGGAGTCGAATGTCAACCTGCGATGCGGCGCCGGCCAGGTCTGGTACGCCGTGGGCAAGGTGAGCCCGGGTCAGGTGCTCCGCGTGGACGGCCACGAGTTCGGATGGCTGCGCGTCGGGTACCCCGCGGGCATGGCCGCGATCGTGAAAGCGAACGACGCCGAGTTCGATCCCGGCGCGAACACCGTCACGCTGATCCGCGAGAGCAAACTCCAGGCGAACAACCCGGCGGGCGGCGTGAGCGAGTCGTGGCGCCAGTTGCTCGACACCTCGCTCCCGGCCGACACCGTGCTCCAGCAGGTCGAGACGCTCACGAGCGCGACGGGCGAGGTCACCGGCTACCGGGTCGTTGCGCCGGGCGGCGCACGCGGCTATGTGAGCGAGTCGCTCGTGCGCATGGCGACGGAGAACGAGGTGCAGGCGTTCCTCGCCGCGCCTCAGGACACCGCCGTGGCCGCGAAGACCACAGCGCCGACCACGACGACGCCGGCGCAGCCCGTCACTAACGACGCGCCGACCGAAGCGGTCGCGGCCAAGACGGCCGAGTCGCTCGCGGAAGAAGTGGCCGAGACCGCCGACGCGACGACGATCGCGAACAACACCGACGACGGTTCGGCGGTGTACGAGGAAGCCGACGCGGTCGTGGAGATCGAACAGGACGAGCCGGCCGCGCAGCCCGCCGCCGAAGACACGACCGTCGTTAACCGCTTCCCGCCCCCGGCGGCCGATGCGCCGGTCGAGCAGCGTCCCGAGCCGGTCGTGAACTCGCAGCCCATGCGTGCGGGCGGCCAGCCGGAGACTGCTTCGACCCCCGCGCGTGCGCCGGTCGCCTCGTACCCGGACCTCAACCGCAGTTTCGAAGAGGTCATGCGCCAGCCCACCGAGGGCGCGGAGTACACCGCGCTCATCAACGAGTTCCAGCGGCTGACCGAGACGCTGCCCGACGCGCCGGGCTCCGACGCGATCCGCGCCGCGGCCAACGGCCGCATCGCCGCGCTTCGCCTCCGCGCGGACCTGCAGGAGTCGATGCAGCGCATGAATGACGCGCTCGCCGAGGCCGATGTCGGCTCGGTGCGCGTCGAAGAGAGCGTCCAGACCCTCGACGCGAACCCGGTCTACCGCTTCGTCGGTCGTCTGAGTTCGAGCCTCGTTTACAACGGTCAGCGGCTCCCCCTGCTGTTCCGCGTGCAGGCCGTCGATTCGGGCCGCACGATCGCGTACCTCACCCCGTCGCCCGAACTCGATCTTTCCGCCAAACTGAACACGGTCGTCGGCGTGGTCGTCGGCCAGTCGCGTGACGACAGTTCGCTCGGGCTTCCGCTGATCGACGCGAAGCGCGTGGACATCATCAAGGCCGAGGTCCCCGACCGCTGATCACCGATCGCGTCGCGGCGGCAACCGACAACCGAGCCCAAAAAAGAACAACGCCCGGCCGTCGAAGGACGCCGGGCGTTTGTTTCGGAATCGCGCGGGTGCGCGAGGATGGTCAGTCGTTGGCGGAGCGGCTCTGCGCGAGGTTGGTCAGGAGCGTGTTCAGGTCGCCGAAGTTGATCACGCCGTCGTTGTCGAAGTCGAGGCTGGGGTTGAACCGCTCGTCGCCCGTCGAGGCGCCGATGCGGTCGGTGAGTTGATCGAGCAGCGACTGCTGCTGGAGATTCGCGTCGCTCGAGACGCGGTTGAGCAGTTCGTTCAGATCGCCGAAGCCGATCTCACCGTCGCTGTCAAAATCGTACTGGCTGTTGAAGCCCTCGCTCCCGGACTGGGCGCCGAACGAGCCGAGCAGGAGATCGATGTCGGCCGCGGTGAACGAGGCCGGGCCTTCGCCCTCGTCGGTCGCGCCGGACGCCTCGTTGATCGCGCCCGCCTCGGTGTCGGCGTCATCGTTCACGACGGCGTCGCCCGGTTCATCGGTGAGCGCGGCGGGATTCGCGGCCTGGGGATCGGGGTCGACAGGGAGCGGGCCGCCGGTCTGCGGCGTGTCCGAAGGTTCCCCGGCCTTCGCGATCGCCGCGTTGAGATCGGCGAAGTTGATCACGCCGTCGCCGTTGACATCGAGTTCACTCTTGAAGCCCGCGTCTCCGGTGCGCTGGCCGAACGACTTGAGCAGTTCGGCGAGCGGGTCGGAAGCGGCGTTGTTCTCGGCGACCGGCGCGGCGGGCGCCGAAATCTGCGCATCGACAAGCGACTTCTGCGCGAGGGGCTTGGTCTCGCTCAGTTCCACGGTGTCGGTGACGGCGCGCTCGTTCGCGGCGATCTTGGTCTTGACCTCGAGGTCAGCGGCCGCTCGACGCTTCTGCGCGGCCTGCGTCGAGGGACTGGTCTGGGACAAGGCAAGGGCGGCGTTCTCGCTGGCGATCTTCATGGTTCGTCCTTTCGCGATCCCGGTTCACGAACTCCTGGCGTTCGGCGGCGGGCTCGGACCGACTGTCGCACAATGCGTGCCAAGGGCGGGCGATGCCCGCATTCGTTATCGACACTCGGCCTGACGGCCTGAAGGATCGCCCGAAAAAAGCACAACGCCCCGCTCGGGAGCGGGGCGCTGCGATGGTTATCGGATGTTGGTTCGCGGTGACCGGGCGATCAGTCGCCGTTGCACGCCGAGCCGAAGCCGGACAGCACGGTGTTCAGATCCTTGAAGTCGTAGGTCGTGCCGTACTCGGAGAGCACCACATTGAGGTCGCCGAAGTCGGTCAGACCGTCCTGGTTGATGTCGCCGATGGCCGGGGAGTCATCGCTGACGATCTTGCTGATGCGGCCCAGCGACCATTCGATCAGGTACAACTCGCCGTCGTGGCCGCGACCGAAGCCGGAGATGTTGGTCCGGCCGGTGGGGTACAACTCGTTGGAGTGGTCGATGTTGTCGGCGGCGAGGCCGGCGTCGGTCAGTTCGAACGACCAGATGCGGCCCGTGCCGTAGTCGGCGTAGAAGTAGCGGCCGATGAACGAGCACATCGCGTCGCCGCGATAGGCGTACCCGCCCGAGATCGAGAAACCGAGCGAGCGACCGTACTGGTAGATCGGATCGGTGAGCGGGGTGTACGCGGGCGGGAGCGAGGTGTTGTAGTTGTTCGTGCCCTCGCGGACGCGCCAGCCCCAGTTCGTGCCGCCCTGACCAGCGGGTTCGTAGTCGATCTCTTCGAGCGAGCCCTGGCCGACATCGGCGATGAACATGCCGTTGGTGGCGGTGTAGCCGAAATCATCGAAGGTGAACTTCCAGGGGTTGCGCAGACCGAAGGCCCAGATCTCGGGGAGCGCGTTGGAGACGGGCGGGTTGTTGTCGGGGAGGAAGGGGTTGTCGGCGGGGACGCTGTAAAGGCCCGGGCCGCTGACATCGATGCGGAGCATCTTGCCGAGGAGGGTGGTCGGGGTCTGGGAGCGGTTGCCCGTGTCGCCCGCGCCGCCGCCGTCGCCGGTGGCGATGTAGAGGTAGCCGTCGGGGCCGAAGGCGATGCAGCCGCCGTTGTGGTTCGAGAAGGGCTGCGCGATGGTGAGGATCTCGGTGCGGCTGGACGAGTCGGCGACGAGCGGGTTGGTGGTCGAGACGGTGTAGCGCGCGATAACGGTCGTGCCACTCGAGTTGGTGTGGTTCACGAAGAAGCGGCCGGTGGCGGTGAAGTCGGGGTCGAAGGCGATGCTGAACAGGCCGCGCTCGCCGCCGCTCGAACCAACGGCGACGGTGAGGAAGGTGCCGGTGATGGCGCCGTTCTGGAGAACGCGGATCGTGCCGCCCTGCTCGACGACGAGGAACGCGTCATCGACCGTGGGGTGCGGAACCATGTGGACGGGGCGAGTGAAACCGGTCGCGACCGTTTCACGGGTCAGCGTGCCGAGCGAACCCGCGGAAGCGATAGAGCCGGCGGCCACAACGCAGGCGGCGGCGGCGAAGGCGACACTCTTGTTCAAACGCATAACGATCTCCTGTGCGAACGGCGCGAGCGCGATCGCGCCCTCGACGGTGTGCTGCGCCACGCCGCGCCATACCTCCGCGGTGCGGCGACGGGGACGCTCTACTCTCTCGACCTCTGACAGGATAAGCCGGGGTTTTCCCCACGCGATCCAAATCTTTCCCGAACTTTCCGGTTTCGGGGCCGAAGAAGGAGTTCTCGGGCTCAATCCCGGGAATTTTGTCACAACGGGAAGGACGCCGGGCCGCTAGCGTTCGTTCCCGCCCGCACCGTTTCGATGTGTGTCCTCGAATGACCTCACTCCCCCGCTTCTTCGGCAAGTCCAAAGCCGCCCCGCGCCGCAAGGCCGACGGGTCGCTCGCCCTGCCCGTGCTCAAGACGGCCGCGGGCGACGCTTCGAGCGGCCGGAGCGACGGCGCGAGCCGGGGAGACGCGCACAACCGCATCAGGAAGAGCAAGGCGGGCCCGGTCCGCGCGGCGGTCCTCATCGGCGTGCATGTGATCTTCCTCGTGCATGTGCTGCTCTGGCTTCGACTCGGCCGCACGGTCTCGCCCGTCGAGCCCAGCGAGTCGATGCAGACGCTCAACACCGGTCTCATCAACGCGGGGTTCATCTTCTTCGCGCTGGCGATCCTCTCGACCATTGTCTTCGGGCGGTTCTTCTGCGGCTGGGGATGCCATGTCGTCGCGCTCCAGGACCTGTGCTCCTGGATGCTCAAGAAGGTGCACATCCGTCCCAAGCCGTTCCGCTCGCGGCTGCTGCTGTTCGCGCCGCTGGTCTTTGCGCTCTACATGTTCGTGTGGCCGGTGGTGCACCGGACGATCGTGTTCCCGCTCGCGCAGAAGCACGCGTCGCCGCAAATCCAGGCGCTGGTCGGCGCGTCGCCCCCGTTCGCGTGGGGATCGGAACTCATCGTCGAGGACTTCTGGGCGACCTTCCCGCCGCTGTGGGTCGCGATCCCGTTCCTGTTCATCTGCGGCTTCGCGATCGTGTACTTCCTCGGCGCGAAGGGGTTCTGCACCTACGGGTGCCCGTACGGCGGGTTCTTCGCGCCGCTCGACAAGTTGGCGCCCGGGCGCATCATCGTCGATCACGACAAGTGCGAAGGGTGCGGCCACTGCACCGCCGTGTGCACGAGCAATGTGCGCGTGCACGAGGAGATCCGCGACTTCGGCATGGTCGTCGATCAGGGGTGCATGAAGTGCCTCGATTGCGTGAGCGTGTGCCCGAACGATGCGCTGCGCTTCGGCTTCACCAAGCCGTCGATGGTCAAGGGCAAGCCGGGCTCCCGCCTGCGTTTCTTCCAGAAGAAGGGAACGAAGTCGCGCGACCCCAAGGGCGATCAGGTGGGGACGAGCAGGCACAAACCGGATTTCTCGTGGGGCTACGAGATCTTCCTCACCGTGGTGTTTCTGGTGTCGTTCCTCGCGTGGCGCGGCGCTTACGGCGTGGTGCCCCTGCTCATGGCCGCGGGCGTCGCGGGCTGCGTGACCTACATCGTGCACATGTTCGTGCAGATGCTCGTGAAGAAAAGCCTGCGCCTGCACAACTTCCAGTTGCGCCTGAAGGGCGCGGTCAAGCCCGCCGGGATCGTGTTTGCTGCGCTCGCGCTGCTCACGATCGCATCGACGGCGCAGGCGGGATTCACGCGCGTGCAGGCGTTCCGCGCGACGCTGCTGGACAACCGGGTCTCGGTCCCCGCGAGCGCGGTGTTCACGACCAACCGGCCCGAGATCCCGCAGGAGCAACTCGACCTCGCCGGGCGTGCGCTCGCGCTGTACACGAGTTCGTCGTCATTCAAAGAAGGCGGCGCCGGGCTGGCGACGACGCCGACGGTCGAGGTTCGTCGCGCCTGGCTCAGCAGCGTGCTTGGCGAGTACGACAAGTCGATCGAGATCATCCACGGGCTGCTCGATCGCGATCAGGTCACGGCCGAACTCGCGCTGTCGCTGACGACGCTCCACGATCTGAACGGCGACCAGGCCGCGGCGATCGCCGATCTCCAGCGAGCGCTGGAGATCGAACCGAGCATGGCGCGCGTGCGGGTTGAGTTGTCGCGCCGGCTCGCGTCGCGCGGCGAGATGGACCGTGCCCGCGCGCTCATGGCCGAGGGCGTCGAGGATCGGCCGTGGGACGCGCAGCAGCGCATCGAGTACGCGAACCTGCTGATGGCGACAGGCCAGCCCGCGGACGCCGAGGCGCAGGTGCGCGCGGCGATCTCTGAGATCGAGAAGACCAAGGAAGATCACCGCACGCTCGACCCCGCGTTCGCGCTGCGCATCCTCGCGGAAACGCAGATCGCGCAGGGTCAGACCGAGGACGCGCTGGCGACGCTTGACCGGGTGATCGAACTGCAGCCCGACAACCCCGAACCGCCGACGGCGGCGGCGCAGTTGCTCGTGCGCAGCCGGCGGATCGGCGAGGCGGCGAAGTATCTGGACCTTGCCGAGGCCGCGCAACAGCGGCTGATCCAGCGGCAACAGCAGCAGCGGTGATCCGGCCCCCCTCCCACTCGTGGGCGGGGTGAGGGGGAGGGGCTTCCCGCTGCACAGCGCCCGAGCACTGGTTGAGCGTTGCTCAACCAGTGGCACACGGAAGAAGAAGAAGAAGAAGAAGAAGGCCATGAAGCCCTCACCCGGCGACGCCGGGGGCGTCGCCACCCTCTCCCAGTGGGAGAGGGTGCAGAGCGGCGCCGCATTCGGGGCAGGCATTCGTGCGAGTGCGATCGAGACCTGCGAGGGAGTAGCCGCATTGCGGGCACGATCCGGGATTCTCCATCGCGACAAGGCGATGATCTGGCTTCAGCGACAGCGCGATACCCGACGCGACGAGTTGAGCGCCGACGATCATCACGGGGCCAAAAACCAGCGAGAAAGGGAAGAAGATGACCATCGCGGGGATGCTCAGCACGCCCGCGAGAACCGTGAGCAGAAAGAACATCGGCAGTGTCTGTTTGAGCGAACGCAGCCGGATGATCCCCGCGCACATCGACGCACTGAACGCGCCGATAGGAATCATAACAAGAGTCGTGATGATCAATCCCACAATGACGGCGTTGCTTAGGAGGGTCGATCCGCGGCCGTTGACGACCGCGATGATCCCGAGCACAACGAAGATCGCGGGACCTGCCGCCACGGTTGTCGAGAACACACCCCACCAGGCCCGTTCGTACGGCGAAAGCGAGGGCTTTGCCTCGTGCGTCATCCGTGCAGAGTACCCGATCTTACAACAAGAAAAACCCCGCTCTCGCGAACGGGGTTGAGTGGTTGATCTCGGGTTATCCGGCCCTCACCCGGCCGCTGCGCGGCCACCCTCTCCCACGGGGAGAGGGCGAGGGTCAGCCGCCCATCGCCATGTTCATGAGGAACTCGGCGTTGGTCTTCATCTTGCCCAGGCGCGTCTTCATCAGTTCCATCGCCTCGACGACATTCATGTCGGCGAGGACCTTGCGCAGGCGGTAGACGAGTTCGAGTTCCTTCGGGTCGAGCAGCAACTCCTCGCGGCGCGTTCCGGACGCGGCGATGTCGATCGCGGGCCACACGCGCTTGTCCACGAGTTTGCGGTCGAGGTGCAGTTCGCTGTTGCCCGTGCCCTTGAACTCTTCGAAGATGACCTCGTCCGCCTTCGAGCCGGTGTCGACGAGCGCGGTCGCGAGGATGGTGAGCGAGCCGCCGTCCTCGATGGCGCGGGCGGCGCCGAAGAACTTCTTGGGGCGCTGGAGCGCGCCGGAGTCGATGCCGCCCGACATGATCTTGCCCGAGTGGGGCATCTCGTTGTTGTACGCGCGGGCGAGACGCGTGATCGAGTCGAGGAGGATGACGACATCCTCGCCGAACTCGACGGCGCGCTTGGCCTTCTCGATGACCATCTCGGCGACCTGCACATGGCGGCGCGGCTGTTCGTCGAAGGTCGACGCGATCACCTCGACCGACGGGTCGGTGTTGCGCTTGAAGTCCGTGACTTCCTCGGGACGCTCGTCGATGAGCAGCACGATCACGCGGACATCGGGGTGGTTCTTCTTGATGGCCTGCGTCATCTTCTGGAGCAGGACCGTCTTGCCCGTGCGTGGGGGCGCGACGATCAGCCCGCGCTGGCCCTTGCCGATGGGCGCGACCAGATCGACGATGCGCATCTCGATGGCGGTCGGCTCGGTCTCGAGCACGATGCGCGACTCGGGGTGGAGCGGGGTGAGGTCCTCGAAGGTCGAGAGGGCGGCGATCTCCTTGGGGTCCTTGCCGTTGACGGCGTCGACGCGGAGGAGCGCGAAGAACTTCTCGTTCTCCTTGGGGGCGCGGATCGCGCCGCGGATCTCCATGCCGCGCTTGAGCCCGAGTTTCCGGATGAGCGAGGGCGGGACGAAGATGTCGTCCTGACCGGCGAGGTAAGACTGCTCGGGGGAGCGGAGGAAGCCGTAGCCCTCGGTGGCGATGTCGAGCGTGCCCTCGCCGAACATCAGGCCGCCCTTGGCGGCGCGGGCCTTGAGGATCTGGAAGATGAGTTCCTGGCGGGGGGTCTTGTGGTAGTCGGAGAGCCCCTCGCCGTCGGCGACCTTGTGGAGGTCGCCGATCTTCATCGTGCGGAGTTCGTGGAGGTTGAGGGCCTCCTTCTCGGCGGTCTTGTATTCCTTGGTGCCGACGAGTTTCTCGAGTTCGGCGGCCTCGCGCTGGAGTTCTTCGTCGTTGGGGAGGTAGTGGGACGGGACCGAGGCGCTGAAGGAGACGCTGCCGCCCCCGCCGCCGCCCGATCCGCCGGGGCCGCCCTGCCCGCCGGAGCGGTTCTTCTTCTTTTTCTTCTTGCGGCGCTTGGCGCTGGCGCTGAGTTGACCCTGCTGGCCGCCCCCGCCCTGCTGGTTGCCGCCGCCCCCTCCGCCGCCGCCCTGGTTCTGCTGCTGGGGGCGTGACTGCTCGGCCTGCTGGGATTGCTGCATGGGCTGGCTGCCTTGTGAGGTGCGTTGGTTGGAACCGCCTGAACCGGACGAGGACGCCGACGCCCCCCCGCCGCTGTTGTTGCTTGAACCGGAGGAACTCGAACCACCGCCCGTGGGCTGGTTGGGGCCCATGAAGGAGCGGGGCTCGCGCTTGGGCGCGGGCTTGGATTCGGCCGGTGAATCCGAGGACGACGCGGCGGGCTTGCTGGCTGCGGTCGACTTGGAGGCCGAGGTTTTCTTGGTGGGCTTGGGCTCGGCGTCGGCCGCCGCGCTGGCGGTCTTCTTGGACCGTGTCGATGTTGTGCGACGCTTCTTGGCGCCCGTGTCGGACGCGGATTGCTCGTCAACAGCGCTGGTGCTCTTAGCCATCGTGCTCATGCTCGGAAGTGGGGAAGGAACAGAAAGGGCGTCCGCGACGATGGTTGGTTCGTCGGTGGGTTGAACGCATGCCCCGTCGCGCACGGCCGAATCACATTCGGGATTCGCGCGATCGGATGTCCGTCGGGATTCCGCGTGCGAGGGGTCGGTCGCGCAGGTCGTCGTGGGTCACGACGGGCGTCCGGACTTCGCGTCCGCGGGACTGGGTCTTGGCCACCGGCGGCGAGGCCGCGGCAGGCCGACAACTCACGGGGCTACACCTTCGTGCGGCGGGTGAGGATTTCGTCGAGGATACGGGAAACGCTCTCGTGAAGCGAGGCCTCGTCCCGGTCGTTCCTTACTACATAATCGGACCGGGAACGCTTCTCTTCAAGGGGCAACTGGGATTTTTCCCGCCGCGTCAACTCGGCCTCGTCCCAGCCCCGGTGCTCCTGAACCCGCTTCAGGCGCGTCTCACGGGGGGCATCCACGAAAACGACGGCGTCGCATTCCTCGCCCAGCCCCGCTTCGAAGAGGAGCGGCGCGTCGAGAACGACCGCTGGGGCGCTCGCGGCGCTGGCGGCTGCTTTCACGCGCTCCCGGTTGGTTCGGAGCAAAGGGTGCGTCAGCCCTTCGAGCCGCTTGCGCTGGTCGGGATCGGAGAACACGATCTTCGCGACGGCGGAGCGATCGACCTCGCCGTGCGCATCGAGGATGCCGCTCCCCCACCACGAGACGAGTTCGGCCTTCACATCGTCGCGCAAGAGCAGGGCCCGCGCTTCCTTGTCGGAATCGATGACGACGCACCCCAGTCGCGCGAAACTCCGCGCGACCGCGGACTTGCCCGAGCCGATCCCGCCGGCGACGCCGATGACGACGGGGTCGTCCTTCACCGAAGTTTGCCCGTGGTCGGTCAAATGCCCGCTCCCGACGGCTTACGATCGGGGCGATGCCCGACGACACCCAACCGTGCTGCCCGCCGTCCGCGCCCGAACTGGTGGTCTTCGACCTCGACGGGACGCTGGTGGACACGCTGCCGGCCATCGCCGAGGCGTGCAACGCGGTGCTCGAGGAAGAGGGTCTGCCGGTTCATCCGAGGGAAGCGTACCGCCGCTTCGCGGGCGACGGCGCGACCGCCCTGATCCAGCGCGCCACGGGCCACCGGTTCGACGACGACCCGGAGCGCATCGCCGATCTGATGCGCCGCTTCCGCGAGCGCGACGAGAAGGCCGACGACGAACTCGCCCACCCCTACGAGGGCGTCACCTCGATGCTCTCCGGGCTG
The DNA here is from genome assembly GCA_964350875.1 of uncultured Phycisphaeraceae bacterium. Taxonomy (GTDB): domain Bacteria; phylum Planctomycetota; class Phycisphaerae; order Phycisphaerales; family UBA1924; genus JAHBXC01. The sequence goes on along the minus strand of CAYGLT010000002.1, from coordinate 27,190 downwards.
CTCGAACGCGACATCCCGATGGCGATCCTGAGCAACAAGGAGCACGCCGAGGCGATCGCGCTGGTCGAGAAACGCTTCGGCCGCGAGCCCTTCGTGGAAGTCATGGGCCACGACGGGCGTTTCCCGCTCAAGCCGGATTCCGCGTCGCTGCTCCACATCATCAAGCACGCGAACACCACGCCCGTGCGCACGATCTATGTCGGCGACACCGACACGGACATGCGCACCGGACGCGCCGCCGGCGCGTTCGTGGTGGGCTGCGCGTGGGGATTCCGCGACGCCGAGGAACTCGCGGCGACGGGCGCCGATGTCGTCATCCAGCGACCGACGGACCTCGTCGGGCTGATCGACCGCGCGCCGGTCGCCGAGTCTCACTGATCAGGCGCCGACGAACTCGCCCAGCGGGCGCGTCGCGTCCGCGAGCCACGCGGCGTGATCGTCGTCGAGCAAGGGCGTCAGTTCATCGCGGACCCGCGCGTGGTACGCGTCGAGCCAGGCGATCTCGCGCTCGGAGAGTTTCGACGCGTCGATCATCTTGAGTTGCATCGGGCAGAGCGTGAGGGACTTCACGGTCAGGAACTCCGTGTCGCCTTCCGCGGGACGCTCGTCGCGCACGACCTCTTCCAGATTCTCGAGACGGATGCCGAAGCGACCCTCGGCGTAGAAGCCCGGCTCGTTCGAGAAGATCATGCCCGGGTGGATCGGGATGAACCCGGTGGGTGTCGAGTTGAGGCGCGGCGGCTCTTCGTGCACATTCAGCGCTGCGCCGACGCCGTGGCCCGTGCCGTGCTGGTAGTCGAGCCCTTCCGCCCACATGCGTGAGCGGCAGACCGCGTCGAGCGCCACGCCCTTGGCGCCGCGCGGGAATCGCTGGGTCGCGAGCGCGATGTACGCCCTGAGCACCGCGGTGAACCGCGCGCGGTGCTCGGCGGTCGGCTCGCCCAAGTGCACCGTGCGCGTGATGTCCGTCGTGCCGTCGAGGTACTGGCCGCCCGAGTCAATGAGGAGCAGGTCGTCGGCCGTGACGGGGGTCGAGTTCTCTTCGAGGGGGCGATAGTGGATGATCGCGCCGTGGCCGCCGAAGCCGATGATGCTCTCGAACGAGATGCCGATGCATCGCTCGTCCATGAGCCGCTGGGATTGCAGGTTGCGCGAGATCGAGACCTCGGTCTGCCCGCCGAGCGGCACGGCCTCTTCGAGCCACTTGAGGAAGCGGACCATCGCGGCGCCGTCACGGCGGTGCGCGTCGCGCATGCCCTGGAGTTCGCCCTCGTTCTTCACGCCCTTGGCGGTGAAGACCGGGCTGCGCGAACGCTCGACCACGCGGTCGCCCGCGAGCGCGTAGACCCACTGGCTGCTCGCGTGCTCGTCGATCCAGAACTTCGCGCCCGACTTGGCGAGCGTGCGCATGGCGTCGGCGAACGAGTCGTAGGGCTGCACGGTCGCGACGCCCTCCAGCGATGCCTTCGCTTCGGGGGTCATGCGCGAGCCGTCGACGAACAGCGTCGCGCTGTCGAGGGTGACGAGCGCGTACGAGATGAACACCGGATTGCACGCGACATCGGCGCCGCGCAGGTTAAAGAGCCACGCGATGGCGTCGAGCGAGGTGATCGCGTGGGCCTCGGCGCCAGCCTTCTTCATCTCGGCGCGCAGGTCGGCGAGTTTCGTCTTCGCGTCCTTGCCCGCGAACTGTGCGGGATGAACGCGGATCGGCGCGGTCGGCATCGCGGGACGATCAGTCCAGATCGAATCGATGAGGTTCTCGTCCACGCCAACGAGCGTGATCTCGCGCCGCGCGAGGTCGCGTTGGAGCGATTCGTAGACGGTCCGCGTGAGCGTGCGCGGATCGACGCCGATCACCGAGCCGGCGGGGAACTTCGCGAGCCAGGCCGCCCACGACGGGACGCCGTGCGCGCCGAGTTTGAACAGGTCGACGCCGCTTCCCTCGAGTTGCTCCGCGCCCTGCGACCAGTAGCGCCCGTCGGTCCACAGCCCGGCGGAATCCTTCGCGATCACCGCATCACCAGCGGACCCATCGAATCCGGTGATGAACTCGCGTCGTTTCCACCCGTCGGGGAGGTACTCACTCTGGTGCGCGTCGGCCGAGGGAACGATGTACGCGTCCACACCGGCGCCGCCCTGATGTGAAGCGGCGCGCATCGCGTTGCGCAGGGAAGTCAGACGATCGTGAATCTCGCTCATGCAGAAGCGTATGTCGGCTCGTGTGTTCGGATTCGCTCCGAACACTCTCCGAACCGAATGTCGTCGCGGCGCGTGCAACTTTCACTCCGCGAATATGCAGCGTCAATCATGACACATTTTAGTGGCGGCCATCGATCGCGCTGAATATCCTCGTGCAATGAAACAAGAAACGAAGGCGCATTTGTCGTCGCTCATCCGCAAGCTTGAGGAAGAGCGTGATCACCACCTCGCGTCGGTCGAAGAGATCGACTCCATCATCGCGACGCTGAATAGCGAAGGACTGAGCGGCGGCGTGAAGCGCGGCCCGGGTCGCCCGCGCGGCTCGAAGAACAAGAAGAAGGCCGGACGCAAGACCGCCAAGAAGAAGGCGGGAACTCGCAAGAAGAAGACCAAGAAGAAGACCGCCAAGCGCGGCAGCCGCGGCCTGAAGCCGGGCGGCCAGCGCGTGCAGGGCGTCAAGGAAGCCCTCGCCGACGCGCTCACCGGCACGGCGCAGAGCCCCGCCGAGTTGCAGGCCAAGGTCAGCAAGAAACTCGGACACGATGTGAGCATCGCGACGCAACTGCACATGCTGAAGCGCGACGGCGTCGCGAAGGCGATCGCCCGCGGCCAGTGGGTCAAGGCCTGAACCGGCCCGGCGCCACGCCAACGACAGACACCGACGCGCAATGAACGCGCGAGCAAACAAAGGCCGCGCCCGAGATCACTTCCCGGGCGCGGTTTTTTGTTGGTTTCTCGCGTTCGGATCCCGCGCGTGTGGGCCCGCCCCTGGTGTCGTGAATCGAAAAAACAACACGGGCGCCGCGCCCTGAAGAGCGCGACGCCCGTGGGATGTCTGGATCAACCGATGCTTACTTGGAGTTGATCTTGGAGTCGTCGCGCATCGGCTCGTACTTGATGTTGTTGAGGCCGATGTCGACGCCGGCCATCAGGCCCGAGCTGGCGCCTTCGTAGATCGCCACGCCGCGCTGGAACGCCGAGGCGGCGGCGCCGCTGGCGTCGCCGGCGACAGCGACCGCGCCGGCAGAGCCGTTCCACTTGTTCGCGCGGAACTGGTCGAGGACGGTCTGGTCCTCGAGGACCATGAGCATGCGGAAGCCGCGCACGCCGGCCTGGAGGCCGATGGAGCCGGAGCTCAGGCGGCTCCAGCCGAGTTGGCGGCCGCGGTTGTCGTAGAGCACGCCGTAGCCGCTGGTGCCGCCGACGATGAAACCGGCCGAGCCGACATCGGGGAACACGATGTAGCCGGCGCTGTCCTTGATCTGCGCGTTGAGACCGGTGACGCGGGCCTCGAACCAGTCGCGGGTCGAAGCGGAGCGGTCAACGAGCGCCTGACGATCGATCTCGTCCTTCGGGGCGGTCGAGCAACCGACGCTGAAGAGGATCGCTGCGCCGACGAGGGCGCCGGCGGCGAGCTTGGTGATGTCTTTCATTGTCAATCCTTTCCTTCCGTTGAGAGCGGCGAGCGCTGAGTGCGGACACACCGGTTGTTGAGTCAGTCTCCAACCGGCGCTCCCCGTGCGGGGGGCTCATCGCCGTCGTGTGGCCCATCCTACGAGCAGGACGCAACTTTCTCAATTTCACCCGACCCCCGAATGGGTGACCGAATCATCCAAGTTCATGTCAATCATGCTCTTGCGTCCATCTTGCACCGACCGAATCAACATCTCGACCGATCGCGTCCGGGATTCCGGCGGCTCAACTATCGATCGCGGCAAGCCGCGACGCGGCCGGACGCATTCACCCCGCCCTCCGCTCAGACCCGGCCCGGGCGCCAGCTATACTGGACGCCTATCGCGGGTGTAGTTCAGCGGTAGAACGTCAGCTTCCCAAGCTGAATGTCGCCGGTTCGATTCCGGTCACCCGCTTTTCTGAGCGTCTCGAACACTCCCGGGACGAGACTCAACCACCCCATCCCAGAGGAGCGAGCATGGCCCGGCTTTCAAACAAGGTCGCGGTTGTGACGGGCGCGGCCAGGGGTATCGGCCAGTCCATCGCAAAGGCGTTCGTCGCCGAGGGCGCGACCGTCGTGCTGACCGACATCCGCGACGACGACGGCAAGGCCGCGGCTGACGCGATCGGTCCACGGGCGTCGTACCGGCGGCTCGATGTGCGCAACGAACGCGACTGGAGCAGCGTGCTCGATGGGGTCATCGAGCAGCACGGGCGGCTCGATGCGCTCGTGAACAACGCGGGCATCACCGGGTTCGAGGAGGGCGCGAGGCCGCACGATCCCGAGCACGCCGAACTCGACGCGTGGCGTGCGGTGTTCGCGACGAATCTGGAGGGCGTCTTCCTCGGATGCAAGCACGCGATCCGTGCGATGAGGCGCTCAGGGCGGGGATCGATCATCAATATCTCGTCGCGCTCGGGCGTGGTCGGCATCCCCCGTGCCGCCGCGTACGCCGCGAGCAAGGCCGCGGTCCGTCACCACACCAAATCGGTCGCGTTGTACTGCGCGGAAGAGGGGCTCGCGATCCGGTGCAATTCGATCCAGCCCGCGGCGATTCTCACGCCGATGTGGGACGCGATGCTGGGCACGGGGGAGGCGCGGGAGGCGAACCTCGCCCGATACGCCCGCTCGGCGCCGCTGAACCGGTTCGGCACGCCCGAGGAAGTCGCCGCGCTCGCGGTGCATCTCGCGTCCGACGAATCGGGGTACACGACGGGCGCGGAGTTCAACATCGACGGCGGGATGCTGGCTGGCGTGGCTGAACCGCCCGAGCCGGCGTCCTGAAACGGGATGCACGGAGCGCTTGTCGCTGGGCGGGAAGTCGCGACAATCGGGGCGCATGAACACCCTCATTCACTACGGCGATTTTCTCGGCACATTCGTCTTCGCGATCGCCGGCGCGCTGGCGGCCGCGCAAAAACGGCTCGACATCGGGGGGTTCATCCTCCTCGGGTTCGTGACCGGGGTGGGCGGCGGCACGCTGCGCGATGTGTTGCTCAACCGCGCGGGCGTGTTCTGGGCGCGCGAACCGTTCTACCTGGGCATCTGTGTCGCGGGCGCGGCGGTGACCTGGTTCGCGGTCGAACGGATCGGCTCGTACAAGCGGCTGCTGGTCTGGAGCGACGCGATGGGGCTGGCTCTTTTCGCGGTCATCGGCGCGAGCATCGCGATCGAGGAAGGCGCCCGCCCGATCGTGTGCGTGATGATGGGCGCCCTGACGGCGACGGGTGGCGGCGTGCTGCGCGACATGATCAGGAACGAACTCCCCCTCGTCCTTCACCGCGAGATCTATATGACGGCGGCGCTCTTCGGCGCCGGCACGACGGTTGTCCTCCTCGAGGTCGGCGCTCCCGCCGCGGTCGCCATGCCCTCGGGGTTCGCGGTCGGGCTCGGGCTTCGCGCGACGGGGATTCTCCTCGATTTCCACCTCCCGGCGTACCGGCCCAGATCCGAACGCGTCGGATCCTGAGCGACGGGCTCCGTTGATGCGGCGCAGCGAGTACACTCTGCGGCTATGTCGAAGCCGCGTTCGCGACAGCATCCGGGTTCCGCACGCGCTGGCGCGAAGAGCGTCACAGCGCTGGGCGTCTTTCTGTGCGCCGGTGTGATCACGGGGTGCATGGTCGGCCCTGAGTACGAGCGCCCCCCCACGCAGGTGAACGAATCGTGGCTGGAGACCGCCGAGGATCCCGAGGTGCTCAGCGGGCCGCGCGTGGAGATCGAGAACGAGATCGAATGGTGGCGCGCGTTCAACGATCCGGCGATGGACCGGCTGATCCGCAAGGCGATCGCGCAGAACCTCACGCTTCGGACCGCTGGCCTTCGCGTGCTCGAAGCGCGGGCGCGGCGAGGCCTCGCGGTCGGCGAGTTCTTCCCGCAGATGCAGGAACTGTTCGGGTCGATCTCGGAGAACCGCCTGAGCGGGAACGAGATCCCCGGGCTGGACAGTCAGTCGTATTCGCAGGCTTCGGTGGGGCTCGAGGCTGCATGGGAACTGGACTTCTGGGGCAAGTTCCGCCGCGCGATCGAGGCGTCGGACGCTGAACTGCTGGCCGATGTCGCGAACTATGACGCGGCGCTGATCACGCTCATCGCCGATGTCGCGACGAACTACATCGTCGCGCGCTCCCTGCAGGAGCGGATCAAGATCACGCTGCAGAACGTGGAACTTCAGCGTGAAACGCTCGACCTCACGCGCACGCGCTTCGAACTGGGCGCGGTGTCGGAACTCGATGTCGTCACCGCGAAGTCGACGCTGAACACGACGGAAGCGGCGATCCCCGAACTGCAGGACGCGCTGAGACAGGCCAAACTTGCGCTGGGTGTTCTGCTCGGCCAGCCCCCTTCCGAACTCGAGGCCGAACTGGGGCATCCGGACGACGAGCCGGGCGGCGTCCCGCTCGCGCCGCCTTCCATCGCGGCGGGCGTTCCGGCGGACCTCCTGCGCAGGCGCCCGGATGTCCGTGCGGCCGAACGCTTCGCGGCCGCGCAGAGCGCGCGCATCGGCGTGGCGACGGCCGACCTGTACCCGGCGATTTCGATCGCGGGCGCGACCGGCTTCCTCGCGGCCGACTACTCCGAGGTCCCGAGTTCGGGCCTCAACGACCTGTTCGATTCGTCGTCGTTCACCGGATTCCTGGGATTGCAGGTCAGGTGGCCTGTCCTGAACTACGGCCGGATCGAGAACACGATCCGCGCGCAGGACGCGCGGTACGAGCAGGCCGTTGCGGCGTATCAGGAGTCGGTCATCCGGGCGGCGGCGGATGTCGAGGCGGGCCTGTCGATCTTCCTGCGTGCCCGCGAGCGTGCGGGGTACCTGGAACTCAGCGTCGAGGCCGCGCAGCGCAGCGTGGAGATCTCGCTGATCCAGTACCGCGCCGGCGCGGTGGACTTCATCCGCGTGAACGACGCGCAGACGGCGCTCGCGGAGCAGCAGGACCAACTCATCGTCTCCCACGCGGGCGTCGCGATCGGCGCGGTCACGGCGTATCGGGCCCTGGGCGGCGGGTGGGAGATCCGCGAACACACGGAATTCGTCGATCCCGAGACCGCCGAGCGCATGCGCGAGCGGACCGACTGGGGCGACATTCTTGATCCCGACTGGAGCGAGCGCGGCGGAGGGCTGTTCCCTCGCCCGCAGGAAGCAGTGCCGCCGGCCGAAGGAGCTGGGGAATGAGGCGTGTATTTGGCGCGGCAGCGCTGTCGACTTTGCTGGCGTGGAGTGTCGGGTGTAACCGGGGAAGCAACGAGTACTCCCCTCCCCCGCCGCCCGAGGTCACGGTCGCGAACCCGGTGAAGCAGGAGGTGCACGAGTACCTCATCTACACGGGCACGATGGAGGCCTCGATGACGACCGAGGTCCGGGCCCGCGTGCAGGGCGTGCTGGAATCCGTGCACTTCACGCCGGGCCAGCGGATCAAGGTGGGCGACCTCCTCTTCAAGATCGACCCGCGTGAGTACGAGGCCGAGGTCCAGCAGGCCCAGGCGCTCGTTCGCGCGAAGAAGGCGGCGCTGCTCGGCGCCGAGAACGATGCGCAGTTGGCGCGTGAACTCGCCGACCAGCGGGCGGGCCCCGAGATCGACGCGATCATCAAGGCGGCGACGCGCGATGTGATCGAAGCGGAGGTCGCGCAGGCCGAGGCCGCGCTCGCCGAGGCGCAACTCAACCTGGACTACTGCACGATCCACTCGCCCATCGAAGGTCGGATCACGAAGAACCTCGTGGACACGGGGAACCTCGTGGGCCGCGGCGAGGCGACGCTGCTCGCGACGGTCGTCGATGCGCAGCCCATCTATGTCTCGCTCGAGGTGAACGAAAACGATGTGATCCGGTTCCGCGACGGGGCGGGCCAGCGCGAGAACCCGCGCGACTACGAGCCGGGCCAGACCGCGCCGGGCGTGTGGCGCACCTCCGAACTCTCGATCGGCGACGATCGCGGGTTCGCGGTCACCGGGCATGTGAACTATGTCGCGCCCGAACTGAACGCCGAGACCGGCACGCTGACCGTTCGCACGGAGTACGCGAACGAGAGCGAGAACCTGTTCCCCGGCCTGTTCGCCCGGGTCCGGTTCGAGAAAGAGGCGTACGAGGCGCTGGTCGTGCCCGATTCGGCGTTGCTCAGCGATCAGTTGGGCCGCTACGCGATGGTCGTGGGCGACGAGGACATCGTCGAGTTGAAGCGCGTCGAGATCGGCGTGCTTCAGGGGACGAACCGCGTGGTCACGAAGGGCCTCACCGCCTCTGACCGGGTGATCGTGAACGGGGTGCTCCGCGCGAGGCCCGGGTCGAAAGTGACGCCGAAGACGGCTCAGCCAGAGAACTGAGGTACTCGGAACGATGAGCGTCTTCTTCATTCGTCGTCCGGTGTTCGCCGCGGTGATCTCGCTGCTCGTGATCCTCATGGGCGCGGTCTCGTACCCGATCATGCCGGTCGCGCAGTACCCGGACATCACGCCGCCGGTCATCCAGGTGACCGCGAGTTATCCGGGCGCCAACGCGCAGGTCGTCGCCGACACGGTCGCCTCACCCATCGAGCAGGAGGTGAACGGCGTCCCGGGCATGATCTACATGGAGAGCACCTCGGCGAGCGACGGCTCGTACACGCTGAAGGTGACCTTCGAACTGGGGACGGATGTCGATGTCGCGTCGGTGCTGGTGCAGAACCGCGTCTCGATCGCGGAACCGAAACTGCCGGAAGAGGTCCGGCGCAACGGCGTGACGACGGACAAGGTCTCGTCCACCGTTATCACGGTGTTCTCGCTCGCGCCGGCGACGCCCGAGGCGGTCGAGGAGTTCGACGACCTGTTCCTCGCGAACTACATGACCATCAACATGGTCGACGAGGTGAAGCGCATCGAGGGCGTGGGCGACGCGACCGTGTTCCCGATCAAGGACTACGGGATGCGCATCTGGCTCGATCCCGAGCGGCTGAAGGCGCGCAACCTCACGACGATGGATGTGATCGGCGCTCTGCGCGAGCAGAATGTGCAGGTCGCCGCGGGCGTGATCGGCCAGGCGCCGGCGCCCCAGGGGCTGGCGTACCAGTACGCGATCTCGACGCTGGGCCGCCTCGACGATGTCGAGCAGTTCGAGGATGTGATCGTCCGCGCCGAGGGCGACAAACTGACGCGCGTGCGCGATGTGGCCCGGGTGGAACTGGGGAGCAAGTCGTACGACGTGCTGGCTCGGTCGAACGGCGTGCCGGCGGCGGTGATGATCGTCTACCAAGCGCCGGGCGGGAACGCGGTGCAGGTCTCCGAAGCGGTCGAGAAACTGCTCGAGTCGAAGGAGCACTCGCTCCCGGCGGGGCTCGAGTTCAGCACGATCTACAACACCGCCGAGTTCGTGGTCTCGGCGATCGAGGGCGTGTACCACACCTTCGTCGAGGCGCTGGTGCTCGTGCTGCTCGTGGTGATCCTGTTCCTCGGGAGCCTGCGCGCGTCGATCATCCCGATGGTGGCGATCCCGGTGTCGATCATCGGCACCTTCTTCTTCGCCAACCTGTTCGGGTTCTCGGTCAACATGCCGGTGCTCTTCGGGCTGGTGCTGGCGATCGGCATCGTCGTGGACGACGCGATCGTGGTGGTCGAGAATGTCGAGCGTGTGATGCGCGAGGAGCACCTCCCGCCGCGCGCGGCGACCGAAAAGGCGATGAAGGAAGTCGTCGGCCCGGTGTTCAGCATGTCGCTGGTGCTGATGGCGGTGTTCGTGCCCGCGTCGTTCCTGCCGGGCATCAGCGGCCAGTTGTTCCGCCAGTTCGCGCTGACGATCGCGGTGAGCACGGCGATCAGCATGCTGGCCGCCCTGACACTCAGCCCGGCGCTGTGCGGGCTGATCCTCAAGACGCACGATCCGAACGCGAAGCGCAACTGGGTGGTGCGCACCTTCGACAAGACCTTCGACGCGGTGTCGAGCGCGTACGCGAGGCTGATCCGCTTCCTCGTGCACAAGGCGGTGATCACCTTCACGGCCATCGCGTTCGCCGCGAGCATGGCGCTGACGGTCCTGACCTTCACGCTCGTGCCCACCGGGTTCGTGCCCAACGAGGACCGCGGGCTCGTGCTGGTCGAGATCTGGCTGCCCGACTCGGCGTCGCAGGAGCGCACGCTGGAGGCGGCGAAGAAGGTCGAGAAGATCCTGAGCCAGGTGGACGGCATCGAGAACTACACGGTGCTCCCGGGCTACTCGTTCATCAACCAGAACGGGTCGAACTACGCGATGTTCTTCGCGGGGCTTGAGGACTGGTCGGTGCGTCTGCCCAAGGGGCGCGACTTCGACACGATCATGGCGGACATCCGCGCCCGCTCGGCGAGCGTGCAGGACGGCCTGGTGATCGTGTACTCGCTGCCCGCCGTTGACGGCGTGGGCAACGCGACGGGCTTCGACCTCCGCGTGCAGGACCGCGCCGGGGCGGGGCGCATGGCGATGCAGGAGGTCGTGCAGACGCTGGTCGCCAACGGGAACGCGCAGAGCAAACTCACGGGCGTGAACAGCGCGTACCGCTCGGGCGTGGCGCAGTTGTATGTCGATGTGGACCGCGAGCGCGTCAAGAAACTGGGGATCCCCCTCGAGGATGTCTTCTCGACGATGTCGGGGTACCTCGGGTCGGCGTATGTGAACGACTTCAACCTGTTCGGGCGCACATGGCAGGTGAATGTGTCGGCGGACAGCATGTTCCGCTCGAACCCGCGCGACATCCTCTCGCTGGAAGTGCGCAAGCCCGACGGCGCGATGGCCCCGCTCGGCGCGTTCGTGACGGTCGAGGAGACGATCGGCCCGGACCGCGTGGTGCGCTACAACCTGTACCCCGCGGCCGTGGTGCAGGGCCAGCCGGCGCAGGGCGTGTCTTCGGGCGAGGCGCTGACGATCATGGACGACATGTCGGCGCAGGTCCTGCCCCCGGGCATGACGACCGAGTGGACCGCGCTGTCGTTCCAGGAAAAGCAGGTCGGCGGGCAGGCGATCATCGTGTTCGGCATGGCGCTGGTGATCGTGTACCTGATCCTGTGCGCGCTGTACGAGAGTTGGTTCACCCCGCTCGCGGTGGTGCTGTCGATCCCGCTGGCGGTGCTGGGCGCGATGCTCGGGCTGATGCTGCGCGGCATGGACAACAACATCTACACGCAGGTCGGCCTCGTGCTGCTCGTCGGCCTTGGCGCCAAGAACGCGATCCTCATCGTCGAGTTCGCGCGCGCGTACAGGCTCGAGGGCAAGAGCGTGGTCGAATCGGCGGTCGAGGCGTCGCGGCTGCGTCTGCGTCCGATCCTCATGACGGCGTTCGCGTTCATCCTGGGCGTCCTGCCGCTGATGATCGCGACGGGCGCCGGCGCCGCGAGCCGCCAGGCGATCGGCACGGCGGTGTTCTTCGGGATGCTGGGCAACACGATGCTCGGGCTGGTGTTCACGCCGGTGCTGTATGTGCTCGTTCAGTGGTTCACCGAATTGCTGCTCGGCCCTCCGAAGTCGCCCAACGCCGAGAGCGCCGCCGCGCCGGCTCACTGAATTGTTCTTGTGAGCGAGTCAGGTCGGCGTGTATCATCGCGATCGCTCCCGGTTCGATTTCGCACCGCCACCCCGCAAGGCAAACCACCATGAAGACGCGTCTGTTCGCCCGTTCTCTGCTCGCCGGCACGCTGCTCAGCGCGTCAGCGGCGGTGATTCTCTCCCCCTCGGTCGCGTTGGCGCAGCCGTCCGCTTCGGGCTCGCTCGACGCGAGCATCGCGGCGATCAAGAAGTCGGTCGCCGCCTCCGAGAGATCGCTCCACGCCAAGGAGTGGACGCAGACCACCACGGTGTTCGTGAAGGATCAGAAGAAGCACACGCAGGTCGTGCGCTGCTACTACGGCGAGGACGGCGAACTGGTGAAGGCGCCGATCTCGGAATCCCCGAGCGAACACGGGAGAGAGTCCGACGCGCAGGAATCCGTCGAATCGATGGAGCGCCAGCGGATGGCGGAGTCGATCGCGGACGCGCATCGGATCGTGGAGCAGTACCTGCCCCCGAACCCCGCGCTCATCGACCGGTGCAGGAAGGCGGGCAAGGCGAAGGAGCGCGTGCTCACTCCCGGGAAGCGCGTGGCGCTCGACTTCCACGACTACCTCGCGGGCGGCGATCTGCTCTCGGTGGAGATCGATCCGAGCAGCAACACCATCATCGGGATGTCGGTCGCCACGACGATGCGCGAGAACCCCGAACCGATCACGCTGAATGTGACCGTCGGCCAGTTCGACGACCGCACGATGTATATCAAAGAGTCTGAACTCCTGGCGCCGGCGAAGAGCGTGCGCGTGGTGGTCGAGAACACCGACTTCGTGCCGCGTGATTCCCAGCGTTGAGAACCCGCGAGAAGGAGGCGCAGCGATGATGGATGCGCGGGAACTCGAGAAGGTCGCGCGGCCGCTGTTCCGCGTCGAGCCGGGCAGCGAGGTGAAACTGAAGCGGTTCAAGACGGAGTGGACCGGGCTTCCCGAACTCGACGATCTCTCGAAGGAAGAGAAAAAGTCGAAGGCGGCGGCGTTCCTCGAGCGGAACCTGAAGGAACTCGCGGATGCGCAGGAGTTGCTGTGGGCGAGCGACACGCACGCGGTGCTGGTGGTGCTTCAGGCGATGGACGCCGCGGGCAAGGACGGGACGATCAAGCATGTGATGTCGGGCGTGAACCCTCAGGGGTGCGATGTGCGCGCGTTCAAGGCGCCGTCTCCCGAGGAACTGGACCACACCTTCCTGTGGCGCCAGATGCGCAGGACGCCCGAGCGGGGCAAGATCGTCGTGTTCAACAGGTCGCACTACGAGGATGTGCTGGTCACCAAGGTGCACCCGGAGTTGCTGGAGAAGGCCAACCTTCCCGAGGGCAAACGGGGCAAGAAGTTCTGGAACGATCGGTACGACGACATCAATAACTTCGAGCGGCACCTGACGCGCAACGGGACGGTTGTGCTCAAGTTCTTCCTGCACCTCTCGAAGGGTGAGCAGCGCAAGCGGCTGCTGTCTCGGTTGAACGAGCCGGACAAGCGGTGGAAGTTCTCGCTGAGCGACCTCGCGGAGCGTCAGTATTGGGGCGAGTACCAGGACGCGTACGAGGAGGCGCTCTCGGCGACGAGCACCGAGTGGGCGCCTTGGTGGGTGATCCCGGCTGATCAGAAGTTCATCGCGCGGGCGCTGGTGGCGGCGGTGCTGACGCGCGCGATCCAGTCGCTGGATCTCGAGTACCCGAAAGTAGACGAGGCGCAGACGGCGAGGCTCGACGAGGCGCGGGTCGCGCTCGAGGCCGAAGGGGAATAGAAAACGCCCGGCCTTGCGACCGGGCGCCGTGGGATTATCGGTTGTGATTCGCGATCAGAGCATGGCCTTGATCGAGTTCTGGACCGCGTTGAGTTTGCTGGTGACGGTGCGCTGCTGGCCGAGGATGCGGCGGATGGTTTCGCCCGCGCTCTCGATGCCCGAGACAGTCGGGTCGTTCTTGAGGAAGGTGGCGAGGTCCTGCATGTCCTCGTACATCGGGGCGAACGAGTCGCGGAGCGAGTCGATGCTGTCGTTCACCGAGTCGAGGGCGCGGCGGGCGACCTCGTAGCGGTCTTCACCCTCGCGGCGGAGTTGGGTGTCGTTGATGGAGTCGATGTCCTTCTTCCACGCCTCGAAGAAACTCTCCGGGCCGCGGACGGTGGAGAGGCGGGCGCGGGTGGACTCGACGGTGCGCTCGAGGGCGGCGAGGTTACGGGTGTAGTCGTTGATGAGGGCGGAGGCGTCGCCGCGCATGCCGTCGAGTTTGCGGAGCGAGTCGACGACGGAATCGAGGCTCTTGCCCGCGTTGGCGAGGGAGGAGGAGATGTCGGTCAGGCCCGTGCGTGCCTGGGGCGGAAGTTCGGGGGCAGAGGCGCAGCCGGCCTGGAGGGTGGTGAGGGCGGCGGCGGCCATGACGACGACGGCGGACAAGAGACGCATGGGTTGTACTCCATTGAGTGCGAATGGTGAGGCGGGCTGAGGGCCCGCCGGGCAGAATAATAGTGCCCGAACCCCGGATGCGGGTGATTTCCGGGTCCGGGCCAACTTCTTGACCGCGGGCGGCGTATTGGTAGTCTGCAGTACGGATCGCCCTTGTCGGCGATTGGCAAGCCCTTTCCGGGGAGAGTGACAGATGCCACAAGGGGGTCTGATCGGAATGTCGAGGAACGAACTGGCCGTTTTTGACGCAGGTGGCTCGCTGGCGCAGCGTGTGCGGCTGGCGTCCAAAGCCATCACGATCGGCCGCCACCCGGACAACGACATCCCGATCCGTGACGAACTGGCCAGCCGCTTCCATTGCACGATCGAGCCGGACACCTCGGGGAACTGGCGGGTCCGCGATCTGGGCTCGCGCAACGGGACGCGAGTGAACGACGCGGCGATCGAGGACCGGCCCCTTCGCCCGGGCGACCGTGTGCAGATCGGGCGGCATGTCTTCGTGATGGAGGCGGCGAGCACGATCGACGGCTCGCTGGACGAGACGCAGGGCCCCGCGGGGCGTGCGAAACCCGACAACGGGGCGCCGACGGAGAGACGCCGCAGACAGGCCGTCGAGGAGGGTCCGAGGACCCGCCCGATGCGCAAGTCGCCGCGCGCGGAACGAGACGGGGCCGACTCCTCGGGATCGGAACCGACCGCGGCGATGCTGTCGTCGGGCGGCGGCCCCGCGTGGACCCGAGAACTCGTGAAACTCATTGAGACGGTGTCGCCCGAGGGGCTGACCGGACTGGAACGCGTGGCGCTGATCGACGCGCGCGGCAAGGGCTCTGAAGCCCTGGCGGGCGACACGGGCGGCTCGCTGGCGATCCGTCTGCTGCTCCAGGCCGCGAGCAAGGCCCGGGCGACGGACCTGCACCTCGAGCCGAAGGGCGAGTCGGCGTCGGTGCGTTTCCGCGTTGACGGGCAGATGATCAATGTGGTGAACCTCCCGCCGCAGATCGGCGAGTTGGCGATCGGCGTGGTGAAGGCCGCGTGCCACATGCGTTCTGCGGGACGCGACGCGGTGCACGACGGGCACTTTGCGGCGCGGTTCCCCGATCGGCGGGTCGATTACCGCGCGAGTCTGACGCCCAGCGTGCACGGGCAGAAACTCGTGATCCGCGTGCTCGATTCGCGCGACGCCCCCCATTCGCTGGACGAACTGCACCTCCCGCCGTACATGCACGAGCGGGTCAAGAAGGTCTGCCGGCAGGACTCGGGCCTGCTGCTCGCGTGCGGGCCGACGGGGTCGGGCAAGACGACGACCCTGTACAACGCGCTGCGCGACATCGACCGGGACCGCCGGAATGTGATCACGATCGAGGACCCGGTGGAGTACCAACTCGACCGGGTGACGCAGATCCCGCTGGACATCGGGACGGGGTCGACCTTCGGCTCGATCCTGCGGAGCGTGCTGCGTCAGGACCCGGATGTGATCCTCGTGGGCGAGATCCGCGACGAGGAAACCGCGCGCGTGGCGATGCAGGCCGCGATGACCGGGCATGTCGTGTTCAGCACGGTGCACAGCAAGGACACGATCGGCGCGGTCTTCCGCCTGATGGACCTGGGCATCGAGCCGTACTTGGTCGCCAACTCGCTGGATCTGGTCATTGCGCAGCGGCTGGTCCGCGTGCTGTGCGAGAACTGCAAGCGGTCGGTGCGCGTGACGCCCGGTCAGGCGACGCGGATGGGCAAGTTCCTCGAAGGCAAGAGCGAGATCTTCCAGGCCACAGGGTGCGGCAAGTGCCTGCGGACCGGGTACCGCGGCCGGCGTGCGATCTTCGAGATCCTCGAGGTCACCGACGAACTCCGCGATGTGGTTCTGGGCAAACCCAGCATCGGGGAAATGAAGCGGATTATCGAGCAGGGCCACTTCACCACGCTGGTCCAATCCGGGTGGCAGCAGGTGGCCCGGGGTCACACGACGCTCGAAGAGGTCGATCGGGTGGCGGCGGCGGGCTGAGCCGGTCGGGGCTATTCGGACTCTGCGGTCGCCCGCTCTCGGGAACTACCCCCCGCTAGGGTGGAACTTTCGGGGGATTTCCCCCGAAAGGATTGGCGACCGGGCGGCGAGAGATTAGATTGTGTCTGCGGGAGCGGCATGAAGGCGCCGCTCCGGCGGAGGTCCCGAGTCCCCTCAGCGGAGCGTGCGTGCGGCCTGCCCTCGGCCGCGGCTCTGCCCACCAATGAAAGAAAGACAACGCGATGAATACGTGTGAACTTCGGTTCTCAGCCGGGCGCGGCGCCCGCGGTCTGGCGGCGTCGATGCTGTTGGCCGCGTGCGGCCTGTCCGTCGGTGCGCCCGCGGCGCTCGCTTCGAGTTTCGTCGCTGACGCTCCCACGCGCGCGGATGAGTCGGGCGAAGCGAGCGGCTGGCTGCTCGACCCGCGCAGCGCGTCGATGATGAACCTGTCGCGGCTCTCCATCGCGTGCTACGCGGAGAACCTCTCCAAGGAGCAATTGCAGGAACTCGAGGATCACTTCGGGCTTCTCCCCGCGGCGTTCGGCGAGGACTGGATGCCGGGCCGGTTCGTGACGACCTCGAGCGTGTGGTTCGGCGAGGGCACGACGCAGCCCAGTACGCTGGCGCGCGGCGCGAACCTCACCTACTCGTGGCCCGACGACGGCGTGTCGTGGGGCATCAGTTCCGTCGGGCTGGGCACGGGCGCGAACAACCTCTCGGCGTCGTTCATCAACTCGGTCTCGATCGGTCAGGGCAACCCGGACCGGCTCGACTTCGGCCGCGAACTGCTGCGCCAGGCGCTCGCGGGATGGCAGTTCTACTCGGGCCTGACCTATCAGGAAGTCGAGGACGACAATGTCCCCCAGAACCAGACGGTGAACCGCGTGCCGACGCGCGGCGACATCCGCTTCGGCGCGTACAACCTGGGCGGCACCAACGGCGTGCTCGCGTACAACGCGTTCCCCGCGCCGGCGTCGGGCGTGCCCATCACGGGCGGCGACATGGCGATCAACTCCGCCTACTTCATCGGCTCGGCGTTCAACAGTTCGGCGAGCAACTTCCGCTACTTCCGCAACACGGTCGCGCACGAGCACGGGCACGGCACGGGCTTCATCCACACGGTGCCCTGCAATAACACCAAACTCATGGAGCCCGCGATCTTCACGAATCAGGACATGCAGCGCATCGACGACATCCGCGGCGCGCAGCGCAACTACGGCGACCGTTACACGGGCAACAACTCGGCCGCCAATGCGCACAACCTCGGCGACCTGACCACGCAATCGGTCGCGGAACTGTTCCTGTCCACGAACGGTTCGGGCGGCTTTGACAACAGCGACGAGGACTGGTTCCGTTTCGAGATCAACTCGGCCCAGCCCGTAACGATCTCGGTCGTGCCGCAGGGCGGGATCTACTCGGCGGGTCAGCAGTCGTTCAGTTGCAGCGGTTCGACGGGCACGATCCGCGCCAGCGAGGCGGGCGATCTGATCGTGGAACTGCGCGACGCCGCGGGCAACTCGGTCATCGCCGACGCGACCTCGGCGCCCGCCGGCTCGACCGAGACGATCACGATCGGATCGCTCCCGGCCGGTCAGTACACGATCCGCGTGAAGGACAACGGCCCGAACCTGGCGGGCAACCAGATCGTGCAACTCTACGACATGACCGTTCGCGTCAACAGCGGGAACACCGCTCCGGTGGCCGTCCCCGGCGTGAACAAACGCATCGAAGCGGGCGCGTCGTGCTTCTTCCTGG
The DNA here is from genome assembly GCA_964350875.1 of uncultured Phycisphaeraceae bacterium. Lineage (GTDB taxonomy): Bacteria > Planctomycetota > Phycisphaerae > Phycisphaerales > UBA1924 > JAHBXC01. The sequence continues at coordinate 9,337 of CAYGLT010000002.1, read as the reverse complement.
GCGATATCAACAGCCGCGCCACGCAACAGTCCGCGGCGATCTTCACCTCGGGCTACGACTGGGACCTTGACGGCGACGGCGTGTTCGAGACCAACGATGTTCGTCAGCCGACCTTCATGTACCCGTCCAACGGCGTGTACGAGGTCACCCTGCGTCTCACCGACAGTTTCAACAGCGTGGGAACGGGCACGATGACCGTGACGGTCTATGGGGCCACCACCTCGCTCGATTCGGTGACCCCCGACGAGGGCGATCAGGGCGCGACGATCCCGGTGACTTTCACGGGCGTGAACCTGAAGAATGTGTCGAGCGCCGGCGAGTTCTCGGTTTCGGGCTCGGGCGTGACGGTCATCGGCACGCCGATGCCCAACGCGCTGGGCACCGAGGTCACGGGCCTGTCGCTCATGATCGACGGCGCCGCGGCCGTCGGGACGCGAAGCATCACGATCAGCAATGCGGACGGCAGCGACACGCTCGTCGGTTCGTTCGAGGTTCTCGCGGGCATGGTCGACTGCCCGGGCGACACCAACGGCGACAACATCGTGAACTTCACCGACCTCAACACGGTCCTCGCCCAGTTCGGTCAGTCCGGCATGGGCCTCGCGGGCGATGTCAACGACGACGACATCGTGAACTTCACCGACCTCAACATCGTGCTCGCGAACTTCGGCCTCGACTGCAACTGATCCGGGTTCGGACGATCTGAGACACTCCATCGCCCGCCCTCGCACGAGGGCGGGTTTTTTGCGCGCGGGTTCGTCACTCGAGAAAACTCCGCTTCAAGCCGCGGCCGAGTTGCGGTATCCTCGGGGCTCGCCGCTCACACCACGCGTGCTGAGGAGCACCCGCCATGCGACATTCACACCCTGCGTTCGTTCTCGCAGCCGCCGCGCTCGCACTCATCGCCGGGCGGGACGCCGGCGCCGAGGTGGTCTTCGAATGGGCGACGGTCGGCGATGCGGGCAATTTCCCCGACGCGCTGACCTCATTCGGGAGTGTCGAGCATTCGTACCGCATCGCAACGACCGAGGTCACGAATGCGCAGTACGCGGAGTTCCTGAACGCCGTGGCGGCGAGCGACCCGCACGCGCTGTACATCCCGCAGATGGCGCTGGGCGTGAGCGGCGGGATTCTGCGTTCGGGCGGCCCCGGGTCGTACACCTACGCGCCGATCTCCGGCCGCGCCGAGTGGCCCGTGGTGTTCATCGACTACTTCCGCGCGATGCGGTTCGTGAACTGGATGCACAACGGGCAGGGTTCGGGCGACACCGAGAGCGGTGTGTACGACATCGCCGACGGGCTGAGCGAGGCGCGCAGCGCGGACGCGAGGTATTTCATTCCGACCGAGAACGAGTGGTACAAGGCGGCGTATTACCAGCCCATCACCCAGGGCGGCGACGCCGACGAATACTGGCTCTACCCGACATCGAGCAACACCGTCCCGGTCGAGGGCATCGAGGCGAACTACTACCGGGTGTTCGGGATGCCCTCGCCGGTCGCGGACTTTGCGCCGAACCACTACGGGGTGTACGACCTGGCGGGCAATGTGGCGGAATGGTGCGAGACGCTCCTCTCCCCCACCACGCATGTGGTGCGCGGCGGAAACTACAGCACCGCCGAATCGAGTTTCGAATCCACAACGCGCGGGTTCTCCCAGGTGCCGCCCACCAGCGCCAGCGTGGGCGTCGGCTTTCGCGTCGCGCGCGCCGCGCTGGAATGCGTGGGCGACACGAACGGCGACAATGTGGTGAACTTCACCGACCTGAACGCCGTGCTCTCGACCTTCGGCCAGACCGGCGTCGGGATCCCGGGCGATGTGAACGGCGATGAGGTTGTCAACTTCTCCGACCTGAATGTCGTGCTCAGCGCGTTCGGCGCAGCGTGCGACTGAGCGCAACGAGAAACGCCCGCTCTCTGGCGAGGGCGGGCGCTGGTGATCGGTCGGTGGTTGTCGCTCGCGCGATCAGACGGTCGCGGAGGTGTAGGGCAGGAGGCCCATGTAGCGGGCGCGCTTGATGGCCTGCGAGATCATGCGCTGCTCGTAGGCGGAGGCCCCGAGGCGCTTGCGGCCGAGGATCTTCCCGTTGGGGGACATCATGCGGCGCAGTTCGTCGACATCCTTGTAGTCGACATAGACCTTGCCCTTGGCGGACTTCTTGACGATGTTGCCCGTGGAGGGCCCGCCGAAGCGAGAGAAACGGCTCATTCTGAGTCTCCGTCTTGGACTTTGGGCCCACCTGGCGAGACTTGCCGGCGGGCGACAGGGAGCGGGAGGGTAGGCGTGCTGCCACGGTTGTGGCAACGGCCGGGGGCGTCCGAGGCCGCGGAATCGCCCTTATTTCGACCGGGCGACCACGGAATCGGCCATGGACCTCAGGAGTGAGGCCGCGGGACCGAACGCGGCGCCGTCGAGCAGGGCCTTGGCTTCGTCCACGAGCCGCACGGCCACGGCCCGGGCGTGGGCGATGGAGCCGGTCGCCTCGAGCGCGGCCCGGAGGGCGGCCTCGAGGGCTTCGTCATGGACACCGGTGGAGGCCTCCCGGAGCATCGCGAGGGTCCGCTCGCGGGTCTGGGCATCGGCGGCCCCGAGGTGGTGAATCAGCGGGAGGGTCAGTTTGCCCTTCTCAAGGTCCTTGCCCACGGACTTGCCCACGACATCCTCGCGGCCCGTCAGGTCGAGCAGGTCGTCCTGGATCTGGAAGGCGATGCCCAGCCGCGCGCCGAAGTCACGGAGGCGGCGACGCGAACGGGCCGAGGCCCCGGCGTAGGCCGCGCCGAGGTCGCACGAGACCCCGATCAACTCGGCCGTCTTGCGCTCGACGATCTCGTAGTAGGTCTTCTCGTCGAGGGCGAAGTCCTCGCGGTGGAAGAGTTGGAGGAGTTCGCCCTCGCACAGGCGCGTGGTGACGCCGCCGATCAGCGCCGAGGTTGCCTGCGATTCGAGTTGGGAGCAGAGGTGGAAGGCGTTGGAGATGAGGTAATCGCCGAGGATCACGGCGGCCTCGTTGCCGCGCAGGTTGTTCACCGTCGGCCCGCCCCGGCGGGTGGCGGCCTCGTCGAGCACATCGTCGTGCACGAGGGTCGCGACATGGATCATCTCGACGACCGCGGCGATGGTGATGTGCTCATCGCGTACGCGCAGGGAGGATGCGTCGATCGGGGTGTCGGCGTCGTCGTCCGGGCGGCAGGCCAGCCCCGAGAGCAGGACCATCGTCGGGCGGAGCATCTTGCCCCGGTAGCGCTCGACATGCCGGCACAGGGTCTGGACGGGCCCGAGGGGGGACTCGATCTGCCTGGCGAAGCGGTCCTCGACCTTCGCGAGCGACTCAACCAACAGCGCGGCGACACGCTCATGCTCCGGCTGGAGCAGATGCTGGAACGCGTCGAAGGGGCTGGGAGAGACCGTCATTCGCTGTGTATACCGCGGATGGCGGATAGTAGGCAATCTGACCGGCCTGCCGACCCCTGCCGCTCGCCGAGACCGGCAAACACGCCGAGATGAGCCCCGTCACCAACTCAGCCCTGCTGTCCGAAATTCGAGAGCACGGCGTTGAGGTCGCCGAAGTCGACCGTGCCCGAACCGTCGAGGTCCGTGAACCACTCGGCGCCCTCTCCCGGAGCGCCGAAGTCAGTGAGAACATTGTTGAGATCGGTGAAATCCACGATCCCGTCGTCGTTGGTGTCGCCGGCAAGCAGCCCGTCGGCCACAGGCGCCCAGTAGCCCTTGGTCAGGAGGTGGAACGGGTTCCCGTCAAGGCCGCTCTCGATTGGGAATCGGACATCGCGGGTTATCCCCGCGTCGGCGAGCGTGGCGCGGAGCACCACGGACTCAGGAACACCATCGACGGGGAGGTGATCACTCACGAGACGAACGCCGAAGCGGCCTTCGTGGAACACCTTCTCCGCCGTCCAGCCGCTCACGGGGGAGAGCACCTCGACGCCGGTGATTCGCGAGGCGGGGAAGAACACATCGATGAGGTTGTTCTCGCCCTCCTTGTCGAGATACAGGAACTCGGCTTCAAGGTCCATCGAAGCGTCGTACTGGTCGTTGATCTCGCGGATGTCGAAGTACACGCCGAGGGGGGCGCTCAGGAAGGTGTTCGCCTGACGGGTGACGGCGTTGCCCGCGCAGTGATACTCAATCCCGTTGGCCAGCGCAAAGCGACTGAAGCCCTCGTTGCGACGAACCGTGAACCGGCCGATGGGGAGCACGCCGGAAGCGAACGGCGGATTGGTGAAGTTCGGCGGGTACAGACCGACTTCGAGGTCCTGGTTGTCCCAGACGAAGCCGCCGCCCGAAAGAAGCGTGTCGCTCGGATCGGTCATCGGATGACGCAGGAAACTGTCGTAGCGCGACATCGGGTTCGCGTCGTATCCGCTGACGGGAAGGGGCAAAGGCGAGGTGTTGCCGCCCGGGGAGTGGTACATCGTCAGGGACGAGTAGTAATAATCGACGAGGGTCATCGCGCAGTCGAACGCGACACCGCTCAGCTCATAGGTGTACCAGAGCGCCGGATCGAACCCCGACCCCTGAGGGATCCGGAAGGTGTTGTCAACCTCAACCATGTCTACGAAGAACGCAGGCTCGGCAACCGCTGAAGTGCCGACGACGGCGCAGACCGTCGCTACGAGAGCGCATCGTTTCGAATTCATACCCGGGCCTCCATGGGAGACGCCGGCGCAGCGTCATGCCCGCGTGGAGCATAATTCCCTGCGGCGGGTTCCACAAGGGAAAAATGCGATGAAGATGGTTCTTTATCGCTCGGCCACGAGGTAGCAGATCCAGGCGAGATCGGCCTCGCCGCGCTCGGCGGGCTCGAAGTTGCCGTCGCCCTCGCCCGAGTCCTCTTCCGAACCCTCCCAGTACACGGTCGAGCGGGCGAACCCGGCCTCGGCGAGCAATTCGCGCAGTTCGGGGAGCGACCAGAGGCGCCAGTTGTAGGAGAACGCGCGGTTCATCTTGGAGCCGTCGGAGAAATGGAAGTGGATGAAGCACTCCATCATGTGGGAGATGGGGTCGAAGCGGTGCTGGTCCCAGACATAGGTGAAGTCGCCGCCCGCGTACTTGATGGTGCGCTTCTCGCGCATCTCCTTGTGCGCGTCGGACCCGCCGTAGCAGTCGAGGAAGAACATCCCGCCCGGCGCGAGCGAGTCGCGCACGGACTTGAAGTACGCGCGGAGCGCATTGCGCGAGGTGAACAGCCAGTACGAGAAGTTCATCGCGAGGACGGCGTCGACCGGCTCGGTCTTCACGCGCAGGACATCGGCGTTGATGAGTTCGACGCGCTTGCGCTGCGCCGGCTTGAGTTTGTTGACTTTGTTCTTGAGCCCCCACTCGAGGACCGACTCGTCGAGGTCGACGCCGATGGCGCGGTTGCCCGGGCGGCGGCGGACCCATTCGCACGAGGTGTTCGCGGTGCCGCAGAAATCCTCGCGGATGAGTTTCGCGCGCCGGCCGCGGAGTTCCTTGAAGGTGTCGTCGATGAAGTCGATCTCGGATTCCACGCACTGGACGGAGTGCTCGTAGAGCACATGGCGGTCGGCCTTGGCCGCGAGCGGCGGTTTCTTCCCGACGAGGGCCGCGGCGTCGGCGGCGGATCGGCGGGCTTTCGGGGTCAGAACGCGCGGGCGTTTGGCGGTCACGGGTTCGGTCGCTCCGGGCTTGGTCTCGACGCTCGGCTGGCTCGCGTGGCCGTTGGACGACGCGAGTCGCTGTGCGGAAACGGGTTCGGGGGCGTGCGTGGTGCGTGGCATGGCCCGATGGTAGTGCTCGGGTCGGTGTGGTGCAGCCCGCCGGGCGTCTGCCGGTGAAGTTTCAGGCGGAACACGAACACGGCGCGGTCGCGGCGCGTCCTATCCGGCTCCGTATGCTTGCACGACGGGGATCGAGCGATGGGCGAAGAGGAGAGGTTCGCACGATGAAAGTTGTTCTGCGTCTGCTGGCGGTGCTCGCGTTCCTGGTGGTGATCGCCGCGGGAGTCGTTGTGATGATGCTCGCGCGGGGCGGCACGGGTCTGGACAACTGGCTCGCGCAGCAGATGGTGGGCATCGCGAACTACTACCTGGTGCCCGAGATCAAGTTCGAGCGGTTCAGGTACGAGGCGCCCGGCACGCTGACGATGGAGCGGGCGACCCTGACAGCCCCCGACGGGACCGTGGTTGTTGACGCGAAGGAACTCATCGTCGTGTTCGCGAAGACGCCCGTGCGAGGCCAGCCGCTCGAGATCGAGCGTGTCACGCTGGTGAGCCCGAATGTGAACCTGATTCAGGGCGAGGACCTCGGCTTCAAGGGGCTCGTGCCGTTCGTGCGCCGCCAGCGTGTGAAGGAGCAGGAACGCGCACCCGAGGAGATGAAACTGAGCAATGTGCTGAGGATCAGGCGCCTCGCGATCACCGACGGCGGTCTGGTGTTCGATCCGCTGGGCGAAGAGGCCCCGATGGAACTCGACGGGCTCACGATGGATCTGGATATCGAACCGGCCAACGAGGCGGGCGAGCAGGGCGCGTGGTACGCCGTGGCCGCCGAGGCGGACCGCTCTCCCGTGATCAAGTTCGCGCTGGACGGCCGCTTCGATGTGGACAATCTCGTCGCGGACATCCGGAGTCTGTCGCTGGAGACCACGCTCGACGAGTCCTCGTACTCGGCGCTCCCGCCCTCGGTGCAGCGCTTCGTGCGCGAGCACGACGCGCGCGGCGAGTTCGATCTCGATCTTCAGGGGGTCGTCCCGCTCCGCGACCCGGACTCGATGGACCTGACCGCGAGCATCCGGCTCGAGGACTTCAACTTCGCGCGTGATGAGTACAACTTTCCCATCGAACTTGCGGCCATCGACGCGAGTTTCAAGGACGGCATCGGGACGCTCAGCAACACGCAGGTGCTCGCGTTGGGCGGGCGGATGCTCGTGTCGAGCGGCACGATCAACCTGCGCGACGCCAGGATGCCCGCGAGTCTCAACTGGAAGATCGAGGACATCGTCCTTCAGGATCTGCTGAGGCTCAAGCCGGCGGACCAGCCTCCCAAGTTCGCGGGCGTGCTGCACGGCGAGGGTCGGGTGTCCGTCGACGCGGCGGCGGCGAAAGAAACGATCGACGGATGGGGGACGATCGCGATCCGCGAGGGCCGCCTCATCAACTTCCCGCTCATCACGGGGTTCATGAACATCTTCAAGGTGACGAAGGCGATCACCGGGAGAGGGAACTTCACGGACCAGGCCGACATCGCTTTCGATCTCACTCCCGACGGCGTGGTGATCGACAAGGCGCACATCGTCACGCAGTTCGCCGTGGTGCGCGGCGCGACCGACCCGGTCGGGACGATCACCTACGACGGCGTGATGGACCTTCGCGTGAACGCCGGGCCGCTCGAGAAGATGCAGGAAATGCTGGGCGCGATCGGCAAGATCATCGGCACGGTGACCGACCAGATCGCCTCGTACCGGGTGTACGGAGAGATCGGCAGCCCGAAGATCACGCCGCGCGTCTTCGGCATCGGCGGTCGCTGACGCGGTTCAGAGATTCCCGGCGTAACCCAGGTCCAGCCCCGGCGCGTCGCGCGCCGTGAGTTGATGCATCCGTTTGGCGATCTGGCGCAGATGGAGCGCATCGTGCGCGACCCAGCACGCGAGGAGTTGCCCCGCGGTCAGCGGCGGGCCGTTGCGCGCGATGTAGGTGTTCGACCATGCCGCCGTGGGTTCGAGCGCGCGGAGTTGCGTGATCGAATCGGCACGCTCGCGTGCGAAGTCGTCGAGGATGGCCGGGAGCGGTATCCCGACATTCCCCCACCGCTCGCTGACGGCGCGCTCGGGGTCGATGGGCGTCCACGGCGCGTTGGGATCGCGCAGGGTCGAGAGCACGCGCGGGCGGAAGTCCTGCTGTTCTTCGAGGAGCATGTGGAGCGCGATCTGCGCGATGGACCACTCGTCCTCGCGTGGCTGCCACCGCGCGTCGTCGTCGGAGACGACAGCGCACGCCGCGCGCAGCGCGCCGGGAAAGGCCG
>CAYGLT010000002.1:0-1241 GCA_964350875.1 uncultured Phycisphaeraceae bacterium | reverse complement strand
AGTGCCCGCCCTCACGCATGCGGTCGAGGTTTGACGGGAACGGGTATGTCGGGAAAACACCGACATGGCCCGCCTGCCACATGTGGGGCGGCGGGTAGACATCGCCGCGGAATCCCGCGTCATACATCGTGCGCAGAACGGTCTCGAACGACGGCTCGGCGTCGGTGACGGGATCGATGAGGTTGTTGCTCCGCGCGCCGAGGAACGAGACGGAGGCGATGGGCAGGCGTGCGCGGCGGCCCTCGACCATCTGCGCGATCTGCGTGAACCCGCGCGAGAGGTCCTGAACAGTGAAGTGTTCGCGACCGACGGGTCGGAGGAGCGCGAAGATCTCGAGCGAGTCGAGGTCGTACTTGATGACATACGGCTGGCGGTCCGCGCCGGTGGAATCACCCTCTTCGCGTTCGATCACGGACTCGGCGAAGAGTCGTGCGTGGGTGGTGATGGTCTTGGCGGACCACTGGGAGGCGGGCATCATCTCGGCGATCTGCGCGACGATGCCGCGCGCGTTGTCGCTCGAGTTCACGCCGCAGACCACGGAGCGGTAGCGCCCCGCCTGCAGGTCGGCCAGCATGGGCTGCCCCCAGAGGATGCGGATCGTCTCGGAGGACTTCGCGAGTTTGGGATCGGTGGGGAGCAGGGTGACGCGGTCGGCCTCGAGTGAGGACATGAGGCGATCGCCGTCGCCGTCGTAGATGCGATTGGAAGCGGAGGGAACGGCGCTGGACGCGCTTTCTGAAGGCATCGGAAACTCCTGAAGTGCGTGGGAGTGCGTGCGTGTCGAAGCAGGCGGGAAGATATCGGACATTGTAGCGACGCCCGATTCCGGGGATTTCATCGAGGGTGATCGGCTGGTAGAGTCGCAACACAATAACTCATTGGTGCGACCATGGTTGTCGACCTGCACGCCGTTTGTCGGGGGGAGGAGAGGCCGCGATGAGAACGGTTCCAGCCGCGCTGTGTGTTGTGTTGATCTCGGGTTCGTGCGGGAGCGCCGTCGCGGGCGAAGCGCCCGGCGGGCTCTTTCAGGAAGTCGCGCTGTCGTCCGGCACACAGTCGCGTCTGGTCGTCCATTTCGATGGCAGGCGCGGCGTGACGGTCGAGGACGGCGGCGTCGTGTCATGGGCGGGTCTCGACGGGAATGGCGCGCAGATCGTGCTGGCCACCGTCGCGGGCGCCGGCCCGGCGACGAACATCACGCACACCGGGTCGTCGCTGGTGTTCACGGAGACGACCGCCTC
>CAYGLT010000001.1:72817-81811 GCA_964350875.1 uncultured Phycisphaeraceae bacterium | reverse complement strand
GGCGTTCCAGTCGATGAACCGGGGGTCGTCGCCCGGGGTGTAGTCCCGGTAGTCGTCGAACTCGACGGACCGCCCCCGCCGCTTGCTCCGCCGCTCCCCGGCCAATTTGCCCGCGAAGAGGTTGCGGGAGGCGACATCCAGCCGGTCCAACTGGGCCAGCAGGCGGGCCGGGAGGAGTTCGTCGGCGGTCTTGGGCAGGATGGGCTCGCCGCGGATCAGCACGGGGATAGGGTAGGAAAGGGTGTGCCACGGGTTGAGGGCTCAACCCGTGCCGGAATCGGCGTCCCGAGGGCCGGCCAACCCCGCTTGCCGACCTCTCACGGGGGGCTATCATCCCGCTCGACTTCCGGAATGGGGGTCGGACCTGAATCCGTCCCGAACAATGCACCCCGGCGCACCCGCCGGCCGTTTCACACATGAGGTTCGCCCCGTGGCCAGCAACGCCTACGCCATCATCGAAGACTCCGGCTCGCAACTCATGGTCCGTGAGGGCGACCTGATCGAGGTCGACCTGCGCGAACTCGCCGACGACGCCAGCAGCGTCACCTTCGACAAGGTGCTCATGCTCGGCGGCGACAAGGTGAACCTCGGCGCCCCCTATGTCTCGGGCGCCTCGGTCACCGCCGAGATCGTCGACCGCGAGGCCAAGGGCCCCAAGATCGACATCGTGAAGTACAAGAAGCGCAAGAACTCGAAGCGCAAGACCGGCCACCGCCAGCGCTTCATGCGTGTGAAGGTCTCGTCGATCAAGGCCTGATCGCGACCGACAACGATTGATCCACCGCCGCCCGCAGATCGCGGGCGGTTTTTGTTTCGCTTCGCCGATACAACATGCACATGCCATTCGCGGATACCTCCGACAACTCGCTCCGCGGCAAGCGCGTCGTGGTGATGGGCCTGGGCCGCTTCGGCGGCGGGCTGGGCGCCGCCCGGTTCCTCATCGACCGCAACGCGCGCGTGCTGGTCACCGACCTCGCTCCCGCCGAGCAACTCCGCGACGGGCTGGAGCAACTCAAGCCGCATATTGATTCGGGCGCGGTTGAACTCCGCTTGGGCGGGCACGACGAGCGCGACTTTGCGAGCGCGGACCTGATCGTCGCCAACCCCGCCGCGCCGCGGCCGTGGACCAACCGCTATCTGATCGCTGCTCGCGACGCGGGCGTGCCGATCACGACGGAGATCGCGCTGCTGTTGGAGCGACTCCCCGACCGGGAGCGTGTGCTTGCGGTCACCGGGACTGCCGGCAAGTCGACAACCACCGCGATGATCGCGCACATCCTCCGCGCACGCCTGGGGGAGTCGCGAGTCCACATGGGCGGGAACATCGGGGGCTCGCTCCTCGCGTCGCTCGGATCGATCCGTCACGACGACGCGATCGTGCTCGAGATTTCCAGCGCGATGCTCCACTGGACCGGCGAGACGCTGACGGGCGACCGGGCGTTCGCGCCCAAAGTCGCGGCACTCACGAACATCGCGCCCAACCACCTCGACTGGCACGGCGACCTCGACCATTACCGGGAGTCGAAACGCGAACTTGTCGCGCATCAGCGCGCCGGTGATGCGGCGGTCTTCGCCGACGAGTCGATCTACTTCGATACGAACCAAGGCGTGCGCGCCGTCACGCCAGCCGAAGTGCGTACGTTGATGCCGACGATTGCTGCGCGAGGGCTTCGTGTGCCCGGGCGTCACAACCTGCTCAACGCCGCCGTTGCCGTGCACGCTGTGAGCGCGTACCTCCGGGAGCCGCCCGAATCGTTCATCGAGCATGTGTGCGGGTTCCGGAGTCTTCCCCACCGTCTGCAGTTCGTGTGCGAGCGATCGAACGACCGCGGCGCCGTCACGCGATACTACAACGACAGCAAGTGCACCACGCCCGACGCGTGCCTGCTCGCGGTCGACGCGTTCGCGGAGGCCCCGGGCGTGGACCGCGTGCGGCTGATCGCGGGCGGGTACGACAAGAAGATCGACCTGTCATCGGTCGCCGCCCTCGCGGATCGCGTCGCCGGGATGTACCTCATCGGCGCGACGGCGGAGCAGATCCGCGACGCCGCGCCGACGGACGCTCGCTCACGCGTACACCTGTGCGGCACGCTTGAGAACGCGATGGAACACATCGAGCGTGACCTCGTCGCGGGCGATGTGGTCCTGCTCTCCCCCGCGTGCGCGAGTTGGGACCAGTTCGACAACTACGAGCGCCGCGGCGACCGCTTCGCCGAACTCGCGAATCGCGCGGCATCGAATGTGACGAGCGGGCAGACCGCATGATCGATCTCGCCCTCGACAACATCGCGATTTGCGCGGGGGTCGGCCTCGCCGCGGGCGTGCTGGGCGGGCTGCTGGGCATCGGCGGGTCGGTCGTGCTGATTCCGGGCCTCGCGTTCGCGTACGGGACGGCCAACCCCGAGAGCCAGCATCTCTATCAGGCGAGCGCGATGGCGGTGAATGTCGCCGTCTCGCTCCCCGCCGCGCTGCGCCACCGCAAAGCAGGCGCAATCCGCTTCGACCTGTTCAAGATCCTGCTGATCTCCGCCGCGATCGCGATCGTGCTGGGCGTGCTCTGCTCGAACCTGATCGACGGGCTGGTTCTCCGCCGTTTGTTCGCCGTCTTTCTTGCGTACATCGCGCTGATGAATGTCGTGAAACTCGTGCGCAAGACCCCGGACCACTCGGCCGAGGAGGCGAAGGTCACCTGGCCGCGCGCCGCGCCGGCGGGAGGGATCATGGGCTTCGCCGCCGGGATGCTGGGCATCGGCGGCGGGATCATCGGCATCCCGATCATGCAGGCGACCTGCCGACTCCCTTTGCGTCAGTGCATCGGCGCGAGCAGCGCGGTGATGACGCTGACTGCCATCGTCGGCGCTTCCCTCAAGATCGGCACGATCCCCGAGCACGGATTCCCGATCTCCGACGCGCTGCTCCTCGCCGCCCTGCTCGCGCCCACGGCGGTCATCGGCGGGCGGGTCGGCGCCGGGCTGACGCACAAACTCCCCCTTCCGGTGGTGCAGACCGTGCTCATCGCGCTTATCGCCGTTTCGGTGTGGCGGATGGGCTTCCACTGAGCCGCAGGACGGGCGTGAAACCGGTGCGAACAATCCACGCACGATGAGCGTCCTACTCGTCCGCCGCTGACCGGCACGGAGCACCTTCGCACGATGCGCAACCTCGGGAACACATTCAAGACGGCCACTCTCCTCGGCGCGATGATCGCGCTGTTCGTCCTCGTCGGCTCCTACTGGGGCAAGGAGGGCATGATCCTCGGCCTCCTGTTCGGCGGCGTGGCCAACTTCTTCGCGTGGTTCATGTCCGACAAAATCGCGATCGCGGCGATGCGCGGCAAGGAGGTCGATGCGCAATCGGCTCCGGAGTTGTACGCGATGGTCGAACGGCTCGCCGCTCGCGCGGAACTCCCCATGCCGCGCGTATACATCTGCCCGCACGAGGCGCCCAACGCGTTCGCGACGGGCCGCTCGCCGCGCAAGGCCGCCGTGGCCGTGACGCAGGGGCTGCTCCAGGTGATGAACAAGGAACAACTCGAGGGTGTGATCGCGCACGAACTCGCGCATGTCAAGAACCGTGACACGCTGACCTCGTGCATCGCGGCGACCATCGCGGGCGTGCTCGCGTTCCTCGCCCAGTGGGGTTTCTTCTTCATGGGCGGCGGGCGGCGCGACGGCGAGGGCTCGAACCCCATCGTGATGATCATCATCGTGATCGGCGCCGCCGTCGGCGCCGCGATCATCAAGGCGATGATCAGCCGCACGCGCGAGTTCGTGGCCGACGCCGACGGCGCACGGATCGCCGGGACTACCCGAGGGCTCGCTTCGGCGCTCCAGCAACTCGACGCCTACTCCCGGCGCATCCCGCTCGTGCAGCCCAACCCGGCCCAGAACAACCTGTTCATCGTCGAGCCCCTCGCGGGCGGGAGCCGGTCGCTGGTGAGTCTCTTCGCGACCCACCCGCCCACCGAGGCGCGGATCGCCGCCCTTCAGCAACTCGAGGCCACCGAGAACCTCGCTTCTCTCCGGTAAGCCCCTGAGCCGATAGGATCGGTTCATGCGGCAAGCGTTGCTCAGACTCGCGCCCGTGCTTCGGCTCACCCGCGTGACCACCGCCTTCGCCGCGGTCGGGAATGTGTGGTTCGTGATCCTGTGGACGCGAGCCTCAGCCCCCCATGAGACCGCGGGCTCGGTCGCGGCCTCCCAGTCGCTCTGGGTGCAACTCCCGGCGGGCGCGCTGACGGCGGTGTCGCTCTACGCCTTTGGCGCTTCGCTCAACGACATCCTCGATGTCCGCCGCGATCGGTTGCTCCACCCGACGCGCCCGCTCGCTTCGGGCCGCCTGACGCTCGACAGCGCGGTCATGGTCGTAGCCCTCACCCTCGTGCTCGCGGGGTTCGGCGCGTTCTTGCTCGGACCCGGTGCGGTGCTGCTGACGCTCCTCACGGCATGCGCGATGCTGCTCTACCACGCCGCGGCAAAGTTCATCCCCTCGGGGGGCGCCGTGCTGCTCTCGCTCATCTACGCCCTCCACATGTTCATCCCGAACCCGGACCTGCGGTTCGTGTGGCCCGTGTGGCTGGTCATGACGCACTCGCTCGCGATCTCGATGATCACGCACCGCCTGGGCGGGAAGCGGCCTCAGTTGACCTCCTTCTCGATCGGGATCGCCGTGTCGGGCTGGGTGTTCTGGTCGGGCGTGCTGCTCTTCGTCGGCGCGCGTCGAGGGGGCCTTTTCCCCGACTGGGTTCCCGCGACGGCGTTTCTCGGGCCCGTGGTGCTTGCCGGGTTGTTCGTCGCGTACGCGGTTCTGAAAGTGCGCAACGCGTCGACCCCCGCGGCCGCGGCCGACAAACTCGTTCGGTACGGCGCGCTCTGGCTGACGATCTACAACACCGCGTGGCTGATGGGCGCGGGCGAAGTCTCGGCCGCGCTCACGCTGGGCGGGCTCGCGTGCGCGGGCATCCTGGGCGTGTCGATGCTCCGCGAACTCTACTCGTTCGTCGAGCACCCGCTGACCTACCGGCTTTGACGAGCCAGGATCAGTTCCACTTCAGCGCGTAGAAGATCGCGGTGAACACGAGGTCGGCCATGACCACGGCGACGACCGACTCAACAACCGTGCTGGTGGTCGCGCGACCGACGCCCGCGGCGCCGCCCGTCACTTTGAGACCGTTCGCGCAGGCGATGAGCCCGATCAGCAGACCGAACACTCCCGCCTTGACCAAGCCGGTCAGGAAGTCGCGCGGCGCGACCTGCGCCACGGTGTTCTCGTAGAAGATGCTCGGGGGGATGTTGAGCACCGTGGCGCCGCAGAGCATGCCCGCGCCGATGGCCGCGAGATTCGAGAGGACGGCGAGCGCGATCAGCGAGATGGTCGTCGCGATCAGGCGGGGAACGACGAGGAACCGCACCGGGTTCAGCGCGTGGGCCTCGAGGGCCTCGATCTCTTCACCCACGACCATCGTGCCGATCTCGGCGGCGATGGCGGCGCCCGCGAAGCCGGTCATCACGATCGCGGCGATGAGCGGCCCGAGTTCACGGAGCACGGCCACGGCGATGATGTTCGGGACGAGCATCTTCCCGCCGAGTTGGTCAAGGGGCGGCGCCATCTGCAACGCGAGGATGAACCCGACCGCCGACGACACGAGCGAGACGATCAGGATCGAACTCACGCCGACCCGCACGATCTGCGAGATGATCGCGCGTTTGCCGATGCGGTTCTTGCCGCCCGCCAGCCCGCGCCACATCATCTTGCTCGCGTCGACGAGCAGGAAGAACACGACGCCGATGTGGCTGATCGTTTCGAGCGTGCGTTCGCCGAGCGCACCGACCGCTCTGATCCCGGGCAGCGCGCGGGGTTGGTCGGCTTTCTCGTTGGCCAGGCCTTCGTTGCTCATGTCGATCGGGCGTCAGCGTACCGGACCTGCGCGATTACTGCATCGCCGTGTCGAGGTCGGGCGCGATCTGGAACACGGTCTCGAGCCGCGCGATCTCGAAGATCGACTTCACGCGGTCCTGAAGCGCGCACAGAACGAGGGGATAGTTGCCCCGCCGCGCGAGTTGCATGGCCTCGACGAGCGTGGCGACGCCCGAAGAATCCATGTACGAGACCTCGGACAGATCGACCACGAGTTTCTTGGGTCGTTTGTCGGAAACCGCCTTCAACTGCTCGCGAAGGACGGGTGAGCGCTGAAGATCGACATCGCCGAGGGGGCGCACGATCGACGCTCCATCGCGGTTCTCGATGACGACTTCGATCGCGTCGGAATCAGCCATTACCGCTCCCGCAGTGCCCGCAGCCGTTGCCGTCGGTCTTCTTGGTGGTTGTGCCTGTGCTTGCTTTTTCGCTCTCGAGCGTCGGGGGCTCGCGGCCGCCCGCCTCGGGAAGTTTCCGAACCATCGTGAGACGCATGCCGATGGCGTCTCGGCGCTCGAAGATGCTCTCGTCCATCACCTCACGGATGATGTGAACACCGAGCCCGCCCGGGCGGATC
This sequence comes from uncultured Phycisphaeraceae bacterium, assembly GCA_964350875.1. Taxonomy (GTDB): domain Bacteria; phylum Planctomycetota; class Phycisphaerae; order Phycisphaerales; family UBA1924; genus JAHBXC01. The sequence continues at coordinate 75,318 of CAYGLT010000001.1, read as the reverse complement.
TCGTCGAGTTCGCGCCCCTTGATGTTCGCCGGATCGATCTGGGCGGCCTCGTCCTCAATCACGATCCGAACGCCTGCGTTGCGCCGTTCAAGCGACGCGACGGGCCAGAGTTGGATCCAGATCGGTCCGTCGGCCTGCTTGCCGTACCCGTGGCGGATGACATTGCAGAGCGCCTCATCGACCGCGAGGGCGACCTGCCCGGCGCCGCGATCGTCGAAGCCGAACTGCCGGCAGAATTCGTGGACCAGCCGTCGAGTCGGCGCGAGATAGCGCGGCTGGCTGAGCAGTTGCACCACCATGTGCGGCGCGTTGGGGTCGGCAGTATCCGACTGGCTCTTCGCGATTTGGGTCATGCTCCGTCGCCCGTCGTGCCCGAACCAGACGAGACATCGCCTGAAGTCGCGGGCCGCGTTGTGGTTTCGACGCCGCGTTCCTCGCGCCGCCATTCAAGCCATCGGCCGATCGCGGCCTCGCGCTCCGTCCAGGAGCCGGCGAAATCGTATCCGAAGGTCTGCCCCGTGAGGCGGTTGAGGGCCGTGATAGCCAGCATCCGCTCGGCGGAGTCATCGGAATCGAGGGCGACGATCAGCAGGTCGACCTCTTTCCAGTCCGTCACGGGGGCCTGAGCCGCCACCGCGATGTCTCGGGTCCGTTCCATCGGCCCCCCTCCATCGAGGGCCAGATCGGACGGAGAGCCGCAGCCCGACGCGACAACGAGAAGGGAAAGCAGACTCACGACCAAGGGGGTCCGGGGGTTCACAGCCAACTCTATCGGCTTAGCGGACCTCTGACCCCAAACGGCGTAGACTGGCCGCCTCCCGGGTGCCCGGCCAACACCGGCCCCGCAAGGCCACCCGGGCCCGATATCCGCACTCCGCCCCTCTCTCAGGCGCACCAATGCCCGATCCGACACCCCAGTCGCTCCCGCACGACGAGGTCGTGCCCGTTCTCGACTTCGGCAGCCAGACCGCCCAACTCATCTGCCGCAGAGTCCGCGAGGCCGGCGCGTACGCGATGCTGGTCGCCCCGACGATCACCGCCGCGGAACTCCGCGCGCTCAACCCGAAGGGCATCATCCTCTCGGGTGGCCCCTCCTCGGTGTACGACGACGGCGCGCCGCGATGCGACCCCGAGATTTTCAGCCTCGGCATCCCGGTCCTGGGCATCTGCTACGGCATGCAGCTCGCCTGCCAGATCATGGGCTCCAAGGTCTCGCACTCCGACCGCCGCGAGTTCGGCCGCGCCAACCTCGACATCAAGTCCGGCGCGAGCGCCAAGGGCGACCTGCTCCACGCCATCCCCCAGAAGACCGCGGTCTGGATGTCCCACGGCGATCAGGTGAAGGACATCAACGATTCGTTCGAGAATCTCGCCGGCACGCCCACCTGCCCGAACGCGGTCGTGCGCCACCGGGAACTCCCGTTCTACGGCGTGCAGTTCCACCCGGAAGTCACGCACACGCCGCACGGCGTCGCGATCCTGCAGAATTTCCTCTACGAGATCTGCAAGTGCGCGGGCACTTGGCGCATGAAGGACTTCGTCGAGATCGCCGCCCAGCGAATCCGCGATCAGGTCGGCAACGGTCGCGTCATCTGCGGCCTGTCGGGGGGCGTTGATTCCTCCGTCTGCGCCGCGCTCATTCACAAAGCCATCGGCGATCAACTGTCGTGCGTGTTCGTTGACAACGGCCTCCTGCGCAAGAGCGAGCGCGACCTCGTCGAGGCGACCTTCCGCGATCACTTCGACATCGACCTGACGGTCGTCGACGCCAGCACGCAGTTCCTCGGCGATCTCGAGGGCGTCACCGACCCCCAGGAGAAGCGCAAACGCATCGGCAAGCGGTTCGTCGATGTGTTCGATGCCGCCGCGCAGTCGATCAAGCCTCGACCCGTGGCCGGCGTGAAGGACTCGTTCGACTTCCTTGCGCAGGGCACGCTGTACCCCGATGTCATCGAGTCGGGCCACGGCCACGCGGGTCAGAGCGCGAACATCAAACTCCACCACAACGTCGGCGGGCTCCCCGAAGACATGAAGTTCTCGCTCGTCGAGCCGCTCCGCGACCTGTTCAAGGACGAGGTTCGCAAACTCGGCGAAGTGCTGGGCGTTCCCGATCAGATCGTGTGGCGCCACCCCTTCCCGGGTCCGGGCCTCGCCGTGCGCGTGCTGGGTGAAGTCACGAAGCCGAAACTCGATGTCTTGCGTGATTGCGACGAGATTCTGCTCGAAGAGATCATCGCCGCCAACCTGTATCGGAGCACGAGTCAGGTCTTTGCGGTCCTGCTCCCCGTGCAGAGCGTGGGCGTCATGGGCGACGGGCGGACGTACGAGAACGCCGTCGCCGTCCGCGCCGTCGAGACGCAGGACTTCATGACCGCCGACTGGGCGCGGATCCCGTTCCAGACGCTCGCGACGATCAGCAACCGGATCATCAACGAGGTCCGAGGCGTGAACCGCGTGGTCTACGACATCTCGTCCAAGCCCCCGGCCACGATCGAGTGGGA
>CAYGLT010000001.1:4328-72717 GCA_964350875.1 uncultured Phycisphaeraceae bacterium | reverse complement strand
ACAAGCGCACGGCATTCATCGCCGCGACGCTGTTCCTGTGGATGAACGGCTGGCGGCTGGAATCGTCGGAAGCCGACGCCGAACGGGCGGTGCTGGATCTGGTGACGAACAAGATCGACAAAGCCGGCTTCGCGGGGTGGCTACACGAACACTCCGTCGCTCGCCCGAGTTTGGAGTTGCGTGATCTCTTTTGCCACGCGGGGCACCCCGACCAGTTTCTGGATTCGATTCGATCCATGTGGATATCGAAGGCCGACAACAAGACTCGGTTTGCAGAGAACTATGAGGCGCTTCGTCTTGTTTTTCCCGCAGCATATTCATTGCTTCCTTCTACTGATGCGACCCCAAGTCAAGCGGCTTTTGCAGCAGGAGCGTTGAACACCCTGCTCGTGCTCTACCGCCTCGCCGAGGACATGGGGTACGAGTGGTGACTTCTCCCCGCTCCATCCCCATCGCTGTGCCCGGGTTCACCCCGTACGAGGTTCTTGTCGGCGCGAACCTGCTGCCCGAACTCGGACCGATCCTGAACGCTGTCGATTCGCTCGCGCCGGGCGCATCGGGTCGACGCGCGTTCCTCGTGTACGATCGCGATCTCCCCCACGAGCATGTCGCCGAGGCGTCGCGTTCCCTCGCGCACCACGGGTACGCCGTCGCTTCGGCGTTCGCGGTCGCCACCGAACCGGCAAAGTCGCTCGAAGAAGCGCAGCGCATCCTCGAAGAACTCGCCATCTCCCGCCACGAACGGCGCGATCCCGTCATTGCGCTAGGCGGCGGCATCGTGGGAGATCTCGCCGGCTTCGTCGCCTCCGCCTACCGGCGCGGCGTCCCGTTCGTGCAGGTCCCGACCACCCTGCTCTCCATGGTCGACGCCTCCGTGGGCGGGAAGACCGGCGTGAATCTCGCGACCGAGCGCGGCCTGCTCAAGAACTTCGTCGGCGCGTTCCACCAGCCGGCGATCGTGGTCGCCGATGTCCGCACGCTCGCCACGCTGTCCGACCGTCACCTCCGCGCCGGACTGGCCGAGTGCATCAAGCAGGGCATGATCGGCGCGACCTGCGGCGACCCGGAACTCCTGGCGTGGACCACCGCGAACATGCCGCGGTTCCTCGACCACGACACCGAGGCGCTCGTGGAACTCGTCGCGAGGAATGTCGCGTTCAAGGCGCGGGTAGTACAGGACGACCCGCGCGAAGAGCGTGCCTCCTCCGGCGGCGCGGCGCTCTCGCGAATGCTTCTTAACCTCGGGCACACTTTCGGGCACGCCATCGAGACGCTTCCCACAGTTGCGAGCGGCATGCCTCCCCATGACGCCCCGCTTGTGCACGGCGAGGCCGTGGCGCTGGGCCTTCTCGCGGCCTGCGCCGCGGGCGAATCGCTCGGATTGACCCCGCCCGAGACAACCGCGCGAACGCGAGCGGCCATCGAGGCGGCCGGACTCCCGACCACCGCGCGAGGCCTGCCCGACTCCGACGAAGTCGTCCGCCGAATGCTCGACGACAAGAAAACCGCTGGTGGGAAGTTGCGACTGGTGATCCCGACGACTCCCGGCAACGCGACCATCGTGAGCGACGCTCCAGCCGGCGCGGCCGCAGCCGGCGTCGACGCGATCCGGGCCTGATCCCTGAGTCGTTCAGGCGTCAACCCGGGCGTCCCCCCAGATTATCAAGCCCCGAACCGACCCCTTCCGATGTTCTAGGTGCGTGGAATGTGCGGCCTGGATGCCGCGTACCGCCTCTCTCCCCCCTGAGGCCCACGCCCGAGGCCACGGAACCGGCCCGGCATCCTTCCGTGCGAGGGAACCCGCGTGCGCACCGTCGCGATCATCAATCAGAAGGGTGGATGCGGCAAGACCACCACCGCCGTCAACCTCGCCGGGGTGCTGGCGCGCAGAGGACTGCGCACCCTCCTCGTCGACCTTGACCCGCAATCCCATTGTGCGGCAGGCCTTGCGATCCCCGATTCCGCCATCGACCGCCACATCGGCGACGCGATGCTTCAGCCCGAACGCATCGCCTCCGAGCGCGCGCGCCTGGTCTGGCGCGCCGGGCGCAACCTTGATCTCGTTCCAAGCACCATGCGCCTCGCCGGTCTCGAAGCGTCGCGCGGCGGGCTGGCCGAACTCGACGATCGGGACCGGCGACTCGAACTCGCGCTCGACGCGATCCGCGCTTCAGCGCCCCAGCAGGACGGCCGCGAACCGTACGACTGGTGCATCATCGATTGCCCCCCTTCCATCGGCCTGCTCACCTACAACGCGCTCCGCGCCGCGACCGATGTCGTCATCCCGGTCGAGACCGGCTTCTTCGCCATGAAGGGCGCCGGCAAGCAGGCCAACACCATCCGGTCGCTCGCCCGCCGACTGGGCGGCAGCACCCCGTACTTCATCCTGCCCACGATGTACGAGGACGATTCCTCGCTCTCGAGGGCGCTCCTCGCCGAAATCCGCGAGTCCTTCGCGGATCGGCTCGTCCCGGTCGTCATCCGACGCGATGAAAAGTTGCGCGAGGCGGCCTCGATCGGCCAGCCCGTCAGCGAATACGCGCCGAGTTCCAACGGCGCGACCGACTACGGGGCGCTGGGAGACTGGCTGCTCAGCAGCACCGCGCTCAAGCGTGCGGGCGATGCTCCTTCGATCACCGAACTCAAGCCCCAGCCCGCCCCGGTCGCCGAGGAACCCGCCCCTGCGCCGACGACGGCGCCCAGCGCTGATCCCGTGCTCAGCCGCGCTGGCGAACTCGCCGCCCGGGCGCGCCAACTCGTCGAGCAGAGCCGCAAACTCCAGGATCGTTTGTCGTCCGATCCCAAGGTCGCCGCCGCGATGCGCCGGTTCGACGACGCGATCATCGACGAATCCTCCTCGCGTGAGAACGAGACGGCGCTGAATGCCACGCCACGCCCGCCGTTCGCGGGCGTACGGCACACTCCGGAAGGCATCCGATTCATCTACCCGGGCCGCGCCGATCAGCGAGTGGTGATCGCGGGCGATTTCAACAACTGGTCGCCCGCGGCGGCGCCGATGACCTTCGACCCCAGGATCAACGCGCACACCGCGCTGCTGACGCTCCCGCCTGGCAGGCGTCAGTATCGACTGATCGTCGACGGCCGCTGGCAGGCGGACCCGCACAACCCCGATACCACGAGCAACGCGTTCGGCGAGGTCAACAGCGTGATCACCGTCCGATCCGCCGAACCGCTCGAGCCCGCTGCGCTGCCGCAGGGAGCGAGGGCATGAGTTCGTTCCCGACCGACCGCAAGTCCGACACCGGCCCCAGACTCGTGGGCGAGTACGACGCGCTCGCCGATCTCTTTCTCGGCGACGAACATCGCCCGGCCTCTGCGCAGGCATCGCTCCGGCTCGTCGAGGATGAAACGACCGAAGCAGACCCGCCCGAGGCGCTCAAGCCGGCCGGGCCGTTGCCCGTCGACGCCGTTCTGCTCGGCAGTCTCCCTGTCTACGCAAGCGCCTGGATCACCCAGTTCGTGCGCGCAGAGTCCGCTCGAGTCGACGCCCCGATCGCGCTCGTCCGCACACTCGCGGGCGAGGGCAGCGTGGACATCCTCGGCCTCGACACCAACACCGATGCGCCGACGCGTGCATCGACGCTCGACGACGCGATTAATGCAGCGGCTACGCACTGCGCTCGAGTCATCCTCCGCACGGGCGAAACCAGCGAGGTCGAACTCGCCACGCATGAAGGCGTCGCTTCGGTCGTGATCCTCACCGGGATCGACGAGCCCGCGCTGATCGCCGCGTACCGCACACTGAAATCGCTCGCTCCGCGTTGGTCCGGACGCACCACTCCCCCGCGCGTCCGCATCGCCGCGATGGGCGCCTCCGAAGAACAAGGCCGCCGGGCGTTCGAGAAGATCGCCCGCGCCGCCCGTGTGTTCCTGGAGACCCCGCTGGAGTACGCGGGACATGTCGAGCGCATCGAACCCGCGCCGAGCGTGTGCGTGTTCCGCGGCCCGACCGACGCCGACAACGACGCGGTGATCCGCTCGGTGAATCGACCTCGATCCAAGGCGATGGAGCAACCCGCCCCTCCCGCCGCCCCCATGATCGAGCACAAGCCCGCTCCGGTCGATCCTCCGGTCAGCGAAACGCCCCCCGTGCAGGCCGCTGAAAGGACACTCCCAACCGATCAGACGACGCTGGCGGCGCGGCTGGAGAACCTCGCGCCGGTCCCGTTCAGCATCCCTCGATGTGACGGCGTCGAACTCGCCGCCGATTCATCCGGCGGACTTCACCTGCTGGCACGCGACGAAGACGACGCGAACCCGACCGCTTTGCTCCTCTCCGCGCAGGCGTGGACGAAGTTGAATCGTCAGATCCTTGCTGCGGCGTGCGCGACCGCGCTGGGGAGCGCGATCGACATCGACCGCCCCGCGACGCTCCACCTGTTCACCGACCGCCCCAAGCGTGTGCGCCATCTGCTGGATGCGGACATTCGCGTTCACTTCGTCGGATCGGTCGACATCGCGGGCGAGCGCGCGTGGTGCGTTGCCGAGTTGAACTGACCGCCCAAACAGCAGGATCAGATCGTCGCCGGGGCTTCCTTGCGGCGCTCGGCGGGCTTGCTCGACACCTCCGCGCCGTTCTGTGAACCGACGCCGCCGTGCGCCGGCTTCGCACGCTGCGCCGCCATGCGCTCCCACTTCTCACGGGCGGCCCTGGCCGGTCCGTCGGCGGTCCCGAAGATCACCTGCTTGGCGTCGAGCACGAGCGTGAGCAGCATCGGCACCACGCCCAGCGTGAACACCGCCGCGCAGAGCAGTCCCGCGAGGACGACGGAGCCGAGCCCCCGGTACAACTCCGATCCCGCGCCGGGCATGAGCACGAGCGGGGCCATGCCGATGACCGAGGTCAGCGTGGTCATCATAATCGGTCGCGTGCGTGTGCGCACGGACTCCGCGACCGCCGCGTGAGGCTCCATGGGCTCGATCGGATCGCTCTCGGTCTCGCCGAACCCACGCATGAAGTTCAGTGACTGCGCCACGATGAGCACGGCGTTGTTCACCACGATGCCCACAAGGATGACAAAGCCGAGCATGGTCAGCGTGTCGAGTTGCTGGGTCGTGTCGAACTCGTGCACAAGGCGCAGGCCGAGCACCCCGCCGATGAGCGCGAGGGGCACCGTCGCCATGATCACGAGCGGGTACAGGAAACTCTCGAAAAGCGCGCACATGAGCAGGTAGCAGAAAAGGATCGCGAGGAACATGCGGCTCGTGAGCACGCTCATGAGCGCGGCGAAGAACCCGCCCGTCCACTCGCCGAGCATCGCGTTGCGCACTTCGGTGAGTTTGCTCGCGGCGCCCGACAGGTTCGTCTGCACCGTGGGCGGGATGACCCCCTGCTCACGCATCGGCGCGATGAGTTCGTTCTCGATCACCGCCATCACATCCTCGAGCGCGCGGCCCGCGGGCGCCGAGATGTTCAGCGTCACGCTCCGCTGACCCTCCGAACGGTTGATCTGCTGGGGAGAATCCACGCGGCTGAGCGTCGCGAGATCGCCGATGGTGACCACATCGCCGCTCGGCGTCGCGATCGGCATGCCGGCGAGTTGCCCAAAGTCGAGCGCGGGATTCATCGTGTCGTTCTGACGCGTCTCGATGACGCGCATGTCGATGCGCGTGCCGCCGTCCTGGTACTCGCCGATGATGCCGCCGTCGCCCGCGGCGCTCACGGCTGACGCGACCTGGCTCACATTGAACCCGACCTCCGCGGCGCGGACGCGGTCGACATCGACGCGGACTTCCTGCCCCGAGATGTTGAAGTTGCCCGGATCGGGACGGATGGACTCGAACACGCCTTGGCCGACATACTGGAAGCCCGCGCCCATGAGCGCGTACGCGGCGTTGCGCACCTGTCCGAGATCGTCGCCGACGATCTCGACCTCGACAGAGTTGCCCGAGCCGAAGCCGCCGACCTGGAACAGGGGCAACTGGATCGGGAACGCGAAAACGCCGGGAGCGGCGTTCGGGCCCGCCGCCTGCAGGAAGAGCGGGATCAGATTGCGCACCCGCGCCTCTTCCGTCGCGATCGCTCCCATGAACATGCCGCCGTCGATCGCGACGAAGAAGAAGTTGTCGATGGGCGGCGGCTGCACCGTGACGATCTGACCGGAGATCGGATCGGGGCCGGTCACGGTGGGCAGCGCTTCGGCCGCCTGCTCGTCGCCAGCGGCCTCCCAGTAGGGACGGATCGTCGACTCGACGCGCTGCGCGAGTTCGCTCTGCATCGCGAGGTTGTAGCCGGGCGGCGGGATCATGAACGCGAAGATCAGGTTGCGGTTGCCCGCGGGGAGGTAACTCGAAGGCGGCAGCAGGATCATCGCGCCGACCAGCGCGCCGATCGTGATCACTCCGACTCCCACGATCCTCGCGATCCACGAACGCATCACGACGGTCAGCAACGAGACATACCCGTCGCGGAGTTTCGCCGCGGCGCGATCGATAGCGCCGAACGCGCCCGTGATCGGGTTGCGGCGCTTCTTCTTCGGCTGATTCACGCCCGCGACGCCCCGGCGCAGCAGACGGGCGGCGAACATCGGGATGATCGTGATCGATGCGATCAGCGAGAGCAGCACCGCGGCGCAGATCGACAGCGCGATGTCGCGGAACAGTTGGCCGATCTCCTCCTGGATGGTCAGGATCGGCGCAAACACGATCACCGTCGTCAGCGTCGAAACAAGGACGGCGGCCCAGACCTCGTTCGTGCCGCGCAGCGACGCCTGCGGCGCCTCGTCGCCCATCTGGCGGCGGCGGTAGATGTTCTCCAGCACCACGATCGCGTTGTCCACGACCATGCCCGTGGCGAACGCCATGCCCGCGAGCGAGATCACATTGATGTTCCGCCCCAGCGCCTTGAGCACGATGAACGACCCGATGATCGACACCGGGATCGTGATCGCGACGATGAGCGTCGCGCGGAACGAGCGAAGGAACGCGAGCAGCACGATGATCGCGAGAATGCCGCCCAGGAAGATGTTGCTTCGCACGAGGTCGAGCGCGGTGTAGATGTAGATGGTCTGGTCGTAGACCTGCTTCATCTGAACCGAACCGTTCATGCCGACCCGCCGCGCTTCCTGCTCCAGCAGGCCGCCCGGCGCGTTCAGTTCGGCGATGCGCGAACGCACCCCGTCCATCACCGCGAGCACATTCGAGCCCGGCTCGCGCTGCACATTGATCGCGAGCGAGACATTGCCGTTCTGACGGACCTCGCTCGTGGCTTCCTTGTACGAAATGTCGACCGTGCCGACATCGCGGAAATAGACCGGCGCGCCGCTCCGGTACGCGAGGATCGTGTCCATGATCTGCCCGGGCGATTCGTACTCGCCGACGACGCGCACGCGGACATTCCGCTTGCCCTCGGGGAGTTGGCCCGCCGAGACATTCACATTCTCGCCGCGCAGCGCCGCGATCAGTTCGGGGAAGGTCACGCCGCGCTGGGCGAGTTTCTCGGCGTCGACGAGCAGCCGCGCCTCGCGCTCCGTGCCGCCCAGGACATTCACCTCCGACACGCCGGGCGATCGCTCCAGATAGGGCTTCACCCGGTCGTCGAAGAAGTCGAACATCTGGCGGATGTCGTAGTCCGGGTCGGTCGTGCCCGCGATGATCCACGCGATGTAGTCGCGGTCGCGGTCGTCGCCCGTGCGCACCACGGGCTCGTCGACATTCTCGGGATAATCGGGGACCTCACGCAGGCGGTCGGAGACTTCGCGCAGTGCGACATTCTTGTCGGTGCCGATCGCGAACTCGAGCGTGATGACGCCCGTGTCCTGCTGGGAGACCGATCGCATTTTCACGAGGTTCGAGACGCCGCGCAGACGCTCTTCCTGCTCGTCGATGATCTCGCGCTCGATCTCGATCGGGCTGGCGCCCTCCCAGAAAGTGCGCACGGTGATGCTGGTCTTGTCGATGTTGGGCGTGAGTTGGATCGGGACCGCCGAGAAACTCAGCAGGCCCGCGAGCACAAGCACCACCGCGCCGACGATCACGGTGACCGGTCGGTTGATGCAGAACCGAATCAGACTCATTGTGTCGCTCCGTCACGCTCCCCCGCCGACGCCGACTGATCGAGCGCCTGGGGATTCGTCACCTGCAGGGGCTGTCCCGGGAACAGGATGCGCTCGTTGCCTTCGGTCACGACCGCTGCGCCCGGGAACACCGGGCCGCTGATCGGCCTGATCGCCACCAACGCGCCGGTGCGGAACAGTTGCTCAACGCGCGCCGGGAGCGCGATGTGGCCCTGCTCGCCCGGCGTGGCCGTGTACACGAACCAGCCCGCGTCGTCGCGGAGCAGCGCGTCGGCGGGCGCCAGCATCGCGGGCCCGCTGAATCCCGCGGGGATCGACGCCGTCACCGACATGCCGGGCTGAATAAGCCCCTCGTCGTTGGGCGCCACCAGACGCACCGGGAAGGTGCGAGCCGCGGAATCCGCGACCGGCACCACGCTGCCGTTCGACAGCGTCGCTTCCATGCCGAGCGCATCGAATCGCACCGAGATCGAGGCGTCGCCCGCCTGGATCGCGTTCACGTACCGCTGGGGCACATCGAGGAAGACATCGACGGTGTCCGAGGCGACGAGTTCGACGAGCGCGTCGCCCTGCCCCGCCCACTCGCCCTCGTCGACGAGTTTCTGCGAGATGCGCCCGTTGAACGGCGCAACGACCGTCATGTCGGAGAGCTGTTCCTCCAGACGCGCGACACGCGCCTTGGCGCCCTCGATCTCCGCCGTGCGCGCGGCGACACGCGCCGCCTGCGCGTCGACTTCCGATCGGGCGTCCTGAACTTCGGTTTCGGTGGCGCTCTGGCGACGCTGCAACTCTTCGAGTTTGCGCAGGTCGCGCTCGCGCCGATCGAGGACCGACTTCGCCTCGACCAGCGAGGAATCGGCCGCGGCGAGTTGGGCCTTCGCGCTGGCGAGGTCGATGCGGAGGAGCGATTCGTCGAGCGTGACGAGCACATCGCCCTTCTTCACGCTGTCGCCCTCGCGGACCCGGACCGTGACGACCTTGCCCGCCTCGCGAGAGGCGATCCGCGACCGCTGGGTCGCGCGGACCTCGCCCGTCACGCTTGCGCGTTGCTCGACCGGCCGCATCTCGACCAGGCCGACCCGCACGGCCGCCGCGTCCTGCGCGCGGGCCGCGCTGAGGAACATAAGACACACCGCCGCCGCCAGAAACTGCATGCGCGTCCGTTGCATCACTTCGATTCCTTGCTCTCGTCCAGGTACCGCTCGAAGGCGGAGATGTTCTCGATCAACAGGTCGAGTTTGCGCTTGAGCAACTCGACATCGTCCTCGGTCAGTCGCGCGAGGAACCATTCGTCGAATCGTTCGCCGAGTCGATCACACTCTTCGATGATCTTCTCGCCCTTGGGCGTAAGTTTCACATAGGTCGCGCGGCCGCCGCCCTGGATGGTGAAGCGGTCCACGAGGCCCTCGTCCTCGAGCGACGCGACCATGCGGCTGACATTCTGCGCGCTGAGCATCGCGTCGGCGCTGAGGTCGGAGATGCGCGGGTGGTTGTCCCCGTGCCGGTTGATTGCGCAGAGCATCAGCCAGCGCGAGCCGGTCATGCCCAGCGGCGCCGTGAGGCGGTCGCCGATGCGCATCGTGGTGTTGTGGATGATGAAGAAGCGGATGATCAGCGGCAGATCGTGCACGCTGTCGGGGCAGCACGCGCCGTGACCGGCCGCGATGGCCCCGGCCTCACAACGAACGGGCGCGCCCGATTCGCGATTGTCACCGACTGCGTCCCCTGACTTTCCCATGGGGGAACGCTAGCCGCGCCCGGGGCCAAGTCAACAAGTTGACTGACGCCGGGAAGCAGGGCGTGCCGGTTCGGAACGCCGCTGGGGCGCCCGTGCCGCCTCGATCAGGCCGATTCCTTGCGCTGGACACGCATGGCCTTCAGGCCGCGCGGGTTCAGGATCGCCTCGCGGTCGAGGACATACTCGGCGCCCTGGTTGTCCATGTCGGGGAGATCGAACATCAGGTCGATCATGATCTCCTCGATCACGGCGCGGAGGGCGCGGGCGCCCGTCTTGCGCTCGCGGGCCTTCTTCGCGATGAGTTCGAGCGCGTCGTCGGTGATCGTGAGCTTGGCGTTCTCGAGCGAGAACAGGTGCTCATACTGCTTGACGATCGCGTTCTTGGGTTCGAGAAGAATCTTCTTGAGCGCCTCGAGCGAGAGCGGCTCGAGCGGCGTGATGACCGGGAGGCGGCCGACGAGTTCGGGGATCATGCCGTACTCGATGACATCCTCGGGCGCGACCTTCGCGAGCACCTCGGCCGACTCGATGATCTCGTCGTGCGAGGCGGGCGCCTGGTTGGTGAAGCCGATGCGCTTCTTGCCGATGCGCCGGCGGATGACATCTTCCAGCCCGACGAACGAGCCGCCGCAGATGAAGAGGATGTTGCTGGTGTCGATCTGGATGTACTGCTGCTCGGGGTGCTTGCGGCCGCCCTGAGGAGGCACATTCGCGACGGTGCCCTCGAGCATCTTGAGCAGCGACTGCTGGACGCCCTCGCCGCTCACATCACGGGTGATGGAGACATTGTTCGAGGTCTTCCCGATCTTGTCGATTTCGTCGATGTAGATGATGCCGCGCTGCGCCGCCTCGAGGTCGTAGTCCGCCGCCTGGAGGAGTTTGAGGAGCAGGTTCTCGACATCCTCGCCGACATACCCCGCCTCGGTGAGCGTGGTGGCGTCGCCGATGGCGAAGGGGACATTCAGCATGCGCGCCATGGTGCGCGCGAGGAGCGTCTTGCCCGAGCCGGTGGGCCCGACGAGGAGCACATTGCTCTTGTCGAGTTCGACGGGCGACTGCTCGTTCTCGAGTTGCGTCAGACGCTTGTAGTGGTTGTGGACGGCGACCGAGAGCCCCTTCTTGGCGAGCTGCTGGCCGACGATGTACTGGTCCATGAACTCTTTGATCTGGCGGGGCGAGGGGATCGCGCCGAGCACGGGGCGCGACGACGAGACGCGGCGACGCTCCTGCTTGAAGATGTTCTGGCACAGATCGACGCAGTTCGAGCAGATGTAGACCTCGCTCGGGCCTTCGACCATCGGGCCGACCTCGCGGGAGGACTTGCCGCAGAACGAGCATGTGGTGATGCGGCGCCCGCGGAAACCGCCGTCGCCGCCGCCGGAACCACCCGAGCCGCCGCCGCCTCCGGACCCTCCGCCTGAGCCTCCGGACATCTCCGGGGCGTTGGTGCTGGTCGGTCCCTCTCCATCCATTCGATTCTTGGCCATGCGGTCCTCGGGGTGTGCTGCGCAAGGTCAGTCGCCGCGAGCGACTCCACCGCGCGGTCGATAGGCAAGTCTATCGGCACGCCGGGGCTTGTTCTCGATGCGCAGAAACACTGATCATTCGCGGAAGATCCTTCCACAGATCATCCGCATGGTTCTCGGTCCTAGTTCGCGCCGCCCTCAGAATCCTTGGATTCTTCGTCACGCCGCACGGGCAACGGGGCGCCCGTCAGATCGACCCCGGGGCCCGCCTTCAGCGCGAATCCCCCGTCCGAGCGCACGGATCGTGCTTTGTCAGGGTCGAGGCCTGCGCGGCTCACGATGGCGGCCCGGGCGGCCTCGAACTCCTCGTCGGAGAGTTCCCCCCGGTTGTGCATCGTCCTCAACGCCCCGAGCGTGAGCCCCTCGTCGCTGGTCTCCGCCTCGCCCAGCGCACGCTTGCGGATCCACATCGCGGCCCAGAAGCCCACGATCGCGAGCAGGATGAGCACGACCGCCCACACGGCGATCTGCATCGCGTTGCCCACGCCCGCCGACTGCGCCGCCGTCACGGTCACCGCTCGTCCTTCACCACCACGCCGTCGCGCGCAACGACCGTCACGGTGCGCAGCGCCGAGATGTCGTCGAGCGGAGAGGTGCGCACGGCGATGAAATCAGCCGACTTGCCGGGCTCAAGCGTGCCGACCGTATCGCTGAGCCCGCACAGTTCCGCGGCGGAGACGGTGGCCGAGCGGAGCACGGCGTCGATCGGCATGCCGGCCTCGACCATCAGTTCGAGTTCGCGCGCGTTCTGCCCGTGCGGGCCGACGCCGCAATCCGTGCCGAACGCGATGTTCACACCCGCGCGGTGCGCCTTGCCGAGCGTGCCGAGCATCACGGGTCCGACGGCGCGCGCCTTTTCCCGAACCGCAGGCACGAGATAGTCGTTGCGTTCCGCGAGCACCGTGACCGTCTCGCCCGCGAACACCGTGGGCACCAGAAACGCGCCTGTCTGTTTGAAGAGCACGATCGCTTCGTCGTCGAGGAACGATCCGTGCTCGATCGAATCCACCCCGGCGCGGAGCGCCGCTTTGATGCCCTCTGCGCCGTGGGCGTGCGCGGCGACTTTGCGTCCGAGCGCGTGCGCCGTCTCGACGATCGCTGCGAGTTCGTCCTCGAAGAACTGCTGCTCGGTGCCCGCCGCGGTGGCGGAGAGCACGCCGCCCGTCGCGGTGAGCTTGATGACATCGGCGCCGCGCTTCACCTGATTGCGCACCGCCTTGCGGGCCTCGTACGGCCCGTCAGCGACGCCCACGAGCGGCGTGGGGTAGTCGAAGACGCCCTCGCGATAGCCGTGCGTGCCGTCGCCGTGGCCGCCCGTGGGCGTGATCGCCTCGCCCGCCGCGAGAATGCGCGGGCCAACGATCTTGCCTGCGTTGATCGCGTCGCGGAGCGCGAAGATCGCGTCCCCGCTCGCGCCGACATCGCGGACCGTCGTGAACCCGGCGTCGAGCGTGCGCCTCGCGTACACCACGCCGTCGATCGCGGCGTCGGCTTCGGTGTTCTGCACCGCGCGGAGCCGCGCATCGGGAGACATCTCACCCGTGAGATGGACATGGCAGTCGATCAGGCCCGGCATGACGAACATGTCGGAGAGGTCGATGACCTCGGCGTCGCGCTCGCCGAACTGCGCAGCGGACACCAGCCCGTTGCGCACCTCGACGACATCCCCGTCGCGGACGACGAGCGTCACGCTCGCCCTGGGCGCCTCGCCAGCGACTTGAAGAAGCGTGCCGCAATGCACGAGCGTAGCGGTTTGCGCCCAGGCCGCGGCCGAGCACGCGATCGCCGCCAGCGCGACGAGGGCCGAACGAACCGGGGGCCGACAATGCGTGCGCGTCTTCAAGAGCCGCTCCTCACGGGACTGGATGTTGACGAATCTCGGGGTCGGCTCAGGCGGAGGCGTCGGACTTCTTCATCTCGGCCTCGAACTTGTCGGCCGCGATATCCTCGACCTTGGCCTTGCTGAGGATCTGGTCCATGGCCTTGTGCTCGCGGATCTGCTGCACGACGAAACCGACCTGACGGTTCTCGATGAGATCGCTGCGCAGTTTCTCCGGGCGCTCGCCGCGCTCGTGCGCCATCTGCGCGATGCGGCCGTTGACCTCGGCCTCGGTGACGTTGATCGAGTTGCCGGTCGCGACCTTGTCGAGGATGAAGAACAGTTTGAGTTCGCGGCGCGATGCGTCCTGCGACGACGCGCGCATCTCGGCGATGCGGTGCTCGACGGCCATCGGGTCCATGCCGCGGTACATGAGTTCGAGACGGGCGCGCTGGAGGCGACGCTCGGCCTGGCGGGCGCTGAGACGCTCGGGCAGTTCCATCTCGGTGTTCTTGAGCAGGTAGTCGGCGATCTGCTGGCGCATCGCGGACTGCTGCTGGATCATGACGCGCTGCTGGAGGCGGCTCTTCATCGCCTCGCGGAGGCCCGCCTCATCGGCGAAGCCGTAACGCTCGGACAGCGACTCGATCGGAGCCGGCTTGATGCGATACACCGCGCTGACCTCGAAGGAGATCTCGAGGTCCTTGCCGCGCACGGCCTCGGTCTCGTGACCCTCGGGGCCCTTGGCCTTGACGACGACGGTGTCGCCCTTGCTGGGGAGACCGATCTGCTTGGCGAAGTCGTCGACGAGCACGCCGAGGATCTGGCCCTTGTCGTCGCCCTTCTTGGGGATCTGGATGACCGCGCCGTTGATGTCGAGGGCGGCGTCGTCGCTGCCCTTGACGAGGATCTTGCCGTGGCCCATGCAGTAATCGCCGCGCTCGGCCTTGTCGAGTTCCTCGAGGTCGCCGTCGTTGACCTGGAAGCGCTCGACCTGCTCGTTCACCATCTCGTCGGTGACTTCGAAGAGCGGCTTCTTGACGGCGATGCCGTCGACTTCGGGGAGTTCGAACTCGGGAGCGACTTCCACTTCGACAGTGAACTTGAGCGGCTTGCTGCCGGAGAGATCGGCTTCCTGCAGTTCGTCGCCGCCCTCGGGCTCGCCGAGGACGCGGAGTTTGTGCTGCTCGATGGCTTTGCTATACGCGGCCGACACGATGCGGTTGCGCGCTTCGTCGCGGGCGGCCTTGCCGTACATGCGCTCGACGAGTGCGCGAGGGGCCTTGCCCTGGCGGAAGCCCTTGATGACCGCGGAGCCCATCAGGGTGTCGAAGGTTGAACCGACCGCGGCGCGGACGGCGTCGGCGGGCGCCTCGATGTGGAGTTTCTTGCGGCAGGGGCCGGCGTCAGAAACGGTCACGATCGGGTCGAATCCGGCGTCGTTGGTCCGGGGGGTCTGGGTAGTCATGGTGCTCATCGATCGGGCTTTCGGCGTGGAACGCGCTCGGAGCGAGGTCCGAGTCGTCGGGGCTGCAGGAAAAGGGGCGGGCGGGGCTCCGCCGCGCAGGAATCCAGAGGATACCGGCCCCATGGCCCCTGTCGAGGGGTCAGAAAGGGTGACATTTCCCAAAACCCCCCACCCCTCGGGGCCGAACATCCGGGCGAAATCTTTGTCCGGACCCGGAAATTCCCCTCGCATTATCCCCGGGTCTGCGTCATAGTGAACGGAGTTCGCGTCCCGGCTCCTCCCCCTGTTGCCGGGATTGTTCTGTACATAGTGCCCATAGCGGAGGCCCTTGCGTAATGCATTCTGACCCGGCTCCTCGGGCGCGGTCGACCCGCGCGTCTCTTCTCATCGCCGCCGCCGGCCTGGCCCTCGCCTCGGGAGCCCTCGCGGCCCCCCTCCAGCTCCGCGCTGGCGCGATCGACACCAGCCGTCCGATCAACGCCCTCCAGATCGACGACGCCGGCGACATCGGCGTCCCTGCCGCCCTGATCGACCTGCGTCCGAACGACCGTCTCGTCGTCCAACTCGACGGCCCGATGACCCCCCAACGCCGCGCCGCGATCAACGCCACCGGCGTCAGCGTGGTCGGCTACCTGCCCCCGAACGCGTTCGTGCTCTCGCTCCCCGCCGGCGCCAACGCCGACGCTGCCCGGAACCTCGCGTTCGTGCGCTGGTCAGCCCCCTACCAGCCCGCATGGAAGGTCGAGCCCTCGTTGCTCGCACTCGCCGGCGCCGTCGATGTGAACATCTCCTTCTTTGGCGACGAGGCCGAAGCCGACGCCAAGGTCGCCCTCAACCAGATCGACAATGTGCAGATCCACAATGCCGGGCGCAACGGCAGCGAATTGCTGATCACCGCGACGCTTCCGGCGGAGTCGCTGGCACAGATCTCGATGATCCCCTCGGTGCAGTTTGTCGAGCCCGCCCTCGAAGCCACCGAGCGCAACAGCGTCAGCCACGACGCCGTGCAAAGCGGCGAGAGCAACAGCCAGCCCCTCTGGGACCACGGCCTCACCGGCGAAGGCCAGATCGTCGGCGTGCAGGACAGCCAACTCGACATCAACCACTGCATGTTCGTCGACGACACCATGCCCGTCGGCCCCGGGCACCGCAAGATCATCAACTATGTCGGTTCGTTCGGCGCCGTATCTCACGGCACCCACGTCAGCGGCACGATCGCGGGCAACCGCATCGGCACCGGCCCTGACGACGATTACCACGGCGTCGCGTACGACGCCAAGATCGCCTACGCCCCCACGCCTTCGTTCCTCAACGGAACGCAGTTCTACAGCCAGTTGCTCACGGCTCACAACGCCGGCGCCCGGGTCCACACCAACTCGTGGGGGGCCGACTTCCGCACTGATTACAACGCGTGGACACGCGCCATCGATGAGTTCTCGTACGATTACGAGGACTCGCTCGTCGTCTTCGCCGTCACCAACCGCAGCTCGCTCTACACGCCTGAGAACGCGAAAAGTGTGCTGGCCGTCGGCGGCAGTGATCGCAGTTTCCCCACCGGCATCAACAACCACTGCACCGCCGGCGTCGGCCCGACGCAGGACGGCCGCCGCAAGCCCGAGGTCTACGCGCCCGGATGCGGCATCCAGTCCGCGCGCAACGGCACCTCGTGCTCGCTGCGTTCTTCGTCGGGCACCTCGATGGCGACCCCGGCGATCTCCGGCGCAGCCGCGCTGATCCGCCAGTACTTCACCGACGGGTACTACCCCACGGGCGAGCCCGGCGCGAACGACTCGGTCACCCCGTCGGCCGCGCTGCTCCGCGCCGTCATCCTGAACTCGACGCGCGACATGACCGGCGTCTCCGGCTACCCGAGCAACCTCGAGGGTTGGGGCCGCCTCGTCGCCGACGACGCGCTGCACTTCCCGGGCGACGCCCGCTCGATCGTCGTGCGCGATGTGCGCAACACCTCCGATGACGCGCTCGCCACCTCCGGCTCGTACGAGTTCGAGGTCGAGGTCACCGGCTCGGGCGAGAACTTCCGCGCCACCATGGCGTTCACCGACCCCCCCGCCAACTCCGGCGCGTTCAACGCCGTGGTCAACAATGTTGACCTCGTGGTCGAGTCGCCCTCGGGCGTGCTCTACCGCGGCAACGCCATGAGCGGCGGCCTCTCGATCGCGAACTCCGGAACCACCGACGGCATCAACTCCGTCGAGCAGGTGATCGTCGCTTCCCCCGAGACCGGCGTCTGGACCGTCCGCGTCGAAGCCCCGTCGGTGAATGTCGGCGAGCAGGGCTTCGCCGTCGCCGTCACTGGCGAAGTCGGCGAAGCGATCGTCGAGATCTGCCTCGGCGACACCAACGGCGACAATGTCGTCAACTTCACCGACCTCAACACGGTCCTCGCCGCGTTCGGCCAGACCGGAGCGGGCAACCCCGGCGATGTCGACGGCAACGGCACGGTCGACTTCAGCGACCTCAACACGGTCCTGTCCAACTTCGGCCTCGACTGCAACTAAGTTCAACCGCAACACCCCGGCTTGATATACAGTCTCCGTCGAACCATTCGACGGAGACTTTTTCATGCGCCAACGCCCGACTTCACTTCTCCGCTCCCTCGTGCTCGCCGCGGGATTCACCTGCGCGGCCGTTCATGCCGATGCTTTCGCGCAGGAGCGAACCCGCGCGACCGCGCAGGCGCCCATCCCCGATCCTGATTTCCTGCGCGACTACGCCGAGTCCTCGCGCTACTCCAACGGCCGACCGACCTCCGTCACACTACTCCCGAATGGCGAGGGCGCGATCTTTCTGCGCTCAGAGCCGCGGTCTTCGGTGCGCAACCTGTTCGTGGTCGACGCGAACGGTCGCGAGCGGACACTCCTCACCGCCGCGCAGGTGCTGGGTGACGCGGAGGAGGAACTGACCGTCGAGGAACTCGCGCGGCGCGAACGCATGCGGCTTTCCGCGCGCGGGATCGTGTCGTACTCGCTGTCCGAAGACGGCTCCACCTTGCTCGTTCCGCTTTCGGGTCGGCTGTTCCTCGTCGACCGCAAGTCGGGCGAACGGCGCGAACTGCCCAGCGAAGGCGGATCGCCCCTCGATGCGCGGATGACCAAGGACGCGTCACTCGTGGGCGTCGTACGCGACGGCGATCTGTACATCATCGACACGGCGAGCGGCGAGCAGCACCGCATCACCAACCGATCGGGCGAACCGGACACCGTGTCCTACGGCGAGGCGGAATTCGTCGCGCAGGAAGAGATGGGACGCCGTCACGGCTATTGGATCGCACCGGATCACTCCGCCGTCGTCTACCAACGCACCGATGTGGACGGGCTCGAATCGTTCACAATCGCCGATCCCGCAAACCCGGCGAAACCGGCGACGACCTGGCCTTACCCTCGCGCGGGAACAAAGAACGCCGAGGTGCGGCTGTTCGTGCAGCCGCTCAATGGTGCGCGAAGTGTCGGCGCTCCCGTCGAAGTCCGCTGGGACCGCGACGCGTACCCCTATCTCGCCAAGGTCGAGTGGCAAAGCGAGTCTCCTCTGACGATCCTCGTGCAGAACCGCGCGCAGACCGAGCAGAAGTACCTCTCGATCGACCCGGCGAGCGGATACGCGACCGAACTGCTCACCGAGCGCGACCGCGCGTGGATCAACCTCGATGATTCGACGCCGAAGTGGATCAACGACGGCGCCGCGTTCCTCTGGGCGACCGAGAAGGAGGACGGCTGGGCGCTCGAGATGCGCGACCGCAACGGTCGTCTCAAGCACACCGTCGTCGAGCCCTCGCTGGGCTTCCGCTCGCTCGGGTACATCGACGAAGACGCGTTTGGCGGCCGCGGCGCCGCATTCGTGTCGGCGTCCGACGATCCGACGCAGACACATGTGTATCGCGTGCCGCTCTACCCCGAAGACGGCCCGCCCGTGAAACTCACGGCGGCCCCCGGCGCACACTCGTTCTCGGTCGCGAAGGACGGATCGACCGCGTTGCTCTCGTCGCGTCCGCTGGTCGGCGAGAGGACCGCCACGCTCTACAACCTCCGCGACGCCGCGCCCGGCTCGCTGGGCGATCCCATCGGCGAGATGCGGAGCGTTGCGATTGAACCGAACTTCTCTCCTTCGCTCGAATTCACGCGAACCGGCCCGCGGCGCGACATCGATGCGGTCATCGTCCGGCCGCGCGACTTCGATCCCGCGCTCGAGTACCCGGTCATCGTCAATGTCTACGGCGGGCCGACCTCGGTCATGGTCGAGCGTGTGCGTGATCGCTACGCGTTCCAGCAGTGGATCGCGGACCACGGGTTCATCGTCGTGTCGATGGACGGTCGCGGCACGCCCCGGCGCAGCGCGGAATGGCAGCGCGCCGTGCACAAGGACTTCATCACCAAGCCCCTCGAAGACCAGGCCGAGGGCCTGGTGACGCTCGGCGAGCGCTACCGGGAGATGGACCTCTCGCGCGTGGGCATCTACGGGTGGTCGTACGGCGGCTACTTCAGCGCGATGGCCGTCATGCAGCGCCCGGATGTGTTCACCGTGGGAGTGGCCGGTGCGCCGGTCGCCGATTGGAT
Source organism: uncultured Phycisphaeraceae bacterium (assembly GCA_964350875.1). Taxonomy (GTDB): domain Bacteria; phylum Planctomycetota; class Phycisphaerae; order Phycisphaerales; family UBA1924; genus JAHBXC01. Next base: position 53,559 of record CAYGLT010000001.1, on the reverse strand, counting down.
CGATTACGACACGCACTACACCGAGCGGTACGCGGGGCATCCCGAGACCGACCCGGAGTCGTACCGAGTCAGCAATGTGCTGACCTACGCCGACCGGCTCGAACGACCGCTGCTCATCATCCACGGCACCGCCGACGACAATGTCTACTTCGTGCACGGGCTCAAGATGGCCAACGCGCTGTTCGCGGCGGGCAAGGACTTCGACTTCCTCCCGCTCTCGAACCAGACGCACATGGTGCGCGATCCCGAGGTCGTGATCCCGCTCTGGACGAGGGTCGTGGACTACTTCGAGGAGCACCTGGGCGGTCCGGAACGAGCGGACTAAGTTTCGACGAACAGGAACTGCACATGAAAAGCGGCGGGCCTCGCGTGAGACCCGCCGCTGTCTTTTTCAGTATGGAGAGACGATCACGCCTTCCCGTGCATCAGTTTCTTGAGGATCGGGCTGATGGCGAGCATCACCAGACCGGCGCCGCACGAGGTGATGACGAAGATCAGGAAGAAGTCCGCCTGGCCTCCGATGATGGGCTTGAAGAGTTCGCCCTTCTCGATGAGTTCGATCTTGCTGAAGGTCATGCCGCCGATGAACTGGGCGATCGCCGGGGCCAGGAACCACACGCCCATGAGCAGCGAGACCCACTTGACGGGCGCCAGTTTGGTCACGAGCGAGAGCCCGATCGGGGAAAGGCAGAGTTCGCCGATGGTGTGGAGGAAGTAGACGAGGATCAGCCAGTACGGCCCGACCTTCTTGATGAGGTTGGAGCCCTCTTCGAGAAACTTCCCGCCATCGGTCTTCTGCGCGACGAAGACCATCACCACGAAGCCGAGGCCGAGCAGGATGAGGCCGAAGCCCATCTTGACGGGCGTGCTCGGCTCGATGCGTCGGCGGCCCATCCACGCCCACAGGATCGCGAGGACCGGAGCAAAGATCAGGATGAACGACGAGTTGACCGACTGGTACCAGGTCGCGGGGAACTGATTCTCCATGCCCGGCAGCACGCGCTCGGTGCGGTGGAGCGCGAAGAGGTTGAGCGAGGTCACCGCCTGCTCGAACGCGAACCAGAAGAAGATCACGAAGGTCGAAATGATGAAGATCGCGGCGACCGGGCCCTTGTCGCCCGGCTTCTGCGACGCGATGAAGAAGATGATCAGCGCGATGACGGCCAGCAGGATGGTGACGCCGTACGCCTGCGCGGCCCATTCCGGGAACATCGGGAGCGTGATGTTCACGCCCGGGATGACCGCGCCGGGGCTGCTGAGGATCTGCCCGATGCCGATGAGCAGCGCCGTCGCGCCGATCATCATCGCCAGTCGGCTGAGCGTCTTGCTCGCGGGCGGGCGGTCTTCCTTGGCGGGCGGCAGCCCGATGCCCTTGAGCAGTTTGGGTCTGCCGATCATGTACACGATCATGCCCGCGATCATGCCGACGGCTGCGGCGCCGAAGCCCCAGTGCCAGCCCACCTTCTCGCCGAGATAGCCGCAGCCCAGCGAACCGAGCAGGGCGCCGACATTGATGCCCATGTAGAAGATCGTGAAGCCCGCGTCGCGTCGCCTGTCGCCCGTTCGGTACAACTGGCCGACCATGACGCTGACGCAGGGCTTGAAGAAGCCCGTTCCGATGACGATCAGCGCGAGGCCGCTGATGAAGATCGCGACGGTCGCGGCCGAGCCGGGCTCGGTAATGCCCATGCCCGCGAGGACGATGTGGCCGATTGAGATGATGACGCCGCCCGTCAGCATCGATCGGTGTGTGCCGATGAGTTTGTCCGCGAGATACCCGCCGAAAATGCCGGTCAGGTAGACCATGCTGGTGTACCAGGCGATGAGAACGCCCGCCTGTTCGCGGGTCCAGCCGAGCCCTTCGCCCAGCATGCCATCCTCGCCCTTGATGATCTGCGCTGTCATGAACAGCACGAGCAGGGCGCGCATGCCGTAGTACGAGAAGCGTTCCCACATCTCGACGATGAAGAGCAGGAAGAGGCCGCCCGGCTGGCGTTCCTTCAGCGGCGCGCCCGGCCCCCCGGCGAGGGTCCGCATCGCGGGTCCTTCGAGCTGCTGATCGCCCGGCATGGGCTCGGATTGCTGCCGCATCTCAGGGCTGCGGTCACCGTTCGGGGGCGGCGGTTGACGCTCGCTCATCGTGGAACACCTGTTTCTGGTCTGGGATGGAACTGCGCCCTCGCGCGGCGCCGCTGATCCATAGGGTACCGACTCCTCATCACTTCGGCGAACCCTTCCCGCCGCGACCACCGCCGGCGGCTTGCTTCGTTTCCCTGTTCCCGGGACACTCATACACGCTGAACTCCAGCCGCCGCCCCCTCTTTCGGAGTCGATCGATGCCCGACCGCGTCCGCCGTGCCCTGACCCTCGCCGCGATCCTGTCGGTCGCGGGCTCGACAATCGCGATGGCGCAGGCGGCGCCGACCCCAACCCCCGCTTCGCCCCAACCCGAACTCACCTACCAGCAACCGTTCTTCCCCGGCGCACAGCACAGCGGAACGATCCCGACGACCAAGCAACTCATCGGTTTCGACGCGGGCGACCGAGCCGCCACGCACGCCGAGATCGAGAAGTGCTTTCGGACCTGGGCGGACATCAGCGACCGCGCCACCCTCGTCGAGCACGCCAAGACCTACGAGGGCCGGTCGATGTTCCACCTCGTCATCACGCGGCCCGATCGCCAGAGTGTGCTCGAGGACATCAAGGCCAGTTACGCGACGCTCGCCGATCCCGACGGGCTTTCGGACGCCGAGGCGCGGCGCATCATGCAGGGGTTGCCCGCTGTCGCGTGGCTCGGGCATTCGATCCACGGCGACGAGACATCGGGCGCTGACGGCGCGCTCGCGCTCGCGCACCACCTCATCGCCGACAACTCGCCGCAAACACAGGCGCTGCTCGACGAACTGGTGATCATCATCGATCCGATGATGAACCCCGACGGCCGCGACCGCTTCCTGAAGATGGTCGCGGAGAACCGCGGCAATGTCCCGAACACCGACTACCAGTCGCTGGTGCACACGGGAGACTGGCCCGCGGGGCGCGGCAACCACTACCTGTTCGATCTCAATCGAGATTCGATCTTCGGCGTCCACCCCGAGACGCGCGGGCGTCTTGAGGCCGTGAGCGAGTGGCGCCCCCTGCTGTTCGTGGATGCACACGAGATGTGGCCGCTGGACACCTATCTCTTCTCGCCCAGCCGCGCCCCGATCAATCCGCACTTCCCCGAGCGCCGCGCGCACTGGAACAAGGAGTTCGCCGAGGATCAAGCGGACGCGTTTGATCGCAACGGCTGGCGGTATTACACGGGCGAATGGAACGAGGGTTGGTACCCCGGTTACACGGACGCCTGGGCGTCGCTCAAGAGCGCCGTCGCGATCCTGTACGAGCAGGCGCGCATCGCCGACGCGGGCATCCAGCGTCCCGAGGGACGCGTGGAGACCTACAAGGAGTCCGTGCACAAGCAGGCGCTCAGCGGCCTGACGAATCTGCAGACCCTGCGCGCCAACAAGGACGCGATGCTGTCCGAGTTCGTCGCCGAGCGCCGCGAGAACATCGCACGCGATGGTGAGTACAGCGGCCGCGTGTTCGCGGTCAGCGCGGGGAAGAACGAGGCGCGGCTCCAGCGATTCATCGACCTCATGAACCTGCAGGGCGTGAAGGTGTACCGCGCGACGGACGAGTTCGAGGCAGACGGACAGGACTGGCTGGGCGACACCTTCGAGTCGAAGGCGTTCGACGCCGGGACGCTGCTCATCCCTTCCACCCAGCCGGAAGCGCGGCTGGCGGCGGCCCTCCTCGAACTCGACACGCCGATGCCCGACGAATTCCTGACCGAGGAGCGGCGCGAGTTGCTGCGCTTCGGCGAGTCGCGCCTGTACGACATCACGGCGTGGAACATCCCCATGCTCTACGGGCTGGACACAGCGGAACTCTCGATGACGCTCCCGCGAAACGCCGAGGAAGTCACGGCATCACCGCGCTCTGCCGGTGTTGAAGATCGTGATCCTCAGGTGGGCTGGGCGTTCAACGGCGCCGACGACCGTTCCGTTGCCGCGGCCGCGCAACTCATGGAGCGCGGCGTACAGGTGCGAATGCTCGACAAGGACACCTCGCTGGGTGGCCGCTCGTTCGAGCGCGGCACGGTGATCGCCTTCCGCATCGACAACGAATCGCACACCGGGCTGGTCGATTCGATCGATGAGGTCTCGCGCACGCTGGGGATCAACGCGTACGCCATCGACACGGGCTTCGGACCGGGCGACGCGCCGGATCTGGGCGGCGGGCACCTGCACCTCCTGCGCCGCCCGCGGATCGCGGTGGTCGGCCGGAATCAGGTGAGCCCCACCGACTACGGCTCGGTCTGGCACACGCTCGATCAGGTGCTGGGCGTGCGCGCGTCGTACCTCGACGCCGCCGATCTCGGATACACCGATCTGCGCGAGTACAACACCCTTGTCTTCCCCGACGCGAGCCCCTCGCTGATCAAGCGGTACGCGGAGGACCTGCGTCGCTGGGTCGAGCAGGGCGGGACGCTGATCGCGATCGGCGGCAGCGCGAGCGGTGCGGCGGACGAAGCGGCGAAACTCGCCAAGGCGCGGAGTGTGACCGACGCGCTGGGTGATCTCGAATCGCACGCGATGGAGGTCCTTCGCGAAGCGGAGGGGTACACCGCGACGGCGGAAGCCACGACCGTCTACACGAACACCGTGGGCGAGATCGAGTACCCGTGGGCGAGCATCGAGGACCTGCCGAGCGAGGACGAACTGAAACGGCGCGACGACTTCCAGGAGGTGTTCATGCCTCAGGGCGCGATCCTCGCCGCACGCGTCGATGATCGGAACTGGCTGACGGTCGGGCTGGGCGAAGTCCTCCCGGTGCTCTACACGGGGGGAACGACGCTGATGGCCAAGCGGCCCACGCAGGCGCCGGTCCGTTTCGGTGTGTATGTCGAGGCGCCCGAGACTGACACTTCGGCCGCCACGAACTCCGACGAATCATCAGAAGGTGAGGCGAAGACCGCCCGCCGTGGGTTCGCGCCCGCGCCGATCGGGACTGAAGCACGCCTGCGCATGAGCGGGTTACTCTGGCCCGAGGCCGCGCAGCGATTGATGAACACCGCGTACCTGACGCGCGACTCTGTCGGCAACGGGCAGGTGATCCTTTTCGCGTCGCCGCCGACCTTCCGCGGGACGACGCTCGGCACGACGCGCCTGCTGCACAACGCGATGATCTACGGCCCGGGATGCGGCACATCCCAGCCCGTGCAGCCGCGGTGATCGGTCGGATCAGTTGCAGTCGGCGCCGAACGCGCCAAGGACGTCGTTCAGGTCGCTGAAGTTCACGACGCCGTCGCCGTTGACATCGGCGGGGTTGCCCGCGCCCGACTGGCCGAACGCGGCGAGCACGGCGTTGAGGTCCGTGAAGTTCACGACATTGTCGCCGTTGGTGTCGCCCGGGCAGACGCCGAGGATGGCGAAGACCGCGTCGGAGTCGTCGAAGCCGGTGTCGCTGTCGTCGCCGCGCGCAACGACGCGGATGACGGCGTTGGAAGACGCGACATCGGGAACCGTCCACATGTGCGAGCCGTCGTCGTTGGTCGCGCTGGCGATCACGGTGTTGAAGTTCGCGCCGTTGTCGGTGGAGAGCAGGATGTCCACATTCGCGACGCCTTCGCGGTCGTCGGTGGACCAGCGGATCTCGATCTCCGCGCCGGGCTCGAACGCCTCGCCGCCGTTGGGGTAGCGCACGAGGGCCGTGGGGTTGTCGCCGCCGACATGCGCGGGCATGTGCATGACGATGCAGTGCATGACGCCCGCGGCGGTAACGATGTTCTGGCACGGGATCTGGATGATCGTCTTGCCGGGCAGAGCCGACTGGAGCACGGCGAGGGCCTGCTGGTTGAAGTTGTTGCTCACGACCGTCGAGTTGGTGTAGGTCGGGAGGAGCACGATGTCGTTGCACATCACCATATTGGTGAAGGTGTAGTGCGTGCCGCCCGAACTGACGGCCGGCGTGCGGTAGACGGTGTAGCCCAAGTTCGCGAGGTCGGCGGCCGCGGCGTCGCAGATCTGGTCCTGCGTCGTGCCCGACTGGGTGGGCCAGTCGCTGATGATCACCTTGTCGTCCGCGATCACCTGCATCCACATGTCGATGTGCTGTGTCGAGTCGATGAAGGTCGGGAACGGGGTCTCGAGCGAGGTGTTGACGCCCTGGTAGTCCTGCCAGCGCTGGATGATCTCGGACTCCGAGAGCCCGGGGTTCTCGTTGTTGATCAGGCGTGTCGCGTAGCCGATGCCCAGCGCGTCGAGGTGGTAGTTGCCGCCGCCGTGGACGAGCGGGACCTCATAGCGCGTGTGGTTGAACACATCGGCGTGGAAGACATTGAGGTTGTTGTCATTGAACCGCGGGCGGTTGTAGGTGTGGTCGACGATGGAGCGGACATCGCCCTCGTAGATGTAACGAGGTCCGTAGTCGCGCATCCAGATGGAGTCGAGCGAGCGCGCGAAGACCTTGACGCGCGACGGGTCGGCGCCGCCCGCGACGAGCGTGTTGGTCACGCTGGCGATCGAGCCGGGTGAATCGACATAGACGACGGCGTCCGCGTTGCCGGTCGTCGTGATGTGGCTGACCATCTGGACGATGATCGAGTTCCAACTGGATGCGCCGTTTCCGTACGAGAAAATGATGGCGTCCATCGGCTCGTATTCGGCGGCTGCGCGGATGCCCGGGTAGTCGCTCGGGGGCGTGAATCCGCGCAGGGCGGTCAGAGGATTCTGCTCGACGAACCGGGCCTCGGCCTCGGTCATGTTTCGCGGGAGGGCCTCCTCCTCGATCGGCGGCGCGGCGAGCGCGGGCGCGACGGACAGGGAGAGGCCTGAGAAGGCCGCGAGAGCGAGGGCATTCCGATAACGCATAACAGACTCCTGTGGACGCCCCGACGAGCAGGACTGCCCGGAACATACCTCCCGGAGAGACCCGGCACAAGTAAAACCACCGGATCGAGCGGATTCAGGGCGAGTGATCGCCACTTTCGACCGGCGCCGGGGGTTGGGCTATCCTCTTCGCGCCCCAACGGGCCCACTCGCCGGAGTGGCGGAATTGGCAGACGCGACGGATTCAAAATCCGTTTCCCTTGATCGGGAGTGGGGGTTCGATTCCCCCCTCCGGCATTGCCTCGATGAAAGCCCCGCGCGGCGGTCTCCCGCGGCGCGGAGGGGATTGGTTCAGCCCGATCGGATTACTTGCCGGTGGCGGCGTTCTCGATCTGCTCCTGGACCTTCTCCAGATTGAACGAGCCCGGGGTCTGGCTCGGCGGGTATTCCTGCAAGGTCTGGAAGAACTTGCCCGCGACCTGCTGCATCGGGACGATCACGAACGCGCGGCTGATGAACCAGTCGTTGTAGGTGTTCGCGTCGATCTGCGCCTTCTCGAACGGGTCGCGGCGGAGATGGAACAGCAGCGGAACGCGCAGTTCCGCGAAGGGCTCGCGCCAGATCTCGAACGCGTCGGCGCGGTTCTCGAGGAACACCGCCTTCCAGTCGCCCAGGCGCATCGCGACGACTTGGCCGTCGTCGTTCACATAGATGAACTCCTTGCGCGGCGAGGCCTTGATGTTCTCGTCGAACGAGTCGTACTCGTCGGCGTTCGCGAAGTACTCGTTCATGTCGTAGCCGTCGAGGTGCTGACGGTAGTTGCGCCCGATCGCGTTGTACCCGTCGAGCATGTCCTCCTTGAGATCGCCCTTGCCCGCGGCTGACGCGAAGGTGGTCATCCAGTCCTCGTGGGCGACGATGCCGTTGAGCGTCTCGCCGGCGGGGTACCGCGCGGGCCAGCGCACGAACGCGGGGACGCGGTACGCGCCTTCCCAGTTGGAGTTCTTCTCCTTGCGGAACGGCGTGTAGCCCGCATCGGGCCAGGTGTTGAAGTGCGGGCCGTTGTCCGTGGAGTAGAAGACGATGGTGTTGTCGGCGATGCCGAGTTCGTCGAGCAGGTCGAGGAGTTCACCGACATGCATGTCGTGCTCCATCATCCCGTCGTGGTACTCGTCGCCGCGTGCGCCGCTGAGGCCCTGGTGCTCTTCCTTGATATGCGTGCGGAAGTGCATGCGTGTGCCGTTCCACCAGCACATCCACGGTTCACCCGAGTCGTTCATGCGGGTGATGAAGTCCTTGGCGGCCGCGACGGTCTCATCGTCGATGGTCTCCATGCGCTTCTTGGTGAGCGGCCCGGTGTCCTCGATGCGTCCGTTGGCCTTGGCCTTCATGACGCCGCGCGGGCCGTACTGCTCCTTGAAGGTCTTCCCGTTGGGAAGGACCATGTCGCCCGGGTAGTCGCGATTCTCCGGCTCTTCCTCGGCGTTGAGGTGGTAGAGGTTGCCGAAGAACTCATCGAACCCGTGGTTGGTGGGCAGGTGCTCGTCGCGGTCACCGAAGTGGTTCTTGCCGAACTGCCCGGTCGAGTAGCCGAGCGATTTCATGACGGCCGCGATGGTGATGTCCTGTTCCTGCCAGCCTTCCTTCGCGCCGGGAAGGCCCACCTTGGTCATGCCAGTACGCAAAGGCACCGTGCCGCCCACGAACGCGGCGCGGCCTGCGGTGCACGACTGCTGGCCGTAGTAGTCGGTGAATGAGATCCCTTCTTTGGCGATCCGGTCGATGTTGGGCGTTTCGTAACCCATCATGCCGCGGTTGTTGTGGCTGATGTTCCAGGTTCCGATGTCGTCGCCCCAGATGATGAGGATGTTGGGCTTCGACTGCTGCTGCCCTCTGGATTGCTGCTGGTTGCGGGTTTGGTTGTTGCGCTGTTGCGCGACGGCGCTGGTCGTCATCAGGGCCGTGACCCCGATAGCGATGCACGCGGTGAGTGACTTTCTCGTGCGGCTCATGGATGACGCTCCCAATCGGCTTTGGTCGGATGGGTGGGGACGGAGAAAATACGCTTCCAGTCATTCTTCATGCTGATGACGGTCCAGTTGTTCGCTTTCGCTGCCTTCAGAGATTCGCCTTCCTTCTCGGCGTAGGCGAACTCGCGAACGGCGTCGTCGTGGTTGACGAGGATCTGCATCGAGGGGCCTTCGCGATCCTGGCCGTAGCGCAGCATCTGGATATCGCCGCCCGAGCGGACATTGCCCGCGGCGAAGGCGGGGCGCATCCCGATGTGATGCTGGATGCCTACGGGCTTGCCGGCCTTGTCGTTGATGCGTCCGACCTTGGGCTCGCGCCACAGGACGGAGCGGCCGTCGATGTCGCGCTGCTCGTAGACGAGCGTGCTGCCGATGACATTCTCCTGTGGGATGCCGTACATGCGGTCGGTGACGACACGCATGAAGTCGACGCCGCCGCCCGAGCAGATGTAGACATCAAATCCCTTCGAGCGGAGCAGGTTCATGACCTCGACCATGGGCTGATACGCGAGATCGACGATCGCGGGGCCGCCGAGTGTGGGATAAGTCCCGGTCGCGAAGAACGCGCGGGCCAGCGGCTCGAACTGGTCCTCGGTCATGTTCGCGTGCGTTTCGGCGAGGAGTTTGATCACCGCCTCTTCGCCGTGCTCGTGGAAGTAGGCCATGTCGCCTTCGAGGGCGGCTTTGAAGGGCTGGCGTTGGTGGAGGGTCGGATCGGTGCGCGCCATCTCCTGGAGCCGTTCGAGCGTGAAGAGCAACTGGATGATGGGCTGCTCGGGCCAGAGCGTGCCGTCATTGTCGAAGGTGGCGATGCGCTCCTTCTCGGGGATGTATCCGTCGCTCGACGGGTCGGCCGCGTTGTTGGCGAATTCGATGATGCCGCGCTTCGCGGCGGTGTCGTTCCACGAGGGCAGCGGATCGGTCTTCGCGCAGCCGAAGCAGACGAGCGACACGAGCAGGGCTGCTGCAACCCAGCATTGCTTGAGACGATCGTTCATTGGTCGTTCCCTGAGGGTGAAGGCGCGTCAGAGACGCACCGGAATCCGATATGTGAGGCGCCGGAGTCGTACGCGGTTCCTCGCCGGGCGGAGGGCCGGTAGGACTCGCAGTAATCTTCGTGACAGAGGAAGGAGCCGCCGCGCGTCACGCGTTTGAGCGACATCGGCTCCATGGGGTCCCACGGCTTGTCCGGGCCCTGCGGGTTGTCCACGATTTCCTCTCCCGCGCGGCGCGCGTAGGCGTCGGCGCGGTACCAGTCGGCGCACCACTCCCAGACATTGCCGGCCATGTCACTGAGCCCGTAGCCGTTGGGCGCGAAGGTTCCGACGGGCGATGTCGCGGCGTAGCCGTCGGTGGTCAGATTGGAATTCGGGAACCTGCCCTGCCAGATGTTGGCGTGGATGATGGTGTCGTTCGGGCGCTCGTCCCCCCACTCGAAGCGTGTCGGGGCGCGCCCGCCGCGCGCGGCGAACTCCCATTCCGCCTCGGTCGGCAGGCGCTTGCCCGCCCACTCCGCGTACGCGACGGCGTCGTCCCACGAGACCTGCACGACGGGATGGTCGTCGAGCCCCTCGATGGAACTTCCGGGCCCGGACGGGTGTTTCCAGTCGGCGCCGTGCACCCACGCCCACCACTGGGAGTAATCGTGCAACGGGACGGGGCGGTTCGGGGGCGTGAACACGAGCGATCCCGGCGCGAGCGCCTCGTCCGGCGGCTTGGGCGTACCGGGCGGGACCTGAGTCTTGAGTTCTTCCCAGTCGATGGGTCGCTCGGCGGTAGTGACATAGCCCGTCGCCTGCACGAACTCGCGGAACTGCGCGTTGGTGACTTCGTGCTGGTCGATCCAGAAACCCCCGACGCGCACGGGGTGCTCGGGCTTCTCTGTGTTGGGCGTGTCGGAGGCGTTGCTGCCCATGACGAACTCACCGCCGGGTATCCACACCATGCCGGCGGGATCGGCGAGCGCGTGCGACGCAGAGGACACGACAATGACGGACAACGCCCACAGGGCCCGGGTAATGACTCTCTCCATCCGGGCAGCGTACCACACACCCAAACGGGCGGGTGTGTCCAGAATGTTCGGATTCAGGGTAACCGGGCCTATGCGCGGAACTTGCGCTCGGAAACCGGCTCGCCGCCGACGGTCAGCGTCGCTTTAGTGCGTTTGACACGCCGAGGCCGGACGATGCGCCAGACATAGCGCACGATCCACGCCAGCGCGAGGGCCGCGACGAAGGTGGCGACCCAGAACTGCCAGTCGAAGCCCGCCTGGGGAGCGGTCATCAGCCGCCCGTCGCCGAGAGGGTCTGGAACACGACCAGCGCCGAGACATACGCGAGCGCGGTCATCCATCCGAGTTGGAGCAGCGCCCACTTCCAGTGACCGGCCTCGCGCGCCGTCAGCGCGACGGTGGGAAGGCATTGCATCGCCAGCACATAGAAGATGAGCAGCGACCACGCGACGGGCGGCGTGAAGACGGGCGAGCCGTCGTCGCGCGTCGCGTTGGCCATCGCGGTGGTCAGGTCCTCGTTCTCGAGTTCATCAACGCCCGCGACCTGCACGGCCATCGTGGCGACGAACACCTCGCGGGCCGCGAAACTCGCGAGCACGGCGATCGTGAGTTGCCGGTCATACCCGAGCGGCGCGAAGACGGGCTGGATGAACGACCCGACGCGGCCCAGCACGGAACGACTGGCGGCGTGCGACGCGTCGAGACGGTCGGCCTCGTCCATCAGCCACTGCGCATCGTCGGGAGAGGTCTCGACGATGGTGACCGCCTGGGCGCGCATCTCTTCGGCGCCGGGCGTGGGCTGCGACTTCGGGTAGGAACCGAGCCACCACAGCACGATCGACACGGCGAGGATGATCGTGCCGGCCTTGCGCAGGAAGTCGAGGCCGCGCCGTCCGGCGAGGCGCATCGCCGTGGGGAACGAGGGCATCGTGTAGGACGGGAGTTCGATGACCATGTCGCGGCTGCGGCCCGGCAGGATGCTCCGCCGCGCAACCATCGAACTGATCAGGCCCGCCGCGATGCCGATGAGGTAGCACGCGCCGAACGCGAGGCTCTGCTTGAGCGGGCTTGCCGGGAACAGCAGCACGGTCAGCAGGACATACACCGGGATGCGCGCCGAGCACGACATGAACGGCGCGGCGAGGATCGCGGCCAGGCGGTCGCGCCGGTCCGGTATGCCGCGCGTCGCGGAGATCGCGGGCAGCGCGCAGGCGTGAGCGCTCAGGAGCGGGACGAACGCGTGGCCGCTGAGACCGAACGGGCGCAGCCAGCGGTCGGTCATCAGCGCGGCGCGTGCGAGGAAGCCGGATTGTTCGAGCAGCGAGATCAGGAAGAACAGCAGGCAGATCTGAGGGAGGAAGATGACGGTCGAGCCGACGCCCGCGATCACGCCGCCCGCGAGTTCGCGGAGCGCGCCTGCGGGGAGCAGCCAGTCGAGTTGCGCGCCCAGGAATACGAACGCGTTGTCGATCCAGTCCATCGGGTACGCGGCGACGCGGAAGATGATGTAGAAGACCGCCGCCATCACCGCCGCGAACGCGATCAGGCCGATCAACGGGTGCGTCAGCACGACATCGGCGTGCTCGCTGGCGCGGGCGCCGTCCTCGATCGCAACTCGGCTGGTGACATTTCGCGCGATGCGCTCCGCCCAGGCGCGCCGCTCGCCGTAGACAGCCACCGCTTCGAGCCCGGAAGGCGTGCGCGTGCGCAGCGCCTCGGCGAGCGAGGCCTTGATCTCGTCGAGTTCCGGCGCGGCCCGGGAGGTGACCGTGATGACCGGACAGTTCAGTTCGTCGCCGAGTTTCGCCGCGTCGACCACCACGCCCCGCTTGCGCGCCTCGGCGGTTTTGGTCAGGGCTACGACGCTCGGCGTGCCGCGCGAGAGGATCTCTCCCGCGAAGGTCAGGTTGCGCTGAAGGTTGGACGCGTCGACCACGATGATCGCGGCGTCGGGGACCGTGGGGCGCATACCCCCCGGCGCGAGTCGGCCATCGAGCGACTCTCGGCAGACCTCGGCTTCCGAGTTGTCGAGCGCGAGCGAATACACGCCCGGAAGGTCGAGGAGTTGCACCGGTCCCAGATCGGAAGCGACCTGCATGGAACCGACGCCTGCCTCCTGAGTGGTGCCCGGGAAGTTGCTGACTTTGTGGCGGAGGCCGCAGAGCCGGTTGAAGAGCGTGGTCTTGCCCGCGTTGGGGTTGCCCACGAGGACGACGCGGGGAGCGTCGAGGGCGTCACCGTTCGCGTGGCGCTGCTCGCGAGCGGGGCTCGCGCTGGGGGATTCGGCCACGGATCAGGCCCCCTCGGCGTCGCGCTTCGGAGCGGGGTCGTCGACCCGACCGACGAGCACCTTGGCGGCCAGCGAGCGGGCGATCGCGATGCGGCTGGTATGCCCGTGCTCGACGCCCACCTCAAGAATGCACGACCCGGACGCGCGGCAGACGCGTACGCAGGTGTCGTCGGCCAATCCGAGGGTCTCGAGAAGGAACTGATCGCAGGGTTCGAGGCCCTTCGTGCACGCGATGCGGCCCGTGGCCCCTCGGGGCAGTTGGGTCAGGGGGATCCGGTCGTCGGGCTTCGCCGCGGGCGCAGCGTCCGACGCCTTCGCGGGAGCACTGTTCTGGGGCACATCCTGCTTGCGACGGACCAACGCCGAACCTCCGCAATCGAGCGAGACGGGCGCATCCGGGCGCCTTGGGGGGACATACTACGCCTTCGTTGAGACAGAGTCTCAATCAGCCAGGAACGGGTGTTCATGCCGGTTCGACGCCACCCCCGGTCGCCCCGTCGCCGATACGGTGCTCACGCGCACATGGCCCAATCCGCCTCCATCACCTCCGTTGAGTGCCCCCTCCTGCTCCCTGACGACGCCGCCGAGGCGTCCCGTCGGCTGGAGCATTTCCTTCGCCACGCCCGCCAGACGCCGGGTGTTCGCTCGGTGAGCGTTCAGCGTGACGGCAGGCAACCCCGGCTCGCGGTCGAGTTGGACGAACGGTCCGCCTCGCTCGAGGACCTCGCCCGCTGGGCCGAGCACGCGGGCATCGGCCTGCGTGAGCGCTGGGGGTGCGTCATGCTCGCGGTGGACGGGATGGCGTCTGCGCAAAGCGCGAAAGCCATCGAAGCGGCGCTGAGCGCGCTCCCGAGCGTCCACGCGAGCGCATCGTTTCCGTCGTGCACCCTCCGTGTCGAGTTCGACCGCGCGGAATGCCAACTCGCCGATGTCGCGCTGCGTCTGAACTCGCTGGGCTTCCGCGTCGAACCGCTCTCGGAGCGCGAAGCGGAGCGGCGCATCACGCGTGCGCGGATCAAGACGCGCAAGCAGAAACTCGCCGCGATCTGGAGCGAGGCGCGGGAGTCTCCCGAACTGATGGGCGCGATCCTCGGCGCGATCGCGCTGGGCTCCGGGATGCTCGCCTGGAAAGTCTTCGGGGCGCCTCAGTGGGTGTGGCTGTCGCTCATCATCGCGGCGTATCCGCTGGCCGGCTGGAACACCGCGCGCGACACATTTCTCACCCTCGCTCGCTTCCGGTTCAACATCGATGTGCTGATGTTCGTCGCCGCCATCGGCGCGGCCGTCATCGGGCACTGGGAGGAAGGCGCCCTCCTGCTCGTGCTCTTCGCGTTCGGGCACGCGGGGGAGCACCTCGCGATGGACCGCGCACGCCGCGCGATCGAGGCCCTCCACGAACTCGCGCCCGAAACGGCGTGGCGGAAGAATCCCGACGGCACCACGACCGAAGTGCGCGCCGAAGAACTCGCGGTCGGCGATGTCGTCGTCATCAAGCCGGGCGAGCGCGTCCCCGCCGACGGAGATGTGCTCTCGGGCTATTCGTCCATCGACCAGTCTCCCGTCACGGGCGAATCCACGCCCGTCGAGAAAGCGCCGGGCGAGCGGGTGTTCGCGGGAACGATCAACGGCGACGGCGCCCTCGAAGCGCGCGTCGACCGCGCGTACACCGAGACGACCCTCGCGATGGCCATCCGTCTCGTCGAGGAAGCGCAGACCCGCAAGAGCCCCACCGAACTGTTCACGACGAAGGTCGAGCGGTTCTATGTGCCCCTCGTGCTGTGCGCGACCTTGCTCATCTTTCTCCTGCCCCCCCTGCTCGCGGGCCCGACCGCCGACGCGTTCGCGACCTGGTTCTACCGGTCGATGGCCTTCCTCACCGCCGCGTCACCGTGTGCGCTCGCGATCGGCACGCCCGCGGCCATGCTTTCCGCGCTCGCGCGCTCCGCGCGGCTCGGCGTGCTCATCAAGGGCGGCGCACACCTCGAATCCCTCGCGAGGCTGCGCGCCATCGCGTTCGACAAGACCGGCACGCTCACCGAGGGCAAGCCGCGCATTGTCGGGAACGAGCCGCTCGATGGCGCGGGAGACAACGACGCGCTGTTCGCGGCGGCGTCGATCGAGACCGGGAGCGCCCATCCGCTGGCCCGCGCGATCATCGAGGCCGCGCGCGAACAAGGATGGGACGGCGCCGAAGCCGATTCGGTGACCATGGTTCAAGGCAAGGGGCTGCACGGCCAACTGAACGGAGTGTTGATCGAGGTCGGCTCGCCCAAGATGTTCGCCGACGACGCCGCGCTCCCGACGACCGCGACATCCGCGCTCGAGCGGATGGAGCGAGAACTCGGCGCCACGGCCGTGATCGTGCGCAAAGGCGGGAAATACCTCGGCGTGCTCGGGCTCGCCGATCCTCCTCGGCCCGACGCACGCGCCAGCATCGATGCGCTTCGCCGCCTGGGCATCGAGCGTCAGGCGATGCTCACGGGCGACAACGAGGGCGCGGCGCTCGCTGTGTCTTCCGCGGTCGGCCTGGACGAGACCCACGCGTCGCTCATGCCCGACCAGAAACTCGATCACATCGGCGAGTTGATCGAGAAGTACGACCGCGTCGCGATGGTCGGCGACGGTGTGAACGACGCCCCCGCGCTGGCGGCGGCGACGATCGGGATCGCGATGGGGGCAGCCGGATCCGACGCCGCGCTCGAGACCGCGGATGTCGCGCTGCTCAACGACGACCTGGCGCGCCTTCCCGAAGCGATCTCGCTCGCGAAGTTCGCGCGGCGGATCGTGCTTCAGAACATGGTCTTCGCGCTCGGCGTGATCGTCGTGCTTGCGCCGCTCGCGGCGATGGGCGACGCGAGCATCGGCTGGGCCGTCGTGTTCCACGAAGGCAGCACCGTCATTGTTGTGCTGAATGCGCTGCGACTGCTCGGCTGGAAGCCGAAACGGTGAGCCGCAGATCGCTCACGCGTCCTGCCGGAGCAACTCCGCGAGTTTCGCCTTGAACGCGTCGTCCGTCACCTTCGTGCGCGGCGAGAACCGCGCCACCACATTGCCCGACCGGTCGACGAGGAACTTATCGAAGTTCCACTGGATCTCCCCTCCGATCGGCGAGGGCTGCGAGGTGAGTTGCTTGTAGAGCGCGCAGGCGTCGTCGCCCTTCACGCTGACCTTGGAGAACATCGGGAAGGTCACGCCGTAGTTCTGGGAACAGAATTCGGCGATCTGCTTGTCCGTGCCCGGCTCCTGGCCCATGAAGTTGTTGGCCGGGAACCCAAGCACAACGAATCCGTCGCCCTTCTTCCCGTCATAGAGCGCCTGGATCTCTTCGTACTGAGGAGTGAGGCCGCACTTGCTCGCGGTGTTGACGATGAGAATGACCTTGCCCTCGTATTCCTTCAGGGGCTGCTCGGTCCCGTCGAGGCGCGGCATGGTGTACCCGAGCACATACGAGGACTGCTCTGTCATGTCGGTCTTCTCCGGATTCGCGGCGACGGCGACCGGACCGGTCATCGACGCGATGCCTACCGCGGCAGCGCCCGCGAGCGCCAGTCCAACACCGGTTTTGCACATTGAGCACTTCATGGTTCAGGACTCCCTCTTGCGTGTTCTGCCTGGTCGCGGGCGGGCGCCCGCCGCACCGACAACGCTACGATCCGGGCGTGCTATTCCTCTCGCGCACAGTCCGGTTCGCCGTCAACGATGCGCCGGATTCGCCGGCGGCCATCGACGCGAGCCCGAACGGCTACGCGGGGAAGCCCGCGATGCGCGGTCTGGGAAGATGGTACCAGATCGATATCTCCTGCCGAGGGGAAGCCAGCCCGGACACCGGGTACTTCCTTGACATCAAGGCGATAGACGCCGCCGCCCGTTCGGCCGCCATCCCGGCGATCGCCGACGCGTGCAGAATGACGCCCTCAGCGGAGCCCGCGACCGTGATGCGCGGCTTCCTGCCGGCCCTCAAGGACGCGCTCGGGGGCGTGCTGCACAGCGCCCGTTGGTCCCTCAGCCCGACCTACAGCATCGAGATGAGCCCGAACCAAATGACCACCGCGATCCTCCGCCAGCGATTCGAGTTCGCCGCCTCGCACCGCCTGCATGTGCCCACGCTCTCCGAGGACGAGAACAGGCGCCTCTTCGGCAAGTGCACGCTCCCGTCGGGGCACGGCCACAACTATGTCGTCGAACCAGCGGTCGAGATCCCGCTCGACGCGGACCGCCCGTTCTCGCTGGCCGACCTCGAGCGCATCACGGACGAGCGTGTCATTGAGCGCTTCGATCACAAGCACCTCAACATCGACACCGAGGAGTTCGGCGACCACGCCCTGAACCCCTCGGTCGAGAACATCGCCCGAGTGTGCTTCGGTCTTCTCCGCCGCCCGATCGCCGAGGCCGGCGCAAATCTCCGCACTGTCACGGTCTGGGAGACCGAGAAGACCTCGGCCACCTACCCGGCTTCGTAATTCCGAGCGGAATCCCGGGGCAACTTCCGCCCCCGTCGTTCGTACCATCCCCAGATGGATTCGCCCGCTCATTCCGGCGCCACGGTCGAACCGCCCAAGCGAACGGTCCGGCTGTACCTCGCGAGCACATCCCCACGCCGGGCCGAGTTGCTGAGCCGCCACGGGTTCGAGTTTGAGACCGTCAACCCGGGCGTGGACGATGGCCTTCTGGAGATGGGACCCGTCACGCCCTCGGAGTGGGTCATCGCGCTCGCGCACATCAAGGCGCGAGGCGGCCAACGCCAACTTGGATCACTCGCCGACGGCGCGGTCGTCCTCGGCTCGGACACCGTCGTCGTGAAAGACGGCGCCGTCATCGGCCAGCCCCGCGACGCCGAGCACGCGAACTCGACCGTTCGTACGCTCGAGGATGGGTCGCATCAGGTGTTGACGGGCGTCGCGCTGCTCATGCCGGGCGGGAAACGCCGCCTGTTCGTCGATAGCGCGTCGGTGCGCGTCGGGACAATCGGCGACGATCGCATCGACGCATACATCGTGTCGGGCGGGTGGCGCGGCAAGGCCGGAGCGTACAACCTCGAGGAACGCCTCGCCGACGGGTGGCCCATCGAGTACACGGGCGACCCGGGAACGATCACCGGCCTCCCGATGAAAATGCTGTCGCCGATCCTGACCCGCGACCTCGACGCGTTGGCGACCACCCCGTGACCCTCGCCGCCGTCACGATCTCGCCGTGGATCGCGCTCCCTCTCGCGGCCGTCGCGCTTATCCTCATCGCGTGGCATTCGACCGGGCTGGACCGTCGGCCGATGCCCGCGAGCCGCAAACGGATCAGGCAGGCCAACTCCTGGGTCATGATGCTCTGTGTCCCGCTCTTCGCGGCCGGCGTTTCGATCGTGGACGCCGAGACTTCCGCTCGAGCGTTCGTCCTGATCTGGACCGTCGTGGGCATGCTTGTGATCGTGAGCGTGCTGCTCGCAATCGTCGATGCGCTGAACACATGGCGCATCGCCGCCGAGGCGCGCCGACGGACCGCGGCGACCGGGGAGGGCATGCTCTACATCGCCAAACAGGCCGCGCGTGGCAAAGACGGTTCAAAGACGCCACAATCCGACCATGACGACTGACGCGCCCGCTCGGCCGGGCGGCCGTCCATCCTCCCCCCTGCCTCTCCCGCTCCGGCCGCTCGGCGTGTTCGAGCCGTTGTACGCGTGGGCCGTTCGCCGCAGGAACGCGCGGTTCGATCGCGGCGAGCGCGTCTGGCGCGCGCCCGTTCCCGTGATCAGCGTCGGGAATCTCACGCTGGGCGGCACCGGCAAGACGCCCGTGGTCACGAGGCTCGCCCGAGAGTTGCTCGCGCGTCACAAGCGTCCAGCCATCGCCATGCGCGGGTACAAGAAACGCGGCGACGAACTCTCCGACGAGGAGGCCGAGTACCGCGAGTCGCTCGAGGGTGTGAGCGTGCTCGCGAACCCCGACCGCGCGGCCGCCATCGCCGGGTTCTTTGACGCCGGGGGGAAGGCCGATTGCATCCTGCTCGACGACGCGTTCCAGCACCGGTTCGTCGCGCGCGATCTGGACATCGTGCTTGTCGACGCGACCCGCGATCCGTTCACCGATCACTGTCTCCCGCGCGGCTGGCTTCGCGAACCCGTCGACTCGCTCGCCCGCGCGGACGCGGTCGTGATCACACGCGCCGATCGCGTGGACGGTCGCACGCTCGAACGGCTCCGTGATCGCCTTCAGATCGCCGCCGGCCAGGGCACGACACTCGCGACCTGCGCGCATCGCTGGTCGCACCTCGATCGATATTCCGGGCCGAAGGCGCCCGCCGAGCGCGAACCCGCCGATGCGCTCTCGCGGGCCCGTGCGATGCTCGTCGCGGGTATCGGCAACCCGGAGGCGTTCCGTGCGCAGGTCGCGGCGTGCGGCGCGTCGATCGTGGGCGATCGCATCCTCGCAGATCACGCCGCGTACACCGGCGCGATGGTGGACGGGATACTCGAAGAAGCCGCGCGTCGGGGCGCGGCGTCCATCGTGACGACGGCGAAGGACTGGGTGAAGATCCGACGCGTGCTTCGTGAGGGTGACGACGCCGGCATCGACTGGATCGTGCCCCGTGTGGACATCGAATTCCGGGAAGGCGGGCGTGAGTTGCTCGAACGAGTCATCGAGGCGGCGGGCGAATGATCCATGTCGCGGTGATCTACGCGAAGTACATCGACATGATCCTGCGCCGGGAGAAGCGTGTGGAGTTGCGTCTCTCACGCAACCGCATTCCGCCGTTCGGGATCGCGTCTGCGGGCGACACGCTGTACATGAAGCAGAGCGGCGGCCCGATGCGCGCCCGAGCGACCATGACGAGGGTCGAATGCTACGAAGGCCTGACGCCCGACTCGCTCATGGATCTGAAAGCGAAATACAATCACCTTGTCTGCGGCCCGGACGAAGCGTGGGAAGCGAAACTCCGCTCCCGGTACGCGACGCTGATGTGGCTGGACGACTTCGTCGAATCGGCAGAGTCGCCGGTCTACAAACGCTTCACGGGCAACGCGTGGCAGGTGCTCCCGCTGAGCGATGCCCCCCTA
Source organism: uncultured Phycisphaeraceae bacterium (assembly GCA_964350875.1). GTDB lineage: Bacteria > Planctomycetota > Phycisphaerae > Phycisphaerales > UBA1924 > JAHBXC01. Next base: position 33,311 of record CAYGLT010000001.1, on the reverse strand, counting down.
CGATCGCCCGCATGATCGACCCGAACTCGCTTGATCTTCCCTCGCTCTGGACGCACCTTTCGCGTGACGGCCGCGCGCGTCGGCTGCTCGAACTCGCCCGCGATGAAGACCTCTCGGATGGTCGTGATCTGACGGCCACGGTGATGCACTCGGAAACGCGTGAGGCGACAGCCGTGCTCCGGGCGCGCGACGAGGGCGTTGTGTCCGGTCTTGCCGCGTTGCCGCTGCTCGCGGAGGTCTTCGGGACCTCGCTCGCGATCACCCCCGCGCTGCGGGATGGCGATCGGGTCTCGTCGCGTGACACGCTCGTGGAACTGCGCGGCGATCTCGCGCAACTGGTGACGCTCGAGCGCACCATGCTCAACCTGCTTGGCAAGATGTCGGGCGTGGCGACCATGACCGCGCGGTTTGTCGATGCGGTGCGAGGAACCAAGGCCGCGATCCTCGATACTCGCAAGACCACGCCCGGCCTGCGCGCGTTCGAGAAGTACGCCGTGCGATGCGGCGGCGGCCGGTCGCACCGGCTCGGTCTGTCCGACGCCGTGCTCATCAAGGACAACCACATCGCGCACCTGAGCGGGGAGGCACTCCGCGACGCGGTCGCGAGCGCCGCGCGCGAGGCGAAGGAACGCCACGATGCGCTCTTCGTGGAAGTCGAGGTGGACACCCTCGACCAGTTCGCGCGTCTTCTCGAAGTCGACGCCGGGCTCGTGGATATCGCGCTGCTCGACAACATGTCGCTGGAGCAACTGCGCGAAGCGGTCGGGCTGCGCGACGCGCAGAACGCATCGCTGCTGCTGGAGGCGTCCGGGGGTGTCGGACTGGACACGGTCCGGGGAATCGCGGAGACCGGCGTTGACCGGATCTCCGTGGGCGGGCTGACCCGCTCCGCCGTGTCGCTCGACCTCGGGCTGGACATCGACTGAGCGCGGCGGCCGACTGCCTGTACCATGGCGGCATGAGCACGAAGACCATCCTCGCCGGAACCGCGTTGATCCTGTCGGCCGTCGTTCACAGCGCGTGCGCCACGACGGCGTCGGCGCCTGTGCGCCGCCCGCCCGCGTACGCGGGACCGATCACGCCGCGCACGATCGAGGGGCAGATCCTCGCGATCCCGACCGAGCGAGTCGCGACGCTGGAGCGCGCCGGTTCGCCGGGTCTGCAGGCCGCCGAGCGGGACTTGATGCGCCGTCTCGCGGACTACGGGTATTCGCCGACGCTGGAGCCGATCCCGTGGCCCGACGACGCGGCGCCCGCGGGGTGGAACAACATCATTGTGGAGATCCCGGGCAACACTCGTCCCGACGAGGTGCTGCTGGTGTGCGCGCACTACGACGCCGTCGCCGGATCGCCCGGCGCCGACGACAACGCTTCGGGCGTCGCGGGGCTGATGGAGGTGGCGCGTCGGCTGTCGTCGCCCGCATTCGCGGCGCAAACCGATCGCACCGTGCGCTTCGCGCTGTTCAATGTCGAAGAGCAGGGCCTGGACGGGTCGTTCGAGCACGCGCGGATCGCGGAACTGCGCTCCAGCGAGCAGCGGATCGTCGGCGTGATCAACCTCGAGATGATCGGTTACTTCTCCGACGAGCCGAACAGCCAGCGTTCGCCCATCCCGCGCATCCCGGGCGTGTTCGAGCCCCCCACCGTCGGTGATTCAATCGTGATCATCGCGAACCAGGCGTCGTCGTCGTTCGCACGCGAACTCGTGATGCTCATGGAGTCGGGCGCCCCCCACCTCAAGACATTCACGGTGGACTTCGTGCCGGGCAACGGCGAGGCGATGCCCGACACCCGACGCTCCGATCACGCGCCGTTCTGGATCATCGGCGTGCCCGCGGTCATGGTCACGGACACCAGCAACTTCCGAAACCCGCACTATCACAAGGCCAGTGACACCATCGAGACGCTCGATCTCCAACGACTGACGATGGTGGCGCAGGGTGTCGAGCACGCGGTGCGTGTGCTGAGCGGCGCCTCGAAGGGGAACCACTGATGCGTCGTCTCATCGCCGCGGCGTTGTCGATCATCGTCGCGGCCGCGCCTGGCCTCGCCGAGGTCACGGTGTACCGCAACGGCAACATCTACACGATGGATCCGGAGCGGCCGCGCGTGAGCGAGTTTGCGGTGGAAGGCGCGACGATCATCGCCGTCGGCGCGGAGGGTGTCGCCGCACGCACGGCGGATCAGCCGACACGCGTTGTCGATCTGCGCGGTATGACGGTGCTTCCCGGACTGATCGACGCGCACGGGCACATGCAGGGTCTTGGCGAGTACGGGCTGGGCCTGCTCGATTTCACCTACGCGGATGATTTCGACGCGGTCGTCGTCTCCGTGCGCGGCGCCGCGACCGAGAAGGACGCGGGCGCGTGGGTGCTCGGCGGTCGATGGGACCACGAGAGTTGGCCCGGGAAGGACCTGCCGACCCATCACCGGCTCAGCGAGGTCACACCGGACAACCCGGTGTGGCTGCGCCGGGTGGACGGCCACGCTGGGCTCGCGAACGCCGCCGCCATGCGGCTGGCGGGCATCACCCGCGACACGCCGAACCCGCCCGGCGGGGAGATCCTGCGCGACGCCGACGGCGAGCCGACGGGCGTGCTCATCGACAACGCGATGTCGCTCGTGGGAGGCGTGATCGACGACGAGTCGATGACAGCGGAAGCGTCGATCCTCAAGGCCCAGGAGATGTGCCTGGCGGCGGGCCTGACCGGCGCGCACGACATGGGTATCTCGCCCCACGATATTGATGTGTATCAGCGGCTCGCGGGCGACGGACGTCTAAGACTGCGCGTATACGCGATGATTCATGCTGGCGACGCGATCGAGTGGTTCTCGCAGAACAAGCCCATCGTGGGCGATCGTTTCACGATGCGCGGGACCAAGGCGTACATGGACGGGGCTATGGGTTCGCGCGGCGCGTGGCTCAAGGCGCCGTACTCCGATCGACCGACCGATGATCGCGGCCGCCCGTACACGGGGCTGGCGTTGACGCCCCCGAGCGCGGTGCGCGAACTCGCGGAGCACGCGTGGCCGCTGGGGTACCAGGTGACCGTGCACGCGATCGGCGATCGCGGGAACGCGGAGGTTCTCCACGCGTTTCGCGCGGCGGAGCGCAGAATCCCCGAGCGTGAGCGCGCGGACTTCCGCGGGTTCCGCATCGAGCACGCGCAGATGCTGGACCTCGACGATGTGCCGCTGATGGCCTCGCTGGGCGTGATCGCGTCGATGCAGCCAACGCATTGCACGAGCGACATGCGATGGGTCGAGGACCGAATCGGCAAGGACCGCGCAAAGGGCTCATATGCGTGGGCGACGCTGCTCCGCGCGGGCGTGCCGGTCGCGTTCGGGAGCGACTTTCCCGTCGAGCCGGAGAACCCGTTCTTCGGGCTCCACGCGGCGATCACCCGTGAGAACCGGGACAACCAGCCCGAGGGCGGGTGGCGCCCCGAGGAACGCGTGACGCGCGAGGAGGCGCTGCGCGGGTTCACGCTCGGCGCCGCGTACGCGGAGTACACGGAATCGATGAAGGGATCGATCGAACCGGGCAAACTCGCAGACTTCGTGGTGATCGACCGCGATGTGATGACGATCGACGCCGACGAGATCGCTGGCACGGTGGTGTATGCGACGGTGATCGGAGGCGAGGCGGTGTATGAATCGCCCGACTCGCCTGTCGGATTCGACTGAACGCCTCAGCGGCGCCAGGAGGCGGTGACGATCTCGCGAACGCGCGCCGTTCGATCGGCGAAGGTCGAGTCCTTCGGTTCGAGTTCGAGCACGGTGACATGCCCGACCTTGCGTCCGACGCGCACCGGTTTGCCGTAGTCGTGCACGCGCACGCCGGGGATCGCGAGAAGATCGCTCGCGGCGGGCATCCCTCCGACGCAGTTGAGCATGACGCTCCGTGCGCGGGGAGCGGAGTCGCCCAGCGGCAATCCCATGACCGCGCGGAGGTGCTGTTCGAACTGATTCACGGGCGCGGCGTCGATAGACCAGTGCCCGGTGTTGTGCACGCGGGGCGCCATCTCGTTGACGAGCAGCGCGTCGCCCGCCTGGAAGAACTCGATGGCGAGCACGCCGACATAGTTGAGCGTCTCGAGTGCGCCGCGCGCGATGCGCTCGGCCTCGGCCTGCACCGCGGGCGATGTGTCCGGCGCGGGGACGATCGTCTCACGCAGGATGCCCCCGTCGTGCCGGTTCTCGACGAGCGGCATGCACACGACGGCGCCGTCGCGCGAGCGTGCGGCGACGATCGATACCTCGCGGTCAAAGTCGATGAACTCCTCGAGGATCATGCCCCAGCCGCCCAGATGCTGGACGGCTTCCTCGGCGTCTTCGCTCTCGCGCAGGATCCACTGGCCCCGCCCGTCGTAGCCCATGCGGCGCGTCTTCATGACGGCGGGGAGTCCGAGGTGCTTGATGGCGTCCGAGAGATCCTGACGGACATCGACATGCGCGTAGCGCGGGACGGCGGCGCCGAGCAGTTCGAAGAATCGCTTCTCGGTCAGGCGGTCCTGCGACGCGTCGAGCGCCTCGGGCGCGGGGAAGACCGGGACGCGCTGCGCGAGCCAGCGCACTGCGTCGCTGGGGACATTCTCGAACTCGTAGGTCACGAGGTCGGACTCGCTCGCGAGTTTGCCGAGCGCGCGGCGGTCGTCGTACCCGGCGACGATGAGCGGGCCGACATCGCGCGAGCACGCGTCGGGCGACGGGTCGAGGAAAGTGAAACGAGCGCCGAGAGGGAGTCCGGAGAGCGCGAGCATGCGCCCGAGTTGGCCTCCGCCGAGCACGCCGACGCGCAGGCCCGCGTGGGGTGTTGTCTGCTGATGAATCACGCGCGGCCTCCGTTCGCGGGCGATCCCGGGTCGGGGTTGTCGAGGACCTTGCGGGTCTGGGCCTCGCGGAACTTGTGGAGCGACTCGCGCACGGCGTTGTCGGTGGTCGCGAGGATCGCCGCGGCGAGGAGGGCAGCGTTGATGGCGCCGGCCTTGCCGATCGCGAGGGTGGCGACGGGGATCCCGGCGGGCATCTGCGCGATGGAGAGGAGCGAGTCCATGCCGCTCAGGGCCTTGGATTGCACGGGGACACCGAGCACGGGGAGGGCGGTTTTGCTCGCGCACATACCGGGGAGGTGCGCGGCGCCGCCCGCGCCGGCGATGATGGCGCGCAGGCCGCGTGATTCGGCGGAACCCGCGTACTCGAACAGCAGGTCCGGGGTCCGGTGCGCGGAAACGACCTTGGACTCGAAGGGGACGCCGAGGTCGCGCAGGGTGTCGCAGGCGTGGGACATCGTTTCCCAATCGCTTTGCGATCCCATGATGACGCCCACAAGCGGGGCTTTCGTCGGGTGTGTGGACGCCATAGACGCCAGAGTAGCGAGCGGAGCCGCCCCTGTCCTGCGCGGGCTCAGCGGGCCTTGCGCCAATCGTGCTCGACGATCGGCTGGGCGCCTTGCAGCAACGCGGTCAGGTCACGGATACCGATGTACCCGTCGCCGTCGAAATCGAACGCGGCGTCGAAGGGCGACTCACCCTTGACCGTGCCGATGGTCCGGAGGAACCGCGAGAGCGTTTCCGGCTCGACGGGCGCCGGGGCCGCGTCGGCTGCATCGCCGGGACCGCCCAGCCCCGGGCCGAAGAGGTCGAGTCCGATGCGAATCAGACGGGGCAGGTAGCCGTCGATCGGCGGAGGCGGCGGCGGAGGTGGTGGCGGAGGAGGAGGCGGGGGCGGCGGCGGTGGTTCGACATCCTGGCAGTTGTCGCCCGCGCAGGCGGCGGTGACGAGCACATCGTCGATGTACCAGCCGAGGAACCCGGGGAACTCGGGCGAATCGCCCGGCTCGCTCTCGAGCGTCCAGCGGATGCGGATCTTCTGACCGAGATAGGGCGTGAGGTCGAACGACTGGGTGCGCCACTTGTACGCGGTGATGTCGTGCTCCTCGAGGAGCGTCCCGAGCACGACCGGATCGCTGCCGAGCGGCGGATCGTCGATCACTTCGATCTTGCATTGGTCGAAGCGGTATCCCTCGACTTCGAGCAGTTCGTGGAAGGTGAGCGTTGCGCCGAAGTAGTCCGCGCTCCTGAGATCGAGCGATGGGGAAGTGAGGACGCTCGCCGCGCCGGTGGTGTAGAAACCGTCGAGCCGTGTCGCTCGCAGGTTCGCGCCGGAGCGCGGGATGTTGAAGCCGAGGATGGCGGGCGGCAACGGACGGGGCAGCGGGGACTGCCCGCCGCGCGCGTTGTAGATGTCCGGCTCGCCGCGGGCCCAGTCGCCCTCTTCGAGCCAGCCCAGCCGCTCCTGCTCCATGTCGTCGCGGAAGACGACGACATTCCCGACAGCAGGTTTGAGCACCGTCTCGGCCGGGCTGTAGCGCCCCGCGGCGTTCACGGTGTACACGGCGTACTGCGCATGCTCGCCCGCCTCGATGCTCGGGTCGGTGACCTCGTCGAAATCACCGACGGCGACCACGGTCACTCCCTGATCGAGTTTGTCGCCGACCAGATAGATCGCTCCGTCCGAGGGCACCCACTCGCGCGTGCCCGTGAAGCGCACGACGAGCGCGTGGTCGTACTCGCCGTCGGTCCCGGTTGGCGCGTTGTTCCATGTGATGGTCGCACCGCCCTCGGAGTTATCGAGGAGACGCGCCTTCGTCGGCGGCGCGGGCCAACTCTGGTCCGGGGTAAGCAGCGTGTCCGACGCGGCCTGGACGGCGCGGCCGGCGTCGATCAGGCCGAAGCCGACCGAATCACTGAACTCGCGCAGGTTGTCGAAGCGGCGCACCGAGCCGATGAAGACGAGCGAGTTGTTCGGCCCGGGCCGACGCGCGTGCTCCTTCACGATCCGCTCGACCTGCAACGCGGTGAGGTTGGGGTTCACCGAGAGCACGAGCGCGGCGACGCCTGCCGCCTGCGCGGTGGCGGCGCTCGTGCCGATGAATTCCTGCGTGTACTCGGATGTCGAGAAGCCGGCAGCGCCGGGAAGATCGGTGGTCACGATCGACGCGGTCGTTCCGGCGCCGGGCGCGAGGCAGTCCATCCACGGTCCGAACGCCTGTTGCACGATCGCGCCGCGGTTCGTGTAGCGCCCGACGGTGATGACGCCCGGGAGCGACGACATGACGCTCTGGAGCGCGACGGGGATCTGCGCGTCGCCCGCGCTGGCCACGAAGACGAGCCCTTTGCCGCCTCGCCCCCGGTCCACGAGATCGCTGATGCCGTCGAGAAGGACGCCCGAGACGATGCCGAGCGATCGCGGCGCCCACGCGTTGCAGAGCACATCCGCGCCGGCGGCGTCGGCCTCGTACATCGCTTCGGTGATCTCGGCGTCGGAGCGGCCCTCGACGGGCGCGATGAAGAGCCGCGACCGCGGCGCGACACCGCGCACACCGATCGTGTTGTCGCGTGCGCTGATCAGGCCGGCCATCGCGGTGCCGTGCGTCCCGGTCTCGGCGGGGCGCAGCGGATCGAAGTTGTTGCGGAACTCGCCCGCGACATTGGGCGCGTAGTCGGGGTGGTTCGGATCGACGCCCTGATCGAGAAGGCCGACGATGACGCCGCTCCCGAGGGTGATGTCCCACGCGGGTTCGACATTCGAGTCCAGACCGGCGGCCCCACTCGACTGCCCCGTGTTGTTGAGGTGCCACTGCTCGGGGTAGAGCGCGTCGTCGATCGAGAAGAAGCGTTGTTCGAAGCGCAGGTCTGGGTGCGCGTACCGCACGCCAGGCGCCGCAAGGATGTCGTCGGAGACGCGGAACGCTTCGGCCGCGCTCGCGACCTCGGCGATCCATACATTCGGCGGGCCGTTCCCGCTCGGGCCTTGCAAGCGACGGACTTCGCCCGTCACTCCCGCATTTCGGAAGCGGTTGCGCACGACATACTCGGCGACGACGGGTAGGAAGCCGACCACGACGCGGTTGGTCGCGGTCACGACGCGCGGGCCGCCCGGACTTTCGGCGAGGGGGAGTTCGAGCGCCGACTGCGCGGACGCGGCGGGGAGCAGCGCGAAGAGGGTCAGTCCCGAAGGCGAACCCTCAGCGCCGAGATCGAGCACGAACGAGGGCGGCGGAGTCGACGGAGGAAGATCGATCGGCACGGCGCCCGGGCCGTCGATCGGGAGTCCGTTGGGAGGCGCCTGCGCAAGCGCTGGTGCGGACGCCGCGAGCGCACAACACAGGAGCGTCGTGAAGTGACGAACGCATGGTCCCGCTTCCTCGTGCGCCGGAATCCGCATACACCAAGATATACGGAACACCCGGGAGCGCCGGTTTCATCCCTCTCTGAAGGGATATTTACCGGCCGCGGTCCTTGCGGATACCGACCGCCCGTGCGAGCGGGTTGTCGAAAGGCCGCCGCTGGATGACCGACTCGTGATCCTCGATCACATCGCCGGTTTCGGGATCGACAATCTCGCCTGCAGCGGATTGCTGATCCGTCAGGTCCCCTTCCGGAAACCCTTCGCCGTCGTCGACGGCGGCCCCCTCTCCATGAACGCCAAAGATCGGCTCCAGCGTGACTTGGAAGCGAAGTCCGAGCGTGTCGCGCAAAACCTGCTCGATCGCGTCCGGGCCGCCGGGGAAGTTCGGCTGCTCGTCGGCGATGCGTCGGGCGAGCGCATCCATCGCTGACTTCTCGACTTTCGACGCGAGCCCCTGCGCGATGCGCTCGACCCGCGGGCGGAGGATCGTCGCCAGGTATTCATCCCAGTACGGTAGCGGCGGGTTGCCGCCGGATGACTTGTTCGAGTTCTGGCTCACGCTGATCTCCCCAACTCGGTGTGCAGGATCCGGGCGCACAACGCTCGTCCGTATCGTCGGCGAAACCCGATATCCGCTTCATCCTACCAGCGCCGAACGGCCGAAACACATCCAAACGGCCATCCACCCCCCTTCTCTGGCGGTACCCATCATGCGACCTCCATCCCACTTCCTGCTTCGGATGTCCGCAGCGCTCCTGACGCTCCCTCTCTGGATTTCGCCGGCGCGGGCCCAGCCCGGGAATCCCCCTGACACCATCGACACCATCCAGCGCGAGGCTCGCGCCGTTCGGCCGCTCATGCAGACCGAACTCGCGAAGCGTTTCCTCGACTCCGCCGCGGACCTGCCTCGCCCGGGCGCCCGGGTCGTGTACTTCAACCGGACGACACGAGACGCGCTGACCGAGGACGAAGCGTTCGAGCGCGGCACGGAAGCGGTCATCCGCGACGGGTACGAACGGACCGAACTCTCGGAGCGGTTCTTCTACTACACGCGCTACGGCACGCCCGTCGCCTACGCGCGGGCCATCGACCTCGCCGCGCAGAACGGACTGACCGGATTCGACGACCAGAAAGTCTTCGACTTCGGCTACGGCGGGATCGGTCATCTGAGGATGCTCGCCTCGCTGGGCGCGCACGCCGTGGGCGTGGATGTCGATCCGGTCCTCGACGCGCTGTACAGCGCGAACGCCTCCGACACGGGCGTTGTCGCGCGTGCGAAGGCCGCGGGCGATGGATCGAACGGATCGCTGAGCGTGCTGCGGGGGCAATTCCCCAGAGATCGCGCGATCAAGCAGGGAGTGGGCACAGGCCACGCGCTGATCATCAGCAAGAATGTGCTCAAACTCGGGTACATCCACCCCGAGCGCGAGCCGCCTTCGCCGAACATGCTCATCGACCTCGGCGTCGACGACGACTCGTTCCTGCGCGCCACGCACGACGCGCTCAGACCCGGCGGCCTGTTCGTGATCTACAACCTCTACCCGAAGCCGGCCGGCCCCGACGAGCCGTACAAGCCCTGGGCCGATGGCCGCAGCCCGTTCTCGAAGGACGCGATGGAGCGCGCCGGGTTCGAGGTGATCGAGTACAACCGCGACGACACGGACACCGCCCGCGCGATGGGCGAGAAACTCGGATGGGCCGCGCAGATGAACTTCGAGGACGACCTCTTCGGCATGTACACCATCGCGCGCCGGCCCGACTGACCTCCACCTCTTTCACGACACCCCGAGCCACACCTCCATGCAGCACAGCCAATCAGTGCAATACGAAAGCGCGGCCCATCAGACGGTCATGGACCTGCTCACCTGGGTCGTGCTGGGCATCAACATCGTGTGCGCGGCCGTGTTAATCTGGGGAGTTCTGGTGGGCCTGGTCATGTTCATGCGCGCAGAATTTCGGCGCGGCACGGACCCGCTCCAGAAGTGGCCCGCGCTCCGGCAGATCGTCGGGCAGTACCTTTTGTTCTCGCTCGAACTGCTCATCGCCGCCGATCTCATCGAGACGATGATCCGTCCGACGCTCGATCAACTCGCGATCCTTGGAGGCGTGGCCGCGCTGCGCATCATCACCGGCTTCGCGCTGGGCAAGGAACTCCAGCATCTGGGCGACGCGCCGCTGCTGCCGTCGTCGGGCTCGAAGAGCGCATAAAAAACGGCCCTCAATGGCCCCGGAGGGGGTCGAACCCTCACGCCCGTTGCCGGGCTGCGGATTTTAAGTCCGCTGCGTCTGCCGATTCCGCCACAGGGCCCTGTGTCGACGCCATGATATCGACCCGTCGCGCAACGGACGCTGCCGCTCCCGTCGCGCGCTATCGGGCGTCGCCGCCCCCCTTGTTCATGCGATTCCGCTGACGCTCCCGGTGATCCTCCCGGGGTTGGAACAGCGCGGCTGCGCAAAGCGAATCGGCTCGCCCAGACCCGCGCGAGAATTCCCCCGCTCCGTCGCGGATTGTCCTTGCATCGCTCCGACGCATCACCGATCCTCCGTGAGGGCGCACGCGCTCCGGAGGAAACACACATGCAAAGACGCGCACACCATCTCGCCCTTGCTGTGACGACGCTGCTGCTGACCGCATCCGGTCTGCACGCGGCGGCTCCCGGGCCGCTCGCGCCGCGTCAGCCGTGGATCAAAGCCGAGCACACCCGTGTGGGCGCCACGCACGCCGAAGGTGTGATTTATGTCAAGTTCCTCGACGATTCCCCCGTCTCGTTGCGAGCGGCCAGCCCGGTCGTCGATCTTGAAGCAGGAGAACGCGCCGCGATCGATGCGCTCCCCATCGCTCGGTGGCGCGCCGTGTACGACCTGCCCGAAGCGCGGCTCGAGCAACTCCGAGCCGACGCGCAGCGCTCACTCGGCCGCTCACTCGCCGACATGACCACCGAGTTCTTCGCGTTCATCGACGATGACGCCGACACCGCAGAAGTCATCGACGCGCTCAACGCGCTCGACATCATCGAGATTGCGCTCCCGATGCCCAAGCCAGTCGCGCCCCCGCTTCCCCCAGACTTCGAGTCCAACCAGGGGTACCTCGATCGCGCCCCCACGGGCGTCGGTGCGCTCCACGCGTGGGACGATCTCGGCACGCGCGGCGCCGGGGTCGGCATCGCGGACATCGAGTACATCTTCGACCCCGCCCACCAGGATCTTCCGCCGATCCAACTCGTCGGCGTGACGCCAGTCGATCCCGGATTCGGCGCCGACCACGGGACGGCCGTCCTCGGGCTGATCACCTCGCGCGACAACGGCTGGGGCACGACGGGCATCGCGACCGATGCCCAGCACTACTTCTCCGGGAGTTACGACGGGCAGGCGTGGAACATCGCGTCGGCGCTCGTCGCTGCCACAAACGCGATGGAGCCGGGCGACATCATCCTCATCGAACAGCAGTACCCGGGCCCCAACGGGAACTATGTCCCGGTGGAGTGGTTCGCGCCGTGGTACAACGCGATCGTCACGGCGGTCGGCAACGGGATGGTCGTCGTCATGGCCGCGGGCAACGGCGGGCAGAACCTCGACGACCCGATGTTCAGCCAGGGCAACGGCGGGCACTGGCCGTTTCTTCCGGAGAACGACTCCGGCGCGATCATCGTCGGCGCCGGCGCGGCGAGCAGCGGATTCGGCAACACCACCACGCCCCGCTCGCGGCTCTCGTTCTCGACCTACGGCTCGCGCGTGAACCTGCAGGGCTGGGGGCAGGGCGTGTGGACCACGGGCTACGGCGGCGCGTACAGCGCCGAGGGACCGACGCTGCATTACACCTCGAGTTTCAGCGGCACCTCGAGCGCGTCGCCCGTCGTCGCGGGCGCCTGCGCGCTCGTGCAGTCTGTCTATAAGGTTCGCAACCCGGGACAGACGCTCACTTCTCATCAAATGCGCGCCCTGCTCATGAGCACCGGGCTTCCCCAGCAGGACGGCGCGAACCCGGCGACGCAGAACATCGGACCGCTGCCCGACATCGAGGCGGCCATCCTCGCGATCGTCCCCGCCTCGCACTGCCCGGGCGATGTGAACGGCGACAACCTCGTGAACTTCTCCGATCTCACCACGGCCCTGACACAGTTCGGGCGCACCGGCGTGGGACTCTCCGCCGACTTCGACAATGACGGGGATGTCGACTTCATGGACCTCAACGAGGTGCTGACGCACTTCGGCGTTGCCTGCCCGTAGTTGAAACAACGCTTCAAGCATCGAGGTGTCGCGGCCGAGTCCGGCGCCCACACGCGGCTCACCCCGCTGTATGCTCTCGCCGATGCCCCACCTTTCACTCTCCTCCCTCGGCGAAGACGCGAACGCGGTCATCCAACGCCATTGGGATTCGACGATCCGCCGCTTCCTGCGCAATCGGTCCGCGAACACCGACGACCGCTTCTGCACGGTCTCCACCGGCGAACCCCACCCGTTCGGCAACTTCGCGTCGCTCGGATTGGAGCACGACGCCGAATCGGTCCGGGCCGCGATCGACACGCTCCCGACGGAACTGCCGTGCGCGATCGTGCTTCCTGTTGACTCGGCCGACCCCGAGGTCGCGTCGGTCCTGTCCGAGCGCGGGTTCGTCCTCGGCGAGGAGATGCCCATCATGGGGATCGACGCCGCGGACCTGCGCGATGCGCCGGTCGACGATGCGTACGAATTCGTGCGCATCGACCCGTCGCGCGCCGACGAATGGGGCGACGCGTTCGCGCGCGGTTATCAGATCCCGCTCAAGAGCGCGATGATCTTCGCCGACCCGCTGCGCGACAGCGCGCCCGGCTTCGTGTACTTCGCCGCCACGCGAGAACGCGAGATCGTCTCGACGGCGGTGCTGAACCTCGCCGACGGGCTCGCGGGGATCTACGGCATCTCGACAATCCCCGAGCAACGCAAGCGCGGCCTGGGCGCGTGGGTCACCGCCGGTGCGCTCCGCGCCGGCGCCGAGACGGGCTATCCGGTCGGGGTTCTCCAGGCGTCGGTCGCGGGGGCTCCCGTGTACGAGCGCCTCGGGTTCCGTCGATTCGGGAGCATGCTCCTGTATGTGCGCATCCCTGGGTAAGTCTTCGGCATTCACGCAGAACGAACAACGCCCCGGGCTGTCGTCCGGGGCGCTGTCGTCGTAGGTGTCGAAGTGTGGCGATCGGTGCCGCCGATCCGATCGGTTCAACTCACGGGCACGAGTTCCCGAAGTTGCTCAGCACGCCGTTGAGGTCGGCGAAGTTCACCTGCCCGTCGCCGTCGATATCGCCCGGCAGGCCTGCGCCGGACTGACCAAACGAGGCCAGCACCGCGTTGAGGTCGGAGAAGTTCACGACATTGTCGCCGTTGGTGTCGCCGAAGCACGGAGTCGGCAGCGGCGGCAGCACGGTCTGCGGGTTGAGCAGCCCGAACTCCTCCATGTTCGCGGCGCGGATCTCGATGTAGTCGAGGTGCTCGAGCGGCCCGGCGTTCTCCGCGAGAATGCGCACCTCGTCCATCATCACCTGCGCGCCGGTGCTCGCGATGATGAACGGCGTGTCGTCCGGGTAGCACATGCGCCAGCAAGGCGTCGCGCCGCCGAGTTTGCCGCCCTTCCACGGACGACCCGACGAGGCGCCCGCGAACCCACTCAAACCACTCGCTTCATGCACGACCATGTCGTTGTGGACGATCTGGAGGGTGTAAGTCCCCGATCCTACGGCCGAGAAATCGGGATGAAGATTCCACCAGTCGTCGATGATCGGGGGCGGGCAGCCCATGCACGGGTCGATGGTGACGCTGCCGCCCGAGCCGCCGCCGAGTTGCGTGGCGTCGAGCGTCATGAACGCCGTGAGCGGGTCGGGGTTCACCATGTCGATGTCCACCGTCGCGCTGTCCACGCCCCCGAAGGAGACGCGCACTCCGTCCTTGCCCGAGGAACCGAGGTTGTTGGCACGAATGCGCGGCCCGCCCGCCGCCATCGTCGCCTCGCCGAAGATCTCGATCGGCGCGTTACCGTTGGTCACCTGGACCAAGGCGCCGATGTCAACCGTGAAGTTCCCGTCCACGACGCGCGGCGAAGTCGAAGCATCGCCGAAGCGAACACCCGGCGCGAAGGCCCCGTGACGCGGGCGCTTGAAAGAAATCATGCCGTCGGCGAGGAAGTCCACCGAGAGCGGAGGCGAGGGAGTGGCGCCCGCGACATCGCGCAGGCGGAGTTCAACGGAATCACCGATGATCCCCGCACCTACCGTCGCGAAGAGGGCGTTGCCGCGAAAACTCGCTCCGTAGCTCGAGTCGGTAATCGTGGTCCCGTCGGCAAATTCCACCTTGTGTCGATTGCAACTGATGCTGAACCCGAAGAGAGAGAACCGTTCGATCGGCGTGACCGAGACGCTTCCTGAGGTCTGGTCGGGCAACTCACCGACGAATTCTCCATCGTCGAATACGAGGACATCGAACACGGGCTCTACCGACGATGTGAACCCGGTCTCCAGCGTGAGCGATTCATCCGGAGCGGTGACGAACGACAGTGTGTCGGTCTCGCCGCTCGCAAGGTTGAAGTTTACGGTCATGGCAGTCCCCGGCGCGGCTTCCCATTCGGCCGAGGGCGTCTGCACGCCCATCGTGGTGTCGCCGAACGGAACCGAGAAACCGAACGGGCCGCTCATCGGGTCGCCCTCGACGACGAGTTCGTTCGAGCCGTCCGAGGTGAAGAGCGCATCGCCGAGGATGTTGTGGTGGAATCCGTCGAGGAGCAGCGACGACGCGCCCTCCTCGTAGCCCACGGACATCACGAGGTGCAGGTTCGGGAAACCGAGCGACGAGATATCGACGAAGTCCTCGGCGCCGCAGAACGGGCCGCGGAAGTAGGTCGGCGCCGACTGGCCCTGCCCGTTGAAGCCGAACGCGAGTTGCCCGCCGTCGCCCCCGTCGGCCGGTCGGCGGCTGGGGCTGGTGAGTTCAACGATGAACTGCGTCCCCGCGGGCACCGTGACATCGGGCAACTCAACCGTATAGAACTCACGGTTCGCGCTCGACATGATGTACTGCACAACATGTTCCATGATCTTGTTGTGGTTGCGGTACGGCCCGAGCACATTGTCCGTCGTGAGGATGTTGACCTCGACGGGCCAGTCTCCGCCCTGGTTGAACCGCACGCCGAAGGTCACGCACTTGAGCGTCATGGTGGTCGGCGCAACGAAGACGCGTGCGGCGGAAGTCTCGGCGCTGGCGGCGCCGTCAACACATGCGGCGCTCCCGTTGCCGATGACATCGGGGTTGGTCGATTGGGTGAGCGTGACCGCGCCGCAGTCCGCGGCGCCGCGCAGGACGAGCGGCCGGTGTTGTGCCTCGCGGGCGTCGTCGAGCAGGCCGACGAGTTCGGGCGCGGCCAGCGCGCCTGAGGCGCAGACCGTGAGTGCGAGGATCCCGGCGGCGGGTCGCCGACCGAGCGATAGCGTGCGCAATGAATGCATGTGGTGTCTCCCTTGTTCCGAGCGCCGCGCGGGATGCGCGGCCGCTCGCCAAAGGGGACTTGGCGCAAGCGAGGTAGATCTAGCACCTTCCGGCGAGAAAAAATCCTGCCGCCATCCGCGTTTGCAAACACGATCTGCCGTGAGTTGGTTGTTTCTCGGCCGTCATTCTGTACACTCGGCCCGGCAGCGACTTTCGCCCCCCAACCCACCTCTCATCCCGCCGCATGAGCGGCACAGGAGCATCCTTCATGCCTCATCGTCTCATCGCCGCCGCGTTCCTGATGGCCCTCCCCGCCGTCGTTCATGCCCAACACACGCACCTTCCCCAGTATCCCATCGACGCCGCCAGAGTGTGCGCCAACGCGGGCGATGTCAACGGCGACGGGTTCGATGACATCATCATCGGCAACAACATCCACAACAGCCAGACCGGCATCGCACGGGTCATCTCCGGTTTCGATGGCGACACCATCCACACCTTCAACGGCGCCGCTCCGGGCAACGACTTTGGCGTCTCCGTCAGCGGTGCGGGCGATGTCAACAATGACGGAGCCCCCGACCTTATCGTCGGCACGAATGTCGACCTCGCCCAGGTCTTCTCCGGCGCCGACGGCTCGGTCCTCCACACCTTGTCAGGGCTCGGCTCGTCCGTCAGCGGCGCAGGCGATGTCAACAACGACGGCTTCGACGATGTCATTCTCGGTGCGCCCGACGCCAACGCCAACACCGGCCAGGCCCGCGTCTTCTCAGGCGCCGACGGCTCGATCCTGCACACCTTCGACGGCGATATGGCCCAAGACCATTTCGGCTCCTCCGTCAGCGGCGCGGGCGATGTCAACAACGACGGCTTCGACGACCTCATCGTCGGGATGCCGGGGAACCTCGTCCTGGGAACCGTACCGGGCGCCGCGCGCGTCTTCTCCGGCGCCGACGGCTCGGTCCTGTACACCATCCCCGGAGACCAGATCGCGAGCGGGTTCGGCATGTCCGTCAGCGGCGCGGGCGATGTCAACGGCGACGGCTTCGCCGACTTCATCGCCGGCGGCCACTCCCTGACCGTCGTCGAACTGACCTCCGGCATCGCCCGTGTCTACTCGGGCGCCGACGGCTCAACCCTGCACACCTTCAACGGCGCTGCGTTGGGCGACTTCCTGGGCGTCGCCGTCGGCGCAGCAGGCGATGTCAACAACGACGGGGTCCCCGACCTCATCGTCGGCGCGAGCGGCGCCGACCCCGAAGGCTTCAATTCGGGCGCCGTCTATGTCTACTCGGGCGCCGACGGTTCAACCCTCCACACCTTCAACGGTCGGGGGGAAGTCAACACGCTCGGCAACTTCGTCAGCGGCGGGGGCGATGTCAACGGCGACGGGATCCCCGATTTCATGGCCGCGGCAACCGGCGGCCAGCGTGTGCGCGTCTACCGGAGCGAGCGGCTCCCCGGCGCGACCTGCCCGGGCGACACCACGGGCGATGCTGTTGTGAACTTCGCCGACCTGAACGAGGTGCTCAGCAACTTCGGACAGCCCTGCCCGGAGTGAGACCACCGCCGTGCGCGCAATGTTCACGCGTCGGCACGCGCCGTGCGCCGAATCGTGGCCCTGCGCGCTCGAGCCCTTGCGGTTCGGCTGCTTTCGGGCACTCTCGGCGCATGACGACGCCAACCTCATCTATCCCGCGCTTCGACTTCACCGACGACGAGATCACGGCGGTCCTCAAGACCGCGACGAAGATCCGCCGCCCCCACCGCCCCCGCGATCCCGAGCCCACGAGCGTTTCGATTCCGGTCAGCCCCTCTCAGAGCGGCGGAACGGAATCGAAACCGTCGCCCTGCGACACGCCCTTTACGCTGGTGACGCTGGGCGAACTCGGGCCGTCGGAGGCGCCCGACTGGATCATGCCCGGCTACATCGCGAGCGAGGCGATCACGCTTCTCACCGGGCTGTGGAAGGCGGGCAAGTCCACGATGCTCGCGCACCTGCTCCGCGACCTGCACGCCGGGGGCGGGCTGGTCGAGTCGCCCATCGACGGGCCGGTCCTGATCGTTTCCGAGGAACCCGCCGGTGTGTGGGCGCGCCGCCGCGACGCGCTGGGCATCGACCCGCAGCGCGTGCTCATCGTGCAACGCCCCTCGTACGCGCGCACGAACATCCTCGAATGGCTGCGGCTCATCGGCGCGATGGTCGAGGAGGTCAAACGGCGGGGCGTGGCGCTGGTGGTCATCGACACGCTGCCCAGCGTCTGGCCCGTGAGCAACGAGAACGACGCGAGCGAGGCGCTCGACGCGCTCACCCCCCTGCGCGACCTCTCCAACGCAGGCGCGGCGGTGCTGCTCGTCATGCACCCTCGCAAAGGCGGGGGCGGCGAGGCGACCGCCACGCGCGGCACCGGGGCGCTGCCCGGGTTCGTCGATGTCATCGTCGAGCTGCGCCGGCACAGCCCCGAAGACCCGCGCGACCGCCGACGGCTGCTCCGCGCGTACGGGCGCTACGACGACATCACACCCGAGACGGTGATCGAACTCACCGACACGGGCTACACCATCATCGGCGAGCGCGCGCAGGTGAAGGCCGCGGACGACGAGGCGACGATCCTCGAACTCCTGCCAGCCGGGGGGGTGGGGATCACGGCGGATGAACTGCGCGAGCGCTGGCCCTCGGCGACCGACGGGGCGACGCCGCTCATCGGCAGGCGACGGCTGATGGGCTTGCTGAACTTCGGCGCAGGGCACGGCCGCTGGCGGCGTGCGGGCATGGGCGTGAAGGGCGACCCGTACACCTATTCGCTCGATCCGGAGCGAGGCCGATTCGATTCCGATCCGTCACTCACAGAGGGGCGGAGCGGAATGGAATCGTGAACGACTTCCGCTCCCTCCACCATCTGGCGATGGGGGAGGCAAGGAGGGGGTCTTCTTCTTCGCCCGATGTTTCTCGCCCCCTCCCCAGCCCTCCCCCATGCTGCGCATAAGGGGAGGGAGCAACTGAAAACGAACAACGCCCCGGGGGTGAGCCCGAGGCGTCGTCGTCATTGGTCACGATCCAAAAAGGATGGTGAAATGGGCAGTCCCGGACTTGAACCGGGGACACCCGCATTTTCAGTGCGGTGCTCTACCAACTGAGCTAACTACCCGTATGTCGCCCCACAGGGGGCTGGGGGACGGGGGAAGGTAGCACCTCCCTCGCCCGATGGTCAAGATCGGCGCGTCGAAAGCCCGCCTTCAGCCCCTTCAAGGATGCAATACCCTGCCCCGAGCGGCGTTCCCCCTCCCAGCAGGACGATGCAACGAATGGCCGAGCAATCCTCCTCCTCGTCCGGAAACCCGGATCACGCCCAGGGCCGCTCGCCGAGCGACCTCGGGGCCGTGCTGGAGTCCGCACGCCGGGGCGAGGGCGACGCCTGGGCCACGCTCGTATCGCTCTACGCGAGGCGGCTGTACGCCTTCGCGCGTTCGAAGAAACTCGGGCCCGACCAGGCCGAGGAGATCGCCCAGTCCGTGTTCGCCACCGTCTCCATCAAGATCCAGTCGGGCGAGTACGACGAGCGTGGGTCGTTCGAGGCCTGGCTCTTCCAGATCGCCGCCAACCGCGTCCGCGACGCGATCCGCAAGTCGAAGCGCGGCGCCTCGGCGATGGCCACGATCCGCGACTCCGCCGACGCCCCGGGACGCTCGACGCGAACGGACGACGCCGACGATCACGATCCCGCGCAGACCGCCTCGCTCCACCGGGCGATGGGCGGCCTGCCCGACGCCGACCGCGAGGTCGTCGAACTCCGCCACCGCGCGGGGATGTCCTTCAAGAGCATCGCCGCGATGCTCGGCCAGCCCGTGGGCACCGTGCTCGCGCGGCACCACCGGGCGCTTCGCAAACTCCGCGACGCCATCGAATCTGATACAACCACCCCGCCATCGAGCGACACCGATGAACACTCCTGACGATCCCAACCTGCGCCCGATCACCGACGCGCTCGACCGCGACGCGGCACGGCTCCGCGCCGAGCCGGACGCCGGCTTCGAGGCCCGCGTGCTCCGCGCCGCACTCCGCGCCGAAGCCCCCGAGGCCGCCCCGGCGATCGTCATCGCCCGCGTGGGGTTCTGGCGCTCGAGCGCGTTCCGTGTGGCCGCGGCGATCGCGCTGCTCCTGACGGTCGGCGCGGTGTCGGTCGTCGCGCTGCGCGGCGGGCAGTCGCCCGCGCCCGCCGACACAACCCTCGCCGCGACCGACGAACGCGATGTGCTGACCGACCTCGACGCGTGGCTGGCGATGGATGGCGAAGTCTTCGGCCGCGCGAACCTCGCGTCGTTCAGGTCGGAACTCGACGACGCGGACCGCGCGATCTCGTACGAGGATCTCGGCGGGTCCGCGTTCGACGCCGAGGAGTGGATGTGATTATGCGCCGGACGCATCGAACCAACTCGTTCCTGATCTGCATGGCCGTCGCGTGCGTGGCGGCCGTGCAGTTCGGGGCGGCGTCGCTCGCGCAGCCGGGCGGCGGTCCACCCCGCGGTGATCAGGACCGTGGGGGCCAGCGATTCGATGGAGAGAACCTGCGTGAGCGTCTCGAAGCGCGTCTTGCCGAGACGAGGCGCGAGGAAGCGGCGCTGCAGAACGCGTTGGAGGCCCTCGATCGAGGAGAACCGGCGCCGCAGGTCGTCCGCGGGCTGATGCGCGACCCGCGCGAGCAGCGCGGCTTCGGTGATCGCGACGCTCAGGACCGTTCGATCGATCCGGCGGAACTCACACCCGAGCGACGCGAGCAGATCCTGAACTTCCTGCGCGAGACCGCCCCGCCGCTGGCCGAGCGTGTCGAGCGGGAACTCCGCGAGAATCCCGACCAGGCGGACCGGATCTACGGCCGGCTGGCCCAGCGCGTGATCCCGGAGATCGAACTGCGCGAGCGTGACCCCGAGATGTTCGAGATCCGCCTGCAGTCGATGCGGCTGGACTGGCGGATCAGGCAGGCCGCGTTCCGCTCGCGCAACAATCAGGACGGTGAAGGTCGCGACGCGCTGCTCGCCCTCGTGCGTGAGCGTGTGGATCTGACCATCCGCGAGCGTGCGATGATGCTCGACCGGTTCGAGAAGCGCATCGAGCGGATGCGCGAGGAACTCGACGCGGAGATGTCCCGTCGCGACGAGATCGTCGCCGAGAAAGTCGATGAACTCGAGCGCGGCGTGGCCGGCGAGCCTCCTCCGCCCGGCGGTGAATCCGGACCGAGGCGCGGCGAGCGTCGCGGCCAGCCCCAGCGGTGAGGATGCAGCGAGTCACGGCGCAGGCCGGTATCCTTCGCGTGGATGGCTGAACAGAAAGCGGTCCCGGCGCTCCTCGCGCCGCCGCGCAAGAAGGACAACCCGTTCACGCGTTCCGTCGCGGGGATGATCGGCGCCGCCGTGCTGGCGATCATGCTCGGCGCGTGCCTCTTCTCGCTGCCGTGGACGATGGGCGATTCGCCCTCCGCGGGCGTGCCCCGGTACCGCGCGGGGAATCTCGACGCGACGAAACTCCCCCCGGCGTGGGTCCCTCACACGGACGAGGAACGCGCGCAACTCGACCGCGCAGCGGAGGCGGACGCCCGCGCGCTGCTCGCGGCGGAACTCGGCGTCGCGCCGGAGGACACGCCCGATCCGACGCCGGCGCAGATCAACGACGCCGTCCCGGTCTACCCGCTCGGCGCGGATCAACTCGGACGCGACCTCTTCACGCGCATCCTGGTCGGGGGCGGGATCTCGCTGGGCATCGGCCTTTCCGCGGCGTTCATCAGCGTTCTGATCGGCACGGCGTACGGCATGACGGCGGGCTGGTTCGGCGGCCGCGTCGACGCGGTGATGATGCGCATCGTGGACATCCTGTACGGATTGCCGTACATCCTGCTCGTGGTGCTGCTCGCCGTAGCGGCGGATTCGCTCGCTGACCGCGCCATCGCGCGGAGCGTGGCGAACTCGGCCGCGGCCCGTGAGGCGTTCGTCGAGCGTGAGATCGCGGCCCTCCCGCCCGCGCAGCGCGAGGACGACGACGCGATCGCGAAGATCGAGGCGGAGGCGTCGACGCGGTTCAGTTCGTCGGCGATCGAATCACGCCGGAGCGTGGTGAACATCGTCACGCTGCTGGTGGCGATCGGCGGCGTGTCGTGGCTGACGATGGCGCGCGTCGTCCGAGGGCAAGTGCTGAGTCTGAAGAACCAGCCGTTCGTCGAGGCCGCGCTCGCCGTCGGCGCCCCCACGCGCCGGATCTTCCTGAAACACCTGCTTCCGAATCTGCTCGGGCCGATCATCGTGTACGCGACGCTCACGGTGCCGCAGGCGATCCTGCAGGAGTCGTTCCTTTCGTTTCTGGGCATCGGCGTGATGCCGCCCATGCCGAGTTGGGGCAACCTCGCGGCCGCGGGGCTGAACGAACTGAACACGGTCCGTTCACGCTGGTGGCTGCTCGTGTTCCCGTGCGCGATGCTCGGCGTGACGCTGCTCGCGCTGAACTTCGTGGGCGAGGGCCTGCGAGAGGCGTTCGACCCGAAGAGGGCGCGATGAACGCTCCTGCGCTTCAGCACGATGTGGCGAGCGACGCGTCGTCGCGGGCCGATACGGCCCCCCTGCTCGAACTGCGCGACCTGAGGATGTCGTTCGACAATCCGGGCGGCCCGCGCATCCTCGCGGTCGACGGCGCCTCGATGAGCGTCTACGACGGGCAGACCCTCGCGGTTGTCGGCGAGTCGGGCTGCGGCAAGTCGATCACCGCGCTCAGCGTACTCGGGCTCGCGCCGACGCCGCCCGGAAGGTACGACGCGGGACACATTCTCCTGCGCCGCGAACAAGGCGACACCGTGGACCTGCGCACGCTCGACGAGCGCGCGATGCGCGGCGTACGGGGCGGCGAGATCGCGATGATCTTTCAGGAGCCGATGTCCTCGCTCAATCCGGTGTTCACGATCGGCGAGCAACTCCGCGAAGCCATCCGGCTTCACCAGGGCGTGCGCGGCAAAGAGGCCGACCGCGTCGCGATCGAGGCCCTCGACGCCGTGGGCATCACCAACGCGGCCAAGCGGCTCAGCGCGTACCCACACGAGTTTTCGGGCGGGATGCGTCAGCGTGTGATGATCGCGATGGCCCTCGCGTGCAAGCCGCGACTGCTCCTCGCGGACGAGCCGACGACCGCGCTGGATGTGACGATCCAGAAGCAGATCCTCGCGCTCATCGATGATCTTCGACGCGAGCGAGGGCTCGGCGTGCTCTTCATCACGCACGATCTGGGCGTGGTGTACGAACACTCCGATGTGGTGTGCGTGATGTACGCCGGGCGCGTGGTCGAATACGCCCGAACTCGCGAACTCTTCGCGCACCCGCTCCACCCGTACACCCGCGGGCTGCTCGCGTGCATTCCGTCGTTGCGCGACCGTCGCGATCGGCTCACGACGATCGCGCAATCGGTCGGCGCACGCCCCAGGTTCGGCGCCTCGAGGCCGGAGGTCGCGCATCTCGATCCATGGTGGCCTTGGGACGCCGCGCCCGAGGGCACAGAGTGTGCTCCCGGCCCGGCGGAGGACTCATCGCTCGTTCTGGCGGCCCCGGAGCACTGGGTTGCGGCGTGGAGAACCCCCGCCGCGAAGGAGATCGAGCACCCGAGGGGCACAGCGCCGCGAATCTCACCCGCCGGGGCGTGATTCTCGGACGACAAAGACGCAACTTGCGGATCGCCGGACACGAAGCATGATGTGGGTTCGTGTCCGTTCTCCGCTCGCACGGCGGGAGTCAGCATGCATCGTCGAATCGGCGTCGTCGCCGCCCTCATTATGGTTCCGCTGGCGCATGCGCAGCCCGCGTTCTTCGACTTCGAGGAGAGCGAGGGATATTCCCTCGGCGCCGTCGGCGGGCAGGAGGGATGGAGCGAGTTCGATCTGACCAAGGGCGCGGGCGCCGATATCGCCGAGATCGATGGCCGCCGCGCGCTGCGGCTTTCGGACAACCCGAGCGCGAACAATGGCATGTTCATCGGCGCACTCAGCCCCGAGACCTTCGATCCGGGCGAGCGCGGCGCCGTGAGCATGTCCGTGCGGATCGACGATCTCGCGGGCGCCAACTACACAGTTGTCGGCCAGTCCATCGAGAAGTTCGGCACGACCTTCCGCGTGGTGTTCGAGTTCGGCGGGACGATCTTCGTGGTGGACGACACGGGCAAGGGCCCGGCGTTCATCGACACCAATGTGTTCTTCACGCGCGGGTCGTTCGAGGAACTGCGCGTCGAGTGGGAACCCGACGCGACCCGCTTCTACTACGCGGGCGAGATGATCTACCAATCGACATCCACGGGATTCGCCCGTGCGCTCGACCAGATCGTGCTCGCGTCCGACGGCTGGCAGGACGCGGGCTTTCCGGTCGGCGACGGGCCGGTCGCGGCGTACTTCGACGACATCCTGATCACGGCGATCCCCTCTCCGGGCGCCGCGTGGGCGGTTCTGGCCGCGATGGCCCCCGCTGTGCGGCGACGCCGCCCGCGATATGCTGGTGCCCGATGCGCGCCCTGATCCTTGCCGACGGTTCGTTTGCTTCGCGCGAGCGGGCGCTGCTCTCCCGGATGGAGGTCGGGCTGGCCGACGAAGGCGTGCGCGTGGTGCGCGTCACGCCGATCGAGCCCGCCGCCGAATCGCTCGACAACCCGTACCTGCGCTGGATCAAGTTCCCCGAACCGTCCTCGAAACTGTTCGCGCCGATCTCGGCCCGCGCAGTGCTTCAGGACATCGAGACCATGCGCGAACTTTCCGTGCAGGACACCGAGTCGATCGACCTCGTGCACATCATGGGCGACAACGCGTGGGCGGCGGGCGAGCGCATCGCGCGTGAACTGGACGCGGCGATCGTCTACGAACTGTGGTCGGAGGTCGCGGTCCAGCGAGGGCTGGCGCTGGCCCGCGCGCTGAAGTCGCGCGACGAGGAACATCGCAAACGCGTGATCTTCCTGTGCCCCGACGAGGGCGTGGAGCAGCGCATCGACGCGAACACGCCGTGGATGAACCGCCGGCTCGCGGTGTGGGGCGTGCACTCGAACCACGAGCGTCCCGAATGGCCAAAGCGTGACGGCGCTTTCTCGGTGCTGATGCTCGGGACGGGCGACGACATCGCGTCGTGCAAGGCCGCGCTCGACGGGCTGAGCCGGCTGCGCACGGTCGCGCCCACGCTGCTCATCTTTCTCGACGCCGCGCTGGTGCGGTCCTCGAACGCGCTCTGGAAGCACGCTGAGAAACTGAAACTCCTCGATTGCGTATCGGTGATCGAAGACACCGAGAGCCGCCGCGAATTGTCTCTCCAGGTCGACGCGGTCGTCGTGCCCGAGCGGCTGCAGCAGCACCGCACGATCCTGCTCGACGCGATGGCCCACGGCGTGATGCTGTTCGCCCGCGAAGGGTGCCCGATGACCGCGATCCGTGACGGCGAGACCGCCGTTGTGATTGAGCGCGGCGACGCCGAGGAGTGGGAGCGGGCGATCCTGTCGTTGCTCAACGATCGACCCCGTGCCGCGAGATTGCTCGAGGGCGCGATGACCTTCGTGCGCGAGAACCGGCTCGCGAGCGCACATGTTCGCGGCGCGCTCAGCGCGTACGAGACGGTCGCGGGCGCGGCGCCCATCGCGTTCACCGCGGGCGCCCGGGTGAGTTGATCGCGTCGCGCTGACGGTTGCTTCCTGCCCGTTGCGGCGCACACTTCGAGCGAGAGGCCGCGCGTCCGGCGCGGCGACGCTGATTATCGGGCGCCCCCGGTCATCACAAGGAGAGACGAGATGTTCGAACGGCTCGCCCCGGCTCTGATCGCGTGCATCGCGTGCGCGGCGCCCGCGCTGTCGCAGGTTTCCACCTTCACCGCGGGAGGCGGCGGCCCCGTCGTGCTCGCGCAGAAGGCGGTGCGGCCCGCGTCGCGCGCGTTCGTGGGGCCAACCTATGTGAATGCGCATCAGGACCGCGCACCGGGCGTGGCCGAGGCGCTCGCGCCGTCCATCGCGTCGCGCCTCTCGAAGCCGATGGCCTACGGCGCCCCGACGGCGTTGTACGACCTGTATGTCCCGATGAACATCGGCCCGACGAACATCGCCTACGACCCGTGGACGCAAGTCGAAGGGTTCGGCCCGCTGGAGACCATCGAGTCGACCCGCGTGGACTTCCTCGAGCGGTACGGCTTCCTCGGGAGCGTGCGCAGGCACACGAACTCCGCTGCCGAGGCATTGCGTGAGGTCGAGGAGGCCCCCGCTCCCGAGCCGCGCGGCGTGATCCGCGTACGCCCGGCGTCGAGCGACGACACTCAGGAACTCGTCAACGCGGAGCGCTGAGCGTCGAAAGCAGGTCTTTCGCACGCTCATCGCCGAGACCCGCGGCGACCTGCGCGAGCACGATCGCGTCGTCGATGCGCCCGGCGCGCTGGAGCATCAGCGCGGCCTTGTAGTTCACCTCGGCGTTGGTCGAGAGCCGATCCGCGGCGCGCAGGTACAACGATGCTGCTTCATCGGTGCGCTTGAGCATCGCCAGCGCGGTCGCCGCTTCGTCCACCGCCGCGGGATCGGTGAGGAGCCGATCGTCGGGCATGGCGAGGAGCAACCGGGCCGCGGCCTCGGGGTCGTTCTGCCTCCGCAGGATGCGCGCGTCGATGAGGCGCCACTGCACGCTCTCGGGATCGAGTTCGCGCGCCTTCTCGATGTGCTGTCGCGCGATCGGCAGGTTGTTCTCTTCGAGCGAGATGTCGGCCAGAACGCCCCAGACAACGGCCATGTCGGGGCGCAGGTTGCCGGCGCGGAGCAGGCTCGCCTTGGCGCCCGTGGCGTCGCCGAGTTTGCGCTGGATCTGGGCGAGGTAGATCGCGAACCGCGCGTTCGCCGGCTGGCGGGCGCTGGCACGCTCGTAGTGCGCGAGCGCTTCCTCCACGAGCCCGGCGGTGTTGGCGACGGTCCCGGCGTTGAACTCGAGTTCGACGGGAGCGGCCGTGGCGCGGGCGGCGTTCGCGTAAGCCTGGTAGGCCTCGCGCGTGCGGCCGCGTGAGAGCAGGGTCTCGCCGTAGAGCGACCAGACCTCGTAGTCGTCGGGCGCGCGGGCGGCGGCGTCGCGGAGGAGCAGTTCGGCGCTTTCGAAGTCATCGCTGCGCAGGTGCTGGCGGGCGGCCTCGAGCATCTCGGTGACGCGCGTGGCGGGCGCCAGGGCCTCGGCGCGCGACGAGCCGGCCTTGTTGGCCGCCCCCACCAGCAGCCAGGCGGCGCCGGCGGCCAGCAGAATCAGCCCCAGCGCGGCGAGGGACGCGAAGAAGCGTCGCTTTCGGAGTTCGCGAATGCGGTCGTCCATCGGGGTCAGCGTACCGCCCATCCCCTACACTCGTCGATCCCCATGCCCAACGAAGCCATGACGACCCAGCAGACCACCACGAACGACCTCCCCAAGGCCTACTCGCCCGCCGAGCACGAGCCGCGCATCCGCGAACGCTGGGACGCCTCCCGCGCGTTCCACGCCGACCCGAAGCCGGTCCTGGACGGGGAGAAGAAGCCCTACTCGATCGTCATCCCGCCGCCGAATGTGACGGCCGCGCTCCACCTCGGGCACGGGCTGAACAACACCCTGCAAGATGTCCTGACCCGCGCGCACCGGATGATGGGCGCCGAGGCGCTGTGGATGCCCGGCACCGACCACGCGGGCATCGCGACCCAGACCGTCGTCGAGAAGCGGCTCATGGCTTCCGAGAAGAAGCGCCGGACCGACTACCAGCGCGACGAGTTCGTCGCCAAGGTGCAGGACTTCAAGGACGAGTACGAGAAGGTCATCACCGACCAACTCAAGATGATGGGCTGCTCGTGCGACTGGGAGCGCCAGCGCTTCACGATGGACGAGACCTGCGCGAAGGCCGTCCGCGAGGCGTTCTTCCGGCTCTTCGAGGACGGGCTGATCTATCGCGGCAAGCGGCTGGTGAACTGGGACCCGGTGACCCAGACCGTGCTCGCCGACGACGAGGTCGAGATGCGCGAGGTGGACGGATTCTTCTACTACCTGCGCTACCCGCTCTGCGATGAGCACGGCTCACCCGTCAAGGTGACGATGCCCGACGGCGGCGCGGCGGAGCACATCACGGTCGCGACGACACGCCCCGAGACCTATCTGGGCGATACGGGCGTGGCGATGAACCCGCGCGACCCGCGCGCGAAGGCGCTCGTCGGCAAGTTCGTGAAACTGCCGTTCGTGGGCCGCGTGGTCCCCATCGTGGGCGACGACTATGTCGTGCTGCCCGCCGCGATGCAGAGCGATCCCGAGGCGGCCGCGAAGGACCCCAAGGCGCAGTTCGCGACGGGGTTCCTGAAGGTCACCCCCGCGCACGATGTGAACGACGAGCAGATCGGCAAGCGGCACGACCTCGCGGTCATCAATGTGATGGCGCCCGACGCGACGATCAGCCGCACGCACGGGTGGGCGGATTGCGAGGGTTGCGACGCGGAGAAATGGGTCGGCATGTCGCGCGAGGACGCGCGCAAGGCGGTGGTGGCCGCGTTCCGCGACGCGGGGCTGCTCGAGGCGCAGAAGCCCTACCAGCACAGCGTCGGGCACTCGTACCGCTCGCACGCGGCGATCGAGCCGTACCTGAGCGACCAGTGGTACATCAAAACGAAATGGACGCCGGTCAGTTTCGCGCTGTCGCGCGATGAGAGCGAATGGTCCACTCCAATCCCGGGCACCGACATCGAACCGTATTCGCTCGCGGGCTTGGCCCAGACGGCGCTGCTCGCTGGCGAAGTCCGGTTCACACCCGAGCGGTACGCGAAGACCTACCAGACCTGGCACGAGAACCTGCGCGACTGGCCGATCTCGCGCCAGTTGTGGTGGGGACACCGAATTCCGATCTGGATACTCAGTACCCAACAACCTGTGGATGCGGCAAGCGACAGACTCAGAGGCGAAGCGCACTTTGCCCTGCTCGATATTACTGAGGATCCGATTCTCAATGGCGATCTTGAGCATCGGAGCGATCAGAGCGACGATTTCTCTCCCTACTTCTTCCTGTGCCCACGAAACAAGCGGGGCGAAGAAGTCATCGCCGAACTCACGGACCGCATCGAGAAGTTTGGCGTGGGATGTGGTTCGAGCGACAAGTGGAAAGAGGCGCCCGCGCTAAGCATGTTGCCAGACTCGGCGAAAGCGGTCCAAACCATCTGCCGTGTCGGCGTGAGCATCCACCAAGACCCCGATGTCCTCGACACCTGGTTCTCGTCGGCGCTCTGGCCGCTCTCCACGATGGGCTGGCCCGATCCGAGCGCGGCCAACGGGGATACGGAAGGCCTCCTCGCCGCGTTCAACCCGACGAATGTGCTGACCACCGCGC
>CAYGLT010000001.1:0-4228 GCA_964350875.1 uncultured Phycisphaeraceae bacterium | reverse complement strand
GATACGGAAGGCCTCCTCGCCGCGTTCAACCCGACGAATGTGCTGACCACCGCGCGCGAGATCATCACCCTGTGGGTCTCGCGCATGGTGATGTTCAACCGGTACTTCCTCGCGACCAAGGACGCGAACGGGAAGTATCAGCCCGGCCCGTCGCCGTACAGGGATGTGTTCATCCACGCGATGATCCAGGACGGCGAGGGCCGCAAGATGTCCAAGTCGCTGGGCAACGGCGTGGACCCGCTCGACATTATCGAGACGCACGGGGCGGACGCGATGCGCTTCACCCTGTGCCACATGACGACGCAGACGCAGGATGTGCGCATGCCCGTCGAGCCCGACGCGAAGACGGGCAAGAACACCTCGCCCAAGTTCGACCTCGGGCGGAACTTCTGCAACAAACTGTGGAACGCGTCGCGGTTCGCGCTGAGCAAACTCGACGGCAAGAGCGTTGAAGGTGTGCTCCATCCCCCCCGCCGCCCGCTCGTCGATCGCTGGATGCTCTCGCGCCTCGCGGCCAGCGTCGAGCAGATCAACCAGTCCCTGCGCGGGTACGAGTTCAGCGGCTACGCGCAGTCCCTCTACGACCTGCTCTGGCGCGACTTCTGCGATTGGTACCTCGAGGGCGTGAAGCCGACGATCAACGACGACGCCGAGCAGCGCGCGATCCTCCGCGCCTCGCTCGATGTGATCCTGCGCGTGCTCCACCCGGTGGCGCCGTTCATCACCGAGACGATCTACGAGCGCGTGCGTGAACTGCCCAGTGCGGATATCGCGGGGCTCGGGCTCTCTCAAGGTGAAACCGATCTGTTGTGCGTCGCCCCGTGGCCGACGGTGCTGCCCGGCCTTCGTGACGAGGCCGCCGAGCGTGACTTCGAGCGTCTGCGCACGCTGATCGAGTCGATCCGTCAGGCGCGGGCCTCCCAGAATGTGCCGCCCAAGCGACAGGTGACGCTGCACCTCAACCCGCAGGACGCCGCGCTGCTCGGGCTGGTGCGCATGAACGAACAGTTCGTTCGCGCGATGTGCGGCGTGAAGGAGATCGTCGACACACCCCCGACCGGCGCATCGAGCGTCTTCACGATGGACGCGCACGAGCACCGATTGAGCGACCTCGCGGACGCAGCCGACGCGGGCGCCGAGCGGGCTCGCTTGGAGGCGAAGCACGCGGAGTTGGCGAAGTCGATCGCCGCGCTGGAGGGGCGTCTCGCGAACCCGGGGTACGCGGAGCGTGCGCCGGCGCACCTTGTTCAGCAGACGCGCGACCAGTTGGCGGCCCAGGTCGCGGAGCGCGACGCGACGGCGGAGGCGTTGAAGAGTCTGTAGCCGAACTCAGCACGGCCGGACAAGCCGGCCGTGGCACCCAGAGCACCGGAGCCGAGAAGTGCGTGCGATCGTTGGGTTGATGGTGTGTGTGCTGGCGGGGTGCGCGTCGTCGTCGCGCACGGGGAGCGTGACGGAGGCGGGGGCGACGGATGATGCGCCCTCGTCGCCGCGCGTGATCGTGGAGAGCGTGACGCCCTGGGAGTACGCGGGCGCCGAGGGTCGGCTCATCACGACGCCCAACTTCCGGATCTACACGACCGAGACCGACACCACGCTGATCCAGCGGACGCCCGAGTTCCTCGAGATCGCGCTGGACCACTACACCCGTGCGCTCGTGACACTCCCACGCCCGAGCGACCGGATGGACACCTTCCTGCTCGACACGAGGGCGCAGTGGCAACGCATGACTTTGCAGATCCTCGGCCAGCGCGGCCAGGGCATCTCGCGCGTCGGACGCGGCGGCTTCGCGCACGGCGGCAAGGGCGTGTTCTTCGACATCGGCATGTTCGACACGCTCGCGATCGCGTCGCACGAAGGGTGGCACCAGTACACCCAGTCCACCTTCCGCGAGCGGCTGCCCTCGTGGGCGGAGGAATCGATCGCGACCTACATGGAAGGCCATCGCTGGGCGGGCGCGACGCCGGTCTTCCTGCCCTGGGCGAATGTCGAGCGGTTCGATCACCTGCGCAACGCCTACGCGCGCGGCGATCTTCTTCCCCTGCGCGTGATGCTGGCGTCGAACCCGGAGGGTTTGCTCACCCCGGTGAACGACGACCTGCTCACCTTCTACGCGCAGGGCTGGGCGCTGATTCACTTCCTGCACGCGTACGACGGACAGGAATCGAGCGACGGTCTTCGCGCGATGGTGATCGACGCGCAGGCCGGGCGGTTATCGGCGGCCGTCAACGCGCGGCTGACGGATCGGGAGTTCCTCGCCCGCGCGGTTCGTGACCGCTCACTCGGGGGCGAGGCGGTGTTCCGGGCGTACTTCGGGGACGATGTCGACGCGGCGGAAACGCGGTTCCGGGCGTTCGTCGGGCGGCTGGTTGCGCCCTCCTCGCGGGACCGAATCGTGGAAGGCGAGGCGCCGCGGGGGCTGGAACCCGGGTGATATTCTGGGGAAGCGGACCGATCGGTCGACAAGAAAATGTCCCGCCCCCTTTAGGCGACTGACAAAACCTTGCAACCGATCGGGTTCATCTTGCCGAATAGAGTGGTGTCAGGTATATTTGCGCTGGGAAGAAACGCAATTCTCCGGTGACGGGCGTCATCGGACCCGGCGTGCAACGAGATCTACTCGAGGGCTACGACGCTGTTCCTGCGCATCGGCGCGGATACTCCCCTCACCCAACCTTTGGCTTCCCTCTTACTCAACGCCCCAGGCAAGCAGAAATGCGTGCCTGGGGTTTCTTATTGGGCGTTGCCCGTCGAGGTTGCAGGGCCCGACCCGGGTTTCGTGCGCCTTGCCGCGCGGAACGCGACGCCCGCCGCGACGAGCGCCCCCACGACGGCGATCACCGCCGTCGCCTGTTCGGCGCTGAACCGCGATCCCACGCCTTCCGCCTGAACCGCCCAGAGTCCCGCGAGCCCGATCAGCGGCCCGAGGGTGTACCCGCCCCCGATGAGCGCCTCGTGCGTTCCCCCCGCCTCGACCTCGCTCGCGCCGACCTCCATCACATAGTACAGGGCGCCCGTGTAGATCCCCCCCAGCCCGAACCCGAAGAGGGCGAGCCCCGCGCACGCCGCGATCAGGTTGGGCGCGAGCAGCGTCAGCGCGAACCCGATCAGCGTGACCCCGGTCGTCCAGACGGGCGTCCTCCAGCGGCCGTGCCACCCGGACCACCACCCGAAGAACCAGAACGACGCCACCCGGGCGCCGAGGAACACCGAGAACACCAGCGTCTTGTGCTCCGCCTCGATGCCCAGCCGCCCCAGCAGACTCGGGATCAGCGGCGTCAGGGCGTACATCAGCATGTAACTCGTCGGGAGCAGCAGGCGGAAGACCGTCAGCAGCCGCTCGTAGACCGGCGGGTGCGGGTGGCTCTCGTGGACTTCCCGCGCGGGGTACGGCGAGAAGAGCGCGAGCAGGCCGCAGGTCGCGAACTGGATCACGCCCGTCCACAGCATGAGCATGAGCGCGGAGTTCGCGCTGCCCAGCGCGGGCGCCATGATCCACGCCGTCAGCACGATGCCCACCGACCAGGTGACATTGAACCACCCGACGACCCTGCGCAGGTCGTCGCCCCGTCGCCCGCCCGTGACATAACTCTCGACGATCGGCCACAGCCCGCCCATCGCGGCCGAGCACACGCCGATCGCGGGCCAGATGACCCACGCGGCCGCCTCACCCAGCGCGCCCTCGTGCGCGAGGGCCATCGACGCCGAGCACAGGCCCATCACCGTGAGCAGCAACCCGAGCACGAGGCGCGCGGTTATCCAGCGGATCTTCGCCGACGCCGCGCGCAGCGCCGGACCCACGCCCAGCGCGCCGGCGATGTAGGTCACGCCCATCACGAGCCCGAGCAGCAGGTTCCGCCGCGCGCCGAAGCCGAAGCCCGTCTCGGCGACGAAGAACACGCCGATCGCGACGACCGCCGCCGTCATGTTCGCGACGAAGGTGAACAGCAGCGCGGCCCAGACGGGCGTGGGGCGCTTGGCCGTGGGCTCGTGGAGCCGCTCGGCGACGGCCTGCGACGCCGTGATCTCGCCCGCGGGGGGGACATAGACCGTCACAGGGCGGACTCCTTCGCGTCGCTCGCGTTGCCGGTGCTCGTGCGGGGCCGTACCATCCGCCACAACACAAGCGGGCAAACGCCCGCCGTCAAGCGCACCTGTAGCTCAATTGGATAGAGCGTCGGCCTCCGGAGCCGAAGGTTGGTGGTTCGAGCCCACCCAGGTGTATTTC